>NYUL01000032.1 GCA_002684055.1 Gammaproteobacteria bacterium
AAGCCTCTTCATTTGGGAAGAGATTTTGCCTTCCGAATACTCTTTCCACTTCCAGACCTCATCCAAAAACTTTTCACGACCTAAGTCATCTTTAGACTTACCTTCATTAAGCAAATTATTTTCCACAACCATCTGCGTTGCTATGCCAGCGTGGTCTGTACCAACTTGCCAATATGAGTCAGTGCCTCTCATGTGATGGTATCTGGTATAGAAATCCATGATGGCATATTGAAAACTATGCCCCATATGTAAAGTCCCCGTAACATTTGGTGGCGGGATGATCTGTGAAAAATGATCCTCTGAGCCAGGCCTTGCTAGTTCTCTATCGGCCCATACCTTAGACCATTTCTCTTCGATCTGAATTGGCGAGTATTTGGCTTCCATTAGATTGCTTTGTGGTTTAACTCAATATTGTTTTTCTTCAGATTAGCATAAAGGGTACGTGATGCTTTGTTTATCTCCTCATCCGCACTAGTGGTGTAGACAAAGATGTTGTCACAGACATCTAGGGGCAGTTCTAAGACTTTATCACTCAAGATATGGACTTCGTCATAGTGCCCGACTGGCTGTTCATTGATAAAAGCAATATTGTCATCGTAGAGGTATTCAATTTTGGCATTCTCAAAATACTTTTGTTTTTGACCTCTTTTAAACTCAGCGCAATGTTCTTCATCTTTTAAAACAACACAAATAGAGTTCTGCATTTGAAAACCTGCATAGATTTTATCTAGCAAGTAATTAAGTGCAGATCCTTGGTCTTTAAAGCCTGAAAAGAAGGTTGCTGCCATTAACGATTACTATTTACATACTCAAATAGCAGGCCAACTGGCTTACCAGTAGATCCCTTATTCATGCCATCACCAATATCAGCAACACCAGCTATATCTACGTGCGCCCATTTGTAATCTTCTGTGAACCTTGAAAGGAAGCAACCCCCTTCAATTGTTCCAGCAGCTCTGCCAGGTGCAATATTGGCAATATCAGCAAAGTTTGAATGCAAGTAACTTTGGTACTCATCCCAAAGGGGTAGTTGCCAAGCTTTTTCACCTGATGCATACCCAGCCTCCAAAATTTTATCAACTAATTTCTGATCATTGCCCATGACGCCAGCTGCAACACTACCAAGTGCCACAATAACTGCACCCGTTAATGTAGCGGTATCTATGACAACTTTTGGATCAAATTTTTCTATATAAGTAAGGACATCGCATAAGACTAATCTGCCTTCTGCATCAGTATTAAGTACTTCAATAGTTTGTCCAGACATTGACGTTACAACATCACCTGGTTTGGTGGCATTGCCCGCAGGCATATTTTCAGTCAAGCCAACAGCACAAACTAGGTTAACTGGTAATTTTGAAGCAGCTACAGCAGCCATTGTTCCAATCACAGAACCTGCACCAGACATGTCCCATTTCATTTCGTCCATTTTTGCCCCAGGCTTGAGACTGATACCACCAGTATCAAAAGTTACACCTTTACCAACAAGCACTATTGGTTTTGCTCCTTTTTTGCCACCTTTATATTCCATTGTGACCAGCTTCGCTGGTTCTACACTACCTTCAGAAACAGACAGCAAAGATCCCATACCTAGTTTCTTCATATCTTTTTCTTCTAAGACATCTACTTTAAAACCACCAACTTCTTTACCAAGCTTAACTACTTGGTCAGCAATGTAGGTTGGCGTAGCATAATTAGCTGGTCTATTACCGAGATTACGGGCTGTATTAGCTCCACGACCAACGTTGTGCCCTAGCTCCACAGATCTTTTAAGGGCAGCACTACTTTTCTCTACACAGATATCTAATTCTTTTAACTTGGCATCCTTTTTGGTATTTGGGTTAGTGTCCGTGTATCTGTACGCTGATTTTTCTGCGTATTTAGCGATATTAAAAGTAAAATTCTTGTCTTTGATATGCGTTGAGGTATCAGCAAATATGCTTGCAGACTCAACATTGTATTTATCAAGTTGGGCAAATACCCCCATCAACCATTTTTCTTTTTTGTGTTCAGATTTCTTTTTATCAAAATCTCTTACAAATAAAATATCTCTAGACAAGCCAGAGAATTCTTTTGAGACCATCAAAGATGACTTTGATTCATCCTCAAAAAAGTTTGAAACTTTTCCCTTAACTTCCTTGTCAAAGAGTTTAGTTGATTTTAATGATCCTTTTGAATAGAAGACTACCCCAAAGTTATTTTCAGATGCTTCTGAATGTTTTTTCAGTTCGATTTTTTCAAGTGCTTTATAGAATGCCATTTTTTCTCCTTTTTGATATTCTTAAGAAGTGATTATTTCACGTTATATCAGTAAGGAAATTATAGTAAACATTTGCTGGGTTTCACTAGTCCTTTTTGGATTAGTATTGCTTTCTAGGTTCAATATTTTCCTCTCACAAGCAGAAGTAGGCAAGATTTCAGCCGAAAACATCCTTTTTGCCTTAATTTTATTTTCTCCTGGTTTATTGAACCTTGTGCTCCCAATTAGCGTTTTCTTAGCTGTTGGGTTTGTCTTAACCCCAATTTTTAAGAATCATGACACCGTTTTAACTTCAGGATCAATGACTCATGCTCGTTTAATTTTTGGGCAAAAGTTCGTTATTTTGTCTGTATTTCTCGTATCTATGTTCTTAAGTGCTTTTATTTCTCCATATTTCACCAGTAAGGGCGAAGACTTGCTCGACAAAGACAATTCTTTTGCTTCAAAAATACTTACCCCCTCGGGGCTTGTTGCATTGCAGGCTGATACTTTCAATGTCTATGGGAACAAATCTAATGATCTATATGAAGATTTAATTTTTATTGATTCACAATCTATAGATAGATTTATTTATGGAAACACTGCTGTCATTGAAGAGACAGAGACCGGCGTAAGCCTAATTCTCAACGACGGTTTCTTTTTTGATAATGGAAGAAACGCAATATCCAAATTCAATAAAGCTAATATTCCAATAGAGAATTATGCTTCGGCAGAATATGTTTCGACTCTTCAACTTTTTGAAGATCTTTCATTTGAAAATATTAAAGAATTACTCATAAGGCTAGCTTTGCCTATCTTTTGTGTAATCTCTTTTATCTTTTCAATTATTTTTTCAAGCTATAGTTCGTTTTTTGGCAGAGAAAGGACATATTTCTTTTTATCCATTTTTAATATTCTATATCTGCTGCTAACACTATCTGCATTTGAAACAAAAGCTATGAATTTGCAGGGTCTATATTTGGACTTTTTTTGGATGCATGGGGCTGTCATTGTTTTAGCCTTACTGCTTACAACTGATAAATGCAGAAAAGGGTTTGGTTATGAAGGCTTATAATTATATCTTCAGAAAATCTATGCTCTCTTTTCTGGGAGCTCTTTGTATTATTGCTGCCATAGATTTCTCATTTAATTTTTTCTCAGAGATTGAGGACATTAATGATACTTACACTTATATTGACGCTTTGCTCTATTTGTTGGCAACCGAGCCCTATCGAATAAGAAGTTTTATTTACCTTGCTGCTGTAGTTGGATTTCTAGCAGTCTTTGTGGATGCAAATTTTCTCAGAGCTTTCAATACTGTCAGGCAGGCAGGCCTAAACAAAACCAGATACGCTTTTATGATTTTTGCACCAGTGGTCATTTTATCAATGGCTTCTTACGAATTCTTTGTGCCAGAGCTAACCAAGAGTGCTGCAGAAATTAGAAAATCAAAGGTTTCATCTTCAGTAGAGAGTCAACCGGTTATCATCGAGATTCAGGAAAGAGGGGATGATGGTTTCATGCTGGTATCGGAGGACCTATCGCTTAGCTTTGATAAAACCGGTGAACTTGAAATTAAAGATCAATATAGTGGAGAATTTAGCAGGCTTAACTATAACTCAAATATTAAACACCTCTCTTTTTCAGAATTGATCGAAAACTCTTCCTCAAGTTTTGAAAAGTTTAGCCTTGTATCGAAAACAGAACTACTTAGAAGAAGTCTAAATTTCTTGTGTTACATCGTGATATTCATGATCGGCCTAGAAATTCTTTTATCTTTTAGTAAGACTTTAAATGTAAATCGAATTTTAGTTTACGGTTTTGGGGCTTGTCTGATCTATGGTTTCATAGAATCAGTTTTCGCAGATTCGATAGCGGTTTTCCTTTTGCCTTTTTACTTGCAGGCTTTCCCAATAATATTAATACTGAGCTATTACCTCTTTAGGAAGCGGTTCTTTTTTTAATAATTTTTAAACCTAAGATTTTGTCTGGCAGACATCTATTTTCTTTATCAAAGACTATCCATGACATCGCAATAATACTCAATACCAAGTAAAGCAGGAATCTTTTTAAGGCTAGATTTGCGGACAAGCGCTCCCCATTATCAGTAATTATTTCATGATTCCATGTACTCATGCCCAAAGTATTTCTGCCATTAGACCAAAAATAGACGTAGTATCCTGCAGTGGTCAGGAAAATGATTAATGCACCGATTGGTGGAGGGAAATAATCGTTACCTGAGAAAATTAATATATATAAACCTAAAAAAATAAAGCCAAATAGAAACCATAAAGCTACGACGAGGAAGATGTCATAAGTGAACGACATTAAGCGGGAAAATATCCCAGGATAAGTAAATTTATTATTCATATTATGCTAATGTTATTCGTACTTATGAGTAATCAAAATAATCTTACAACAAACGATACATGGTTTTTTGGACATCCGAAAGGGATGGTGACTTTATTCTTCACAGAGATGTGGGAAAGAATGTCTTATTATGGAATGAGAGCTTTACTTGTCTTATATATGACAGGTGCAGTGACTGGTTTTAACCCAGGCCTTGGTTGGTCTCAAGTAGATGCACAAGCAATTTATGGCATTTACGTCGGAATGGTTTACTTTATGGTCATTCCTGGAGGTTGGCTGGCTGACAATGTGCTCGGCCATCAAAAGGCTGTGCTTATTGGAGCAATAATTATTGCTCTTGGTCACTTTACGCTCGCAATGCCACTAACAGAAACTTTCTTTTTAGGCTTAATACTAGTTGTCCTAGGCACGGGCTTACTTAAAGGAAACATTTCTACTATTGTTGGACAGCTTTACAAGCAAGGTGATTCTCGCGTGCAAGCAGGATACACAATCTTTTATATGTCTATCAACATAGGCTCAACACTAGGTTTCTTAATTTGCTCTTATTTGGGTGAGAAGATTGGTTGGCACTGGGGATTCGGTGCTGCTGGTATAGGAATGTTTTTTGGTGTGATGCAATACATTTACTTTAAGCATTTGCTTGGTGAAGCAGGTAACAAGCCAAATGATATGCCTCAGACTCAAAGAGATTCATACGTTAAATGGTCCAAGATAACCTCAACAGCAATGGTAGTTGTTATTGGTTTAGGTCTGTTGGGCTACATCACAGTTGAACCAAAAGCCTTTGCGGAAAACTTTGCTATATTTTTAACAGGGGTAGCATTTGTATATTTTGCTTATCTATTCTTATTTGCAGGCTTAACAAAGACAGAGAAGAAGAATATTTTCTTGCTTTTAATTTTGTTTATTGGTGCAGCAGCATTTTGGTCAGGTTTCGATCAGTCAGCGAGTTCTCTAAGTATTTTTGCAAGAGACTACACAGATCTTTCAGTGGGTGGCTATATTATTCCGATAGGTTGGTTGCAATTTGCTAACCCAATTTTTGTCGTAATTTTTGCTCCAATCTTTGCTGGAATTTGGATGCATCTTGGTCGCATGAATCTTGATCCATCATTACCGGTCAAATTTGCCATTGGTTTATTCTTCATGGCTTTAAGTTTTGTTGTGATGCTTTACGCTGTGCAGCTAGCAATGGAAGTGAGTCCTGTAGGCATGCAATGGCTATTAATAACTTATTTACTTCAAACATGGGGTGAGTTGGCTTTATCACCAATAGGGCTCTCAGCATTTGCTCAATACGCTCCGCGTAAATATATCGGTCAAATGTTTGGATTATGGTTCTTAGCATCAGCAATTGGTGGTGTTATGGCTGGTCTACTAGGTGGCGAAGCTTTAGGCGAAGGTCTAGAAAGCATATCACCAGTCTTTGAATTCATGATTCAATACTATGTAGTGATAGGTTTAGCTTTAATAGCTGTGGCGGTGCTTGGGATTGCAAGAACTGTCGATAAGGCTGAAGCTCAAAAGACTTAGAGCTAATATTTTTTTAAGAAGGGCGGTTAGAGATAACTGCCCTTTTTTTATATACTCAAAAAATGAAAAGAATAATTTTATTGCTCGTTACCTTAATGTCATTCTCTGTAATGACTCAAGAAGAAACATTACTTGGTTGCAAAGATACAAAAGCTAAAACATATTCAAACAACATTACCACCCTTGATAAAACTATGTATTCAATAGTTCTCAAAGATATAGATAAAGATTTAGATGCAGTGGCATATGCAGATGGATGGGATGGTATTGTGATACATAATGATCTCACTGAATATTATAAACTTGATGATTCTGAAACAATTATTGGTTGGATGTCGCCCTTTATAAGAGATAAAAATATTTTTTTAGATTTTCACTCATTAAATAGATTAACAGGTGAACATACTACAATAAATTATTTCAAACCAAGAGAATTAGATAATTATGACCCTATTAAGGAAAGAGCCGATCTGTATAAGACAGATACATACACTGCAATAGCTGAAGAGGTCTCTAGGTGTAAAGTGATGGAGAAACTTTTTTAGACAAAAAAATAATGGTTACAAAAGCATGGATATTAGTAGGGCTATGGGCAGTTCTTACCCCTCAAGGCACATAATTACTTTTTTGAAATTAATTAGATTCGTTAGTCTGAAGAAAGAAATTAAGAGGTGTTAGATTCGTTTCAGTATTTAACTCCCCTTTAACTGCAAAGACCACATCAATATCAAAGTCACTGTTGTAATCGATGAAAATAGTAAAAGCATGATCAGTCGGCACATTTGCAAGCCCAAGCTCTTCGTTGTCTTGCGCTAGGTAGCTATAAGTTGTGACATCCTCTTCATCTGTGGTTTCAACCTTTTCAATCACAAGGAAGCTGGCTGTTGTATCGCCAAAATCTTCAAAAGACATGATTATGTCGCCACCATCAAAATCAGAGTCAAAGTCTGCTTGAATAATGTGACTGTTCAAGCTGGTAGTAGCTTGTTTGGTATAAGAGATATCAACTTGATTCTCTAAGATATTAACCTCTCCGGTTTCATACACTCTAAGCACAGAAGTTGGGCTCAAATCTATACCATTGGAGGGGCTTTCGTCACCCATCACTAAAATGTCTAGATCTGTATCTTGGTCATATACGATAGGCTCTACCGCTTTTGTAGTTGGAACATTGTCATACACCAAGTACTCTGCCCAGTTTGTACCATCGCCTGATTTTGGTACTGTGATAAATTTTCCAGCACCATTGCTGTCGTAAGCAGTAAAAAGAATGTCTTCATTAGAATTAGCATCAAAGTCAAAAGACAATACTTTCGAAACTGTCAGTCCAGCTAAAACCGAAGGGTCATAATCAAACTCTTCAAATTTTGGTCCGTCAGAGGCCCCAATCTCGATCCAATATTCTTTGGTCCCAGTCAACAGATAAATATCTAATGCGACATTATTGTTTCTATCAATCAAACCAGTTGTTATCAAATCTGCATTTGCTAAATCAAGGCTTGTATCATTGGCCACCAGCTCATTATCTAGTACCAAGCCTGTGTCTGTGCCTTTAAAAAGACATATTTTTGATGTACTTAGGTTTTGTCTTTCGTAGTCAGATGAAGCACCAATGACATCTGTATAACTATCTTGGTCTAAATCTTTAGGTATTAAGGTGCTTACAGCATCACATTCGTCTGTGACAACTTCTGTAATAATTGGGAATGGCCCACCAAGTAATTGCAGTAAATGGGTTCTCACCAATGAATTATCTGCAACCTTTCTAATCTGCACTCCGAATATGACATCCGGCACTTGGTCATCATTGACATCGCCTCTAGCTTGACTGGTATAAACTACTTTTTCATCTGCAGCGTATTCTATGGTGAAATTTGGTTCATCTGCCGGCGGAGCGAATAAGAAATAGTCGCTGGTATTTTTAACAATTTCTACAGCTACTGCTTGGTTAATGAATTCGTTGTTTCTTCGGCAATCCATTATAAATGCGCTGGTGCCTCCACGCTTTATTTCAAGTTCTTCTGTACCACTAAGTTCTTTTTCACCGACCCATCTACCACCTGCGTAGCATTGGCTAGCATTTGAGCTCCATGTCAAAGTAAATGTATCGCCGTAATCGACGGTTTCTGAACTGGCTTCTAATTCTAGAAATAAATCCTCAAGCGGCTCTTCTTTATCACTACAGGCTGCTAGGGCTATTAAGCTGAAAAGTATTAGTAAATTTTTAATTCTCATATTTCGACAATGTCTATTCTATACAAAAAGTTCAGTTATTTGTCTCTTCATTTAGATTTAATAAGATTTGATAGTAAATATCTGTTAATCGTTCCAATTCTTCCTTCTCTATCTTTTCATTGATTTTATGTATTGTTTCAAATTTAGGGCCGAGCTCAACAATTTCACAGCCAGTTTTTGCCATAAATCTGCCATCTGATGTTCCACCGGAACAAGATAAGGCCGTATCAAATGCTTGAACTTCACTAATACTCTTTTGCACTACCTCAGTGAATAACTTTGGCTCCGAATAAAAGGGCTTGGCATTCAAATCGAATTGTATCTTATGTTTAATGCCTTCAGCTTCGAGAAAATTTGTAACCTTAGTTTGTATCTCATCTCCAGTTATCTGTGTTGAGAATCTTAAATTAAATTTCAGATTAAGATTATTGGGAGTAACATTATGTGCCCCAACTCCAGCAGATATATTGGTTAGTTGAAGCGATGTTGGTGGAAAATGTTCATTTCCTTCATCCCACACCTCAGATAATAATTTATCTAAAAATGGCACAACCTTATGTATTGGGTTATCAACTCGAGCAGGATAAGCTGCGTGCCCTTGTTTACCTAAGACCTCTAGCTCTATATTGATGGAGCCTCTTCTCCCAATTCTGATATTGTCGCCAACTGTTTCTATAGTAGATGGTTCGCCAATTAGGCAATAATCTACAACTTCCCCTCTTTGCAATAATTCATCAACGACTTTGACGGTTCCATCTCTAGATGGTCCTTCTTCATCTGCAGTGATAATAAAACCCAGTGAAAAATTTAGATCATCAGGGTTAATTCTAGACAAGGCCGACATAAAGCAAGCAATGCCACCTTTCATATCACCTGTGCCTCTACCATAGATATAAGTCCCATCATCATGTCCAGAAAAGGGGGCATGATCCCATTGTTCAATGGGGCCGGTTGGTACCACATCTACATGGCCCAGGAATATTAATAGGGGACCAGGTTTGCGATTAATGCTCCAGAGGTTTTTGACTCTGCCATAAGTGAGGGTTTCGTTTACAAAGCCTCGCTTAGCTAAAAATTCTTCAATATATTTTAGACAGCCAGCATCATTGGGTGTGATTGATTCTTTGCGAACCAAATCTTGCGTTATTTGTATTTCCAAAATTAATTATTGTCGTGCAAAACTTTATTTAGTTTGAATTCACTTTTTTTTGGTTTTGCGCATACTTTCCCTGAAAGAGAATCCCTAAAATATAAGATACCATCTTTGCCGCTCAGCTCTAAGGCCTTTACTACTTTATTGTCATCCAAGATTGTTACTTTGGTTCCTGCGGTGATGTATAAGCCTGCTTCTACTGTGCAGTCATTTCCTAAAGAGATGCCTATGCCAGCATTAGCTCCAAGCAGACACCTTTCGCCCACACTGATCACCTCTTTATTGCCACCAGAAAGAGTGCCCATTGTGGAGGAGCCACCCCCAAGATCTGAGTCTTTTCCAACAAATACTCCAGCAGAGATCCTGCCTTCAATCATGTTGGGGCCTTCTGTTCCTGCGTTATAGTTCACAAAACCTTCATGCATAATTGTTGTGCCTTTGCCCAGATATGCACCTAAACGTACACGGCTAGAATCAGCAATTCTGACCCCTTCAGGCACAATGTAATCTGTCATTGGTGGAAATTTATCCAGGGCATATATTTTTAAAGTCTCATCAGTTAGCAAGCCATGTAAAGACTCTGCTCTTATCGGGCCGTTAGAGGTCCAGGCTATATTAGGCAATACCGAAAAAATATTGTCTAAATTCAATTGATTAGGCCTAAAAAAACGAAGAGATAGCAGGTAAAGCTTCAGCCAAGCTGTAGGAATATCTTCAATAGGCTGATCATCTATCAGGTATGTAATTATTTTGGATGAATTAGAATTTTCGTTTTCTAATTGAAAGCCATTCTTGTGAGAATCTGTCGGTAAAAACTCTTGATAACTTATGCTCAGCAAACCATCTTCATCGCGCTGTGCAATTCCATGAGCTTCTAAAGGCAATTTCATTAAAATTAATCCCCTAAAGTCAAAATCTCATGACCATCTTTGGTTACAGCCACAGTATGTTCCCATTGGGCTGAAAGTTTTCCATCTTTGGTTACTACAGTCCAACCATCATTTAGTACTTTTGAATGGTGGGTCCCAAGATTTATCATAGGTTCAATTGTGAAACACATCCCTTCCTCAAGTTTGAGACCTTCTCCTTTTTGACCATAGTGCATAACTTGTGGTTCCTCATGATAGGTTTGTCCAATTCCATGCCCACAATAGTCCCGAACAACTGAGTAATGATTTTTTTCGGCTAATGCTTGGATAGCGAAGCCAACATCACCTAAGGTAGCACCTGGTTTTACTTCATTGATGCCTGCAAATAAACAATCTTTTGTCACATCTACCAATCTTTTAGCATGAGCAGGCACTTTGCCAACCAAATACATTCTTGAGGTATCACCATGCCAGCCATCGTCAATAACTGTGACGTCAATATTAACTATATCGCCATTTTTTAATGCTTTAGCTTCACTTGGAATACCATGGCAAATTACATTATTGATAGATGTGCAGAGGGTCTTTGGAAAACCGCTATAACCAATATTTGCAGGGATACACTTAAGCTCTTCGGTAATGTAATCAAAAGCTAATTGATCCAATTCACCAGTGGTAACTCCTGGTACTACATGTTCTGTTAACATTTCCAAAACACTTGCTGCCTTTTGACCAGCAATTTTCATTTTTTCAATGTCTTTTTTGCTCTTCAATGAAAATGACATAGGCTGATATTCTAAATGATCTATAAATTATGTTCTAACTTCTTTATAGTATTCTGAACTAAAAATGAAGTTTGCAGCAAAGCTACTACTTGAGAATGGAATAACATTCGAAGGTATTGGTTTTGGTTTTCAAAAAATAGGTGTTGGCGAAGTTGTTTTTAACACCTCAATTACTGGTTACCAAGAGATTCTTACTGATCCATCATACGATGGCCAAATGATTACATTCACGTATCCTCACATAGGCAATACAGGCATAAATTTTGAGGATAACGAATCCAAAAAGATTGCAGCACGGGGCATGATTGTAAAAAATTTCTGTGATTTCCCCAGCAACCATAGATCTAAAATGTCACTTGAGGAATTTTTGGTAGAGCAAAAAACCATCTGCATATCTGATATTGATACAAGACACTTGACCAAAATTCTTAGAGATGAGGGTTGTAAAATAGGGGCAATATATCCTACCCAGGTTTTTACAGACGAAGAAGCTGCTTCTGAAATTAAGAAATTTGGTGGTATGGAAGGTAAAAATTTTACTGAAAATGTTGCCGTCAAAGCGCCTTATTCTTATGGGTCTCCTGACGCAAAGAAAAAATTTAAGATCGTCGCAGTAGATTTTGGAATAAAGGAAAATATCCTGCGCATCATGAAAAATTTGGGAGGGGATATTGAAGTTGTTCCGCCACACACCACTGCTGAAGCTGTTGAAGAAATGCAACCAGATGGCATATTTCTGTCAAATGGGCCTGGAGATCCAAGCGTCCTTGAATCAGCGGTCTCAGAGGTGAAAAAGATGATGAATTTGGGCTTACCAATCTTTGGTATTTGTCTTGGTCATCAAATAATGTCTTTGGCCTACGATTTAAAAATTGAAAAAATGCCGTTTGGTCATCATGGAGCAAATCATCCCGTCCATGACCTAAAAAACAATACTGTCTTTATCACTTCTCAAAACCATAATTTTGCAGTGGCTGATGTTGAGGGCAGGGATGATATTAATATTACACATAGATCATTATTCGATGGTTCAATTCAAGGTATTGAGCATGCCTCTAAACCTTTTTATTCCATACAGTGCCATCCTGAAGCAAGCCCAGGTCCAAAAGAATTTGAAGTCCTTTTTAAACGATTTTTTGGGGATATGAATGCCTAAAAGAGAAGATTTAAAGACAATCTTAATTGTTGGTTCAGGCCCAATTATTATAGGCCAAGCTTGCGAATTTGATTATTCAGGCACTCAAGCATGTAAGGCCCTCAGAGAGAATGGGTACAGAGTCGTATTGGTTAATTCTAACCCTGCAACCATCATGACAGATCCTGAGATCGCAGATGCAACATACATAGAGCCAGTTGATTGGCAATCACTAGAGAAAATTATTGAGAAAGAAAAACCTGATGCGATTCTACCAACCATGGGAGGTCAAACTGGTTTAAATGTTTCATTAGAGTTAGCTAAAAGAGGCATACTTGATAAGCATTCCGTTGAGATGATTGGGGCTAATAGAGAGGCAATCGATAACGCTGAAGATCGGGAAAAATTTGATAATTGTATGAAGGAGTTAGGTCTTGAAACTCCAAGATCTGGATTCGCTCACTCTATGGAGGATGCCTGGAAAATACATAAAGACATTGGTTTGCCATGTGTAATAAGACCATCTTTTACTATGGGTGGCACCGGTGGTGGCATTGCTTATAACCTGAAAGAATTTGAGGAAATTTGTATGAATGGCCTGAAATTATCACCAACCAAAGAGCTTTTGATTGATGAATCACTTGTTGGCTGGAAAGAATTTGAGATGGAAGTGGTGAGAGACAAAAATGATAATTGCATCATTGTCTGTTCTATCGAAAATGTAGATCCAATGGGAGTGCATACAGGCGATTCAATAACAGTTGCGCCTGCTCAAACTTTAACCGACAAGGAATACCAAGAAATGCGCGATGCATCTTTCAAAGTATTAAGAAAAATTGGCGTAGAAACTGGTGGTTCAAATGTGCAATTTGCTCAAGACCCACAGACAGGCAGATTAGTGGTTATTGAAATGAACCCGCGAGTAAGTAGATCTTCAGCGCTAGCGTCAAAAGCTACAGGCTTTCCAATCGCAAAAGTAGCTGCACTCTTAGCTGTTGGCTATACATTAGATGAGTTAAAAAATGATATTACAGATGGCAAGACTCCTGCATCGTTTGAGCCAACTATTGATTATGTTGTTACCAAAATACCACGTTTTAATTTTGAGAAATTTCCTGAGACCGATTCAAGACTAACAACTCAAATGAAATCAGTGGGCGAAGTCATGGCGATTGGAAGAAACTTTCAAGAATCATTCCAAAAAGCCATTCGATCTATGGAAAATGGTTTGGTTGGTTTATCAAGTATCTTAAAAGAAAACGAAGGCAATGGTGCATTAAAGCTAGAGCTTTCAACACCAGGTGAAAGGAGGCTTTGGTTCATTGCTGATGCATTTAGAAGGGGCTGGTCAATGCAAGAAGTATTTGATTCTTGCCAAGTTGATCGGTGGTTCCTCCATCAAATAAAAGAATTAGTAAACGATGAAAAAATCATATCTGAGTCAAAACTTAGCGACTTAGACAAGACGACATTGAAGTCTTATAAGAAGAAGGGTTTTTCTGATGCCAGGATAGCAGATCTTCTGGGTGCTGCAGAACAGGAAGTAAGAGACCATAGATATGGTTTAGCTGTACACCCTGTTTTCAAACGAGTTGACTCATGTGCTGCTGAATTCGATAGCACTACTAATTACCTCTATTCCACTTACGATGAATACAACGAATCAGAAGTTTCTACTAAGAAAAAAGTTATTGTCCTTGGTAGCGGTCCCAATCGAATTGGTCAAGGCATAGAATTTGATTACTGCTGTGTNCAGGCGGCATTGGCATTTAGAGAAGAAGGTGTAGAAACAATCATGATTAACTCTAACCCNGAGACTGTATCTACAGATTTTGANGTATCAGATAAATTATATTTTGAGCCAATTGTTGCNGAAGATGTCTTCGAAATTNTAAGGCATGAAGATCCNTATGGNGTTGTGGTTCAATTTGGCGGNCAGACNCCNCTAAAACTTACAGAAGAGTTTGAAAAAAATGGCGTAAATATTTTAGGNACTCCACCATCCTCAATCGATACTGCTGAAAATAGAGAGAAATTTAAAGCTTTTCTCTCCGATTTCAATTTTTTGCAACCTGAAAACAGAATTGCACAGAGTACTGAAGAGGCTTATCAGTCAGTGATTGAACTTAGTTACCCAGTTATTGTGAGGCCATCATATGTGTTGGGTGGTAGAGCCATGGAATTGATTTATACCGATGGTGATCTAAAAAATTACCTAACCAAAGTTGCACATATCAGCGCAGATAACCCCCTTCTAATAGAGAAATTTTTAGATGATGCTGTTGAACTAGATATTGATGTAATTTGTGACGGTGAAAAAACTTTGATAGGCGGTGTTTTGCAGCATATTGAAGAAGCAGGTATTCACTCTGGTGATAGTTCCTGTTCATTTCCACCATATAGTGTTGGAGATACGCAATTGCATGCACTAAAAAAAGAAATAAAAGCAGTCGCAAAAAAATTAAATGTTGTGGGTTTAATGAACGCTCAAGTTGCAATTAAGGGTGGTCAATTCTATATGATTGAAGTAAACCCAAGAGCATCAAGAACCATTCCTTTTCTTTCAAAATGCATTGGGAATTCTCTAGCTAAGATTGCTTCTAAAGTTATTCTTGGAAAGACACTAGATGAGCTTGGTCTAGATGCAGAAATAATGCCAACCAACTATGCTGTAAAAGCACCAGTTTTTCCTTTTAATAAATTCAGAAAAGTTGATCCAATTCTTGGGCCTGAGATGAAATCAACAGGTGAAGTGATGGGAAGAGGAGATTGTTTTGGAGAGGCTTTTGGCAAGGCTATCAGAGGTGCAGGCGAAAGCATTCCAAAAGAAGGAAATGTTTTTGTTAGTGTAAAAGATAATGATAAAAAATACCTGCCTGATTTATGCTCTAAATTAGTAAAGCTTGGCTTTAATATTGTAGCCACTAAAGGAACAGCAAATGCCTTGGAAGGTTCAGGCATAAAAGTAAAAATTATTAATAAGGTTTTAGAAGGTCGTCCTCATATTGTGGATGCAATATTAAATAAAGAGATAGACATGATCATTAATACAACAGAAGGCAGACAATCTATTAAAGACTCATTCTCAATTAGAAGGTCTGCCCTTGAACACAATATTTTCTTTACAACTACAATCTCCGGTGGCTTTGCAATTGTTGAATCTTTAGAGAAAGGAGTAGAGAATTGGGAATATAAACCACTGCAATTATCTTAATGATGGAAAAAAGACCAATAACACCGGAAGGGCAACAAAAACTTAGAGCTGAATTAGACCAGCTTAAGAATGTCAAACGGCAAGAAATTATAGATGCTATTTCTGAAGCAAGAGCACATGGTGATCTTAAAGAAAACGCCGAATACCATGCAGCGCGGGAAGAGCAAGGTCTTAATGAAGCTAGAATTCGTGAGCTTGAAGATGTTCTCTCTCTTTCTCAGGTTGTTGAATATAAAACAATGGGAGTCGAAGATAGAGTAATTTTTGGTTCAACTGTAACGATTAAAGATTTAGAGACTGAAAATCTAAAAACTTATCAAATTGTTGGTGATGCAGAAGCTGATATCGCAAACAATACAATTTCATTTACAACTCCAATGGCACGATCTTTAATAAAAAAAGAGTTAGGGGAATACGTGGAAGTTGAGACTCCTGGTGGTGTCAAAGAATATGAAATAACTGAAATAAAGTTAGTTTGAAAGATATACAAGATACTTGGGCTAAGAAAGCCAAACAAGAAGGCTACCGTTCAAGAGCTTCCTATAAATTAATTCAAATCAATGAAACACATAAATTTATTGAGCAAGCTGACTTAATTGTTGAACTAGGATCAGCTCCTGGGGGTTGGTCACAAGTTATTAAGAGAAAAAAGAAAGCTCAAACCAAGTGTCTAGCTATTGATCTGTTAGAGATGGAAGGTGTTGACGAGATAGATTTCTACAAAATGGATCTTTATTCTGACGAATTTACCAAGCTATTAAAGACGTTAAATAAAAAAACTGATCTAATCTTGAGCGACATGTCAGTAAATCTTTCAGGCATCAAACTTGTTGATGACGAATCTAATTTAGATTTGAACTTATTTTGTTTAGATTTATCAAAACAAATACTAAGCAGTAAAGGAACATTACTTATAAAGACATTTAGCAATACCAATCTTAAAAAATTGAAGAAGGCTTTTAGCGAAAATTTTGAAAAGGTAATTATGGAAAAACCACCTGCTTCAAAAACTTCTTCTGCTGAGGTTTATTTGTTAGGATTAGTCCCTAAATAATTGAAACATGAAAAACTTCGGAAGAAACATACTTTTTTGGTTAATAGCAGGTTCAGTACTTTTCATGGTGCTTGAGAACTATTCAGCAAGCTCACTAAAAGAAGATCTTACTTATTCTGAATTTAAACAAGAAGTCAAAGGGAAAAAAGTTAAATCTATCGTCTACAAAGGCGATCAGATGACAGTAGAAGTTGAAAGGTTCAACGGCACAAGATATACAACTCAAAAGCCTGCCTACATAAGCGATCAGGATTTAAATGAAAGTCTTACTGAAGCTGATGTCCAGATAGCCTTTGAAGCCCTTGAGAAACCAAGTGTTTGGTCACAACTTCTAATAGGAGCCTTCCCACTTCTCCTGCTCTTAGGAATATTCTTTATATTCATGAGAAATATGCAAGGTGGTGTTGGTGGCAAAGGTGGACCAATGACCTTTGGCAGAAGCAAAGCCAAGTTATTAGATGGCGGACACGTAAAAACAAATTTCACAGATGTCGCTGGTTGTGAAGAAGCTAAAGAAGACGTTAAAGAGCTTGTAGACTTCCTCAAGGATCCTGCAAAATTTATCAAAGTCGGAGGCAAGATACCTAGAGGTATTTTAATGGTAGGCCCTCCAGGTACAGGTAAGACATTGCTTGCAAGAGCTGTAGCTGGCGAAGCCAAGGTACCATTTTTTACTATTTCAGGTTCAGATTTTGTTGAAATGTTTGTTGGTGTTGGAGCTTCAAGAGTTCGCGACATGTTTGAGCAAGCTAAAAAACACTCACCGTGCATAGTATTCATCGATGAGATTGATGCTGTAGGAAGACAAAGAGGTGCTGGCTTAGGTGGTGGCCATGATGAAAGAGAGCAAACACTAAATCAGTTATTAGTTGAAATGGATGGCTTTGAAGAAAATCTTGGTGTCATAGTAATAGCAGCAACAAACAGACCTGATGTCCTAGATGCTGCTTTGTTAAGGCCAGGCAGATTTGATAGACAAGTTATGGTTGGTTTGCCTGATATAAAAGGCAGAGAGCAAATAATGAATGTACACCTNAAAAAAGTTCCGGTTGATAAGTCTGTAGAACCAGGCGTGATTGCAAGGGGCACACCAGGATTCTCTGGCGCAGANCTTGCAAACNTAGTTAACGAAGCTGCATTACTTGCTGCAAGNAAAGATCTAAANAAAGTATCACAAGAAGAANTAGATTATGCCAAAGATAAAATCATGATGGGNGCNGANAGAAAATCAATGATTCTTAATGAGGAACAGAAGAAACTTACTGCGTANCATGAAGCAGGACACGCAATAGTTGGTTTAAATCTTCCTGAACATAGCCCAGTTTATAAAGTTACTATTATTCCAAGGGGCCGTGCTCTAGGTGTCACAATGTTTCTTCCAGAAGAAGACGTATACACTTACTCCAAGACAGCACTAATAAGCCAAATCACGAGTTTATTCGGTGGGAGAGTCGCTGAGGAGATTATCAACGGTAAAGAAGGTATCACTACTGGAGCCTCAAATGATATTGAAAGAGCTACAGATCTAGCTAGAAATATGGTCACAAAATGGGGTTTTTCAGACAAGTTGGGAACCCTTAAATACGATGATGAAGATGAAAATCCATTCTTAGGAAGATCAGCTGGAGCTAAGAAAAGAATATTTTCTGAGGAGACAGCTAAATTAATAGATGATGAAGTTCGTTCTATTATTCATACTTGCTACGAAAAAGCTGGGTCAATTCTCGCAGCAAATCTCGATAAATTACACAGCATGTCAGATGCATTATTAAAGTATGAAACAATAGATCAAGATCAAATTTCAGATATAATGGCAGGTGCACTTCCAAGAGATAAGAGTGACGATAATGACCAAGATACTCCAAAAAAATCAAAGGTTTCTAGTTCTACGAAACCTGTACAAGGTACATAAGTTATGAAATTCGGTACAGACGGCTTCAGAGGGCCATCAAATACCGTTATCACGCCTGATTTTTGCCTGAATTTGGGGTTCCATACTGGCACTATTATTAAAGAAAAAGGTTACGATTCAGTAATAATAGGTAAAGACACTAGAGTCTCTGGTTATATGCTGGAAGCCTCCTTACAGGCTGGCTTTATTGCCGCTGGTATCGATGTAAAATTAGCAGGTCCAATTCCTACACCAGCTGTATCATTTTTAACAGCTACATACTCTGGTCAGTTTGGCGTAGTGATAAGTGCAAGTCACAATCCATTTCCTGATAACGGCATTAAGTTTTTCAATAGACATGGTAGAAAAATATCTCAAGATTTGGAGCATGAGATAGAAGGTAGATTGCAAAGTACAGTTAAAACAGTAGATGCCAACAAGTTAGGTAAAGCTTTTAGAATTGATAGTGCATCTGGGAGATACGTTGAGTATTGTAAAAGTACACTTAAAGGAAATTACAATCTACAGAACAAAAGAATTCTTGTAGATGGTGCAAATGGCGCCAACTATAAAATTACTCCAATGTTGTTGCGGGAGCTAGGAGCTCAAACAATTAAAGTGAATTGCGATCCAGATGGTTTCAATATAAATGTAGATAGTGCTGTTCTTAAACCAGATCTATTTAAAGAATATGCCAATAAATATGAATTTGATTATTGCGTAGCTGTCGATGGTGATGGCGACAGAATTGTTTTATCAGATTCTAAAGGCAATATATTTTCTGGCGATGATATTCTTTATACTTTGGCAGCAAGAAACAAGATGCTAGGTAAAAAATCATCAGATAAAGTGATTGGTACTGTAATGTCAAACCAGGGAGTTGTTGAGGCTTTAGATGCTTTGGGTATAGGCTTTATCAGAACAGAAGTTGGTGATAAATTTATATCTCGGGAACTAGTTAAAGAAAATCTTAATATTGGTGCAGAGCCATCCGGCCATGTAATACAAAGAGAGTTTTCAGAAAGTGGTGATGCAAATATTGCATTAATTCAAACACTATCTGCATTACAAGAGCTCGATACTTCAATAGAAGAAATAAAATCTAAAATTAGATATAAGCCATTAACACTCAAAAACTTTTCTGTTGAGAATCCATCGGTTATTGAAACACCTGAATTTAATACAAGTATTGATGGTTTGAAAAAAAATTATCCTTCTGCGCGAATATCTNTAAGGAAATCGGGAACAGAGCCAATTGTAAGGGCAATGGTAGAAGCAGAAACAGACAATGAGAAAGATAGCATTCTAGCTAAAATAGAGAGCCTTATAGCCTAATGTCTAAATTAATCGTTGCTAACTTNAAGATGCATGGAACTCATGCTTTCATAGAAAAATGGTTCACAGAATATACCGAAAGCAATAAGATCTTAAAGGATATGGTTATTGCATTGCCTTCAATTTACTTGGCATCTTTTAGGGATTATGGCTTTTCTCTTTCAGGCCAAAATGTCTCATCTCAAGAATCTGGTGCATTTACGTCACAGATTTCCGCTGAAATGCTGAGTGACATAGGCGCATCCTATTGCATTATTGGCCACTCGGAAGCGCGGGCACAGTTAAATGAACAGAATGAAGATATCGAACAGAAGTTCTTTCAGCTCAACAAAATGAAGATAAAACCAATTATTTGTGTAGGTGAGACTTTGGAAGTTAAAAAAAGTGGTAAGACCAAANAACACCTTAAAAACCAACTAAGTTCTTTAGATGCTGATGCTGAAGAATTAATCATCGCTTATGAACCAATATGGGCAATAGGAACAGGGCTTGTGCCAACGGAGTTAGAAATAAATGAGGTAGTCAATAGTGTAAGAGCAATATTCAATAAACCAATAAAATTGCTTTATGGTGGCAGTGTTAATGCCTCTAACGCCCAAAATTTGTTGGACAATACAGATATTAATGGACTTTTGGTAGGAGGGGCTTCTCTTAACCCTCAAGAATTTGCTAAGATAGCGCAATTATGTTTATCAAGATAGCATTAGTAATTTTAGCAGTATTAATAGTTGGTTCTATTATGCTGCAACAAGGGAAAGGTTCTGACCTTGGTTCTGCGTTTGGTGGCGGCAGTTCAGACTCCCTTTTTGGTCCTTTAGGACCATCAAACTTTTTCTCAAAACTAACTTGGGGTTTGATAGCAGTTTTTTTTATTTTATGCCTCTTGCTTGCTTACATATCAAAACAAGAACTTACTCTTAACGTCAGTGATGACGTTATAGAAGAAGTTTTTGATGAACCACCTGTTGAATAAGTGGTGCCGAAGGAGGGACTTGAACCCTCACAAGCATTGCTTACTACCCCCTCAAGATAGCGCGTCTACCAATTCCGCCACTTCGGCTTATTTTTAGAAAGAGTAAATTATAGTCTATAAATATTGACCATTCTAAGTCTTTTAACTATCCTTTAACGTCACTGCGGGGTAGAGCAGTCTGGTAGCTCGTCGGGCTCATAACCCGGAGGTCGTTGGTTCAAATCCATCCCCCGCTACCAATTACGATGATAAAAAAAGATATAGAAGCCTTTTTAGTCCCAATTATTGAGGAAACTGGATGTGAACTCTGGGGCATAGAGTTTGGCTCAGCAAAAGGCAAAGGGCGCCTTTTAAGAATATATATTGATGCAATACAAGGCGTGGATATAGATGACTGCACAAAAGTTAGCAGAGAAATTGACTATCATTTTCAATATGAACCAATTTTTTCTGAATTTGCTTTTTTTGAAGTTTCATCACCAGGTTTAGATAGAAAATTATTTAATCAAAAACAATATAAAAAATTTGTTGGAGATGTAGTATCATTATCACTCTTCTCTAAGGTTAATAATCTTAGAAAATTTAAAGGCACTCTCCTTGAAGTTTTGGATTCAGAAATTTCTGTCAAAACAGAAGGAGAAACCCTATTGCTTGAATTTAGCAATATAGAAGTTTGTAAACTTGATCTTGATGATCAAATAGAAAAAAAAGAAAGAGAAAAAAAGAATGAATAAACAAATTTTAGAAGTAGTTGCTTCAGTCTCAATGGAGAAGGGAGTCGATTCAACAATAATTTTTCAAGCTCTAGAAGAAGCTATAGCAAGCGCCACTAAAAAATTAGTCGATGATGAAGCTAATATTGTAGTAGAGATTGATAGAACCTCTGGGGAATATAAAACTTTCAGAAACTGGACAATCGTTTTGCAAGAAGAAGAAGTAGATGAGATTTTTGAAATTTCTGAAGAGTCGGTTGCTGCCGATAAAGAAGGATGGGATAAAGTTGAAGAAGGTGTCGCTACTAAAATGATTGAAAACATAGATTTTGGTCGTATTTCTGCTCAAGCAGCCAAACAAGTGATTATTCAGAAAGTTAGAGAAGCTGAAAGAAGCAAGATCACACAAAAATACGAGAGTCTTGTTGGTGAAGTGATTTCTGGACAAGTTAAAAGAATTAACAGAGACTTCTTGCTCCTTGAAATCGAAGAGGATCTAAATGCTCAAATCCCAAGAGATCAAATTATTCCTGGTGAGATTTTTAAACTAAATGATCGGGTTAGAGCAGTAATAAAGGAAATTGTTTCAACACCTAGAGGTCCACAAATTATTTTAAGCAGAACAGATGAAAGGCTTGTAATGCAATTATTTACGCAAGAAGTACCAGAGATTTCTGAGGGAACAATAGAGATTAAGGCAATAGCTAGAGACCCTGGCTACAGATCCAAAATTGCAGTCAAAACTTATGATGGCAGAATTGACCCTGTTGGGGCATGTGTTGGTATGAGAGGTTCAAGAGTTCAAGCTGTTTCAAATGAAATAGGCAATGAAAGAATAGATATTTTTATTCATAGTGATAATCCAGCTGAATTTGTTGTGAATTGCCTTGCCCCAGTCAAAATTTATTCGATACTTGTTGATGAGAGAACATCAACACTCATCCTGGAAGTTGAAGAGGAAAATCAGGCGCAAATCATAGGTAAGAATGGCCAGAACCTTAGACTTATGACACATATGATTGGATGGTCATTCCAAGTTTTAAATAAAGAACAATTTAAGGAATATCAGGATTCAACACTAGTTGAAAAATATGATGGGCTTGCAACAAGACTTGGTCTTTCCGATAAAGAAAAAGAAGCNANTGTCGCTAANGGGCTTGATAGNCTTGANAAAATTGTAGATTTAGATGCGGAGACAATTTCTAAATTATTTGGTGACGAAAAAAGAACAACAGAGCTTTTAGACAAAGCTAATGAATTGTTGTTGCAAGATGCATTCAATGCAGATTTCAATGANCCTACCATGGAAGATTCATTAGTNAACTTAAATGGCATTACAAACGATGTTTTGAGTTCCTTAAGTGGAAACAACATNAAAAAGCTTGATGAATTAGCCGAAATGTCAGTAGGGGAGTTGATGGATCTTTCAGACAAGATTACTGAAAAAGAAGCATCAGCTCTTATAATGGAGGCTCGAAAGCCATGGTTTGAGTAGGGAATAAGGATAATGGATATATCAGTAAAAAAACTCTCTGAAATTTTAAAGATAGATCCTAATGCTCTTCTCGAAAAAATGATTGCTGCCGGGTTATCTCAAANAAGTCTAGATGATCTAGTCTCTACAGAGGATAAGCAAAAACTTCTCTCTTANATNAGAAGTGCNAANGATTCTCCTGTTGCAGAAAAAAAGGTTGAAGTTCCTAAAGAGCTCGAACCACAAAAAGACAAACCTAAGCCTNTAGAAACACCAAAACCTGTTCAGAAACCNAAACCTGTAGCACAAAAAAANAGCTCTGAANCTGTAAAAGAAAAACCAAAAAAAACAGTTAATATNAATGGCTCTATACGTGTAAATGACTTGTCTAGAAAACTNAATAGACGAGGCAATGAGGTTGTAAAGAAATTGGTGGAGCTNGGNGAAATGGCTTCNTTAAATGATGAGGTTGATCAAGAAACTGCGGTTTTNGTTGCAGAAGAATTTGGTTTTGCTGTTAAATTTGAGGAAGAGCAAAAACTNAGTGAAGAAGCAACTGATTANCCTCAAATAGAAAANAAATACACAGACGAGAGTGCCGCNAAAGAAAGACATTCNGTTGTTACAGTTATGGGTCATGTAGATCATGGTAAAACTTCNTTACTTGATGCAATTAAATCTTCNAACGTAGTTGATGGAGAGTCNGGTGGCATCACACAGCATATTGCAGCATATGAAGTTAANACTAAGTCAGGCAAGATNACTTTNATAGATACTCCNGGGCATGAGGCTTTTACAGCAATGAGAGCTAGGGGAGCAAATACAACCGATATCGTCATCTTGGTGGTGGCTGCAAATGACAGCGTTAAACCCCAAACAATTGAGGCTATAACTCATGCTAAAGCAGCTGAAGTTCCAATTATTGTTGCAATAAATAAAGTGGAC
>NYUL01000003.1 GCA_002684055.1 Gammaproteobacteria bacterium
TAGGTATGCCAGCTATTAAATAATTAGCATTTATTTTATTTTCTAATAAAGCATGAGAAATCATAGAGGTAACAGTTGTTTTCCCATGCGTTCCAGACACTGCAATAACTTTTTTATTCTTAAGCACATTCTCATACAACCATTGTGGTCCTGAGGTTATTTTTTTACCCTCTTTAAGAATTTTCTGCAAAAGCGGATTATTTTTGGATATTGCATTCCCAACTATAAATAGGTCAGCATCCGTAAAATTACTCTCCTCATACCCTTCTGAAAAATCAATACCAAGCGTTTTTAGATGTTCAGACATTGGGGGATAGACTTTATTATCACAGCCGGATACTTCGTGATTTAATTCACGAGCAATTTGAGCAAGGTTGCCCATAAAAGTTCCGGAAATACCTAGAAAAAAAATTTTCATGCTTTTAGTTGTATTAAATGGAGTATAAGATAACTGTGATGAAAAATGCATTCTATGCGCAATCTGGTGGAGTAACATCTGTTATAAATTGTTCGGCCTATGGCTTAATCTCAAAATTCCAAAAAGACTTTTCTGGTGCCAATATATATGCCTCAAAAAATGGCATAGTTGGGCTACTAGAAAATGAACTTTATGATCTCAGTAAAACTACTAAACCCTTAGAAAATTTACTAGAAATGCCAGGTGGAGCCTTTGGGTCTTGTAGGTTCAAATTACCAGGCTTAGAAGATGAGAAATTTTATCAAGATCTATTTGAACGTCTTGATAAATTATTCATTGGTTATTTTTTTTATAACGGTGGTAACGATTCAGCCGATACTTGTCTGAAAGTTGCCAAAGCTGCTGAAAAATTTGGATATGACCTGAAAGCAATTGCTGTCCCTAAGACAATTGATAATGATCTTGCTGTAACTGATAACTGTCCAGGGTTTGGGTCTGTTGCCAAATATGTGGCTACTTCTGCAAAGGAGGCATCTCTAGACATTAGGTCAATGTGTAAAACATCAACTAAAGTATTTGTCCTAGAAGTCATGGGTAGACACGCAGGCTGGATAGCTGCTGCTGGTGAACTTGCGAACGACGCAAATGATACTTTTGTACATAAAATTTTACTGCCAGAGATACAATTTAATAAAGAAAATTTTTTAAGTGGAGTTGAATCAGATATAAGTAAATATGGTTATTCTGTGATAGTTGCATCAGAGGGGTTAAAGGATAAAGATGGAGAATTATATTCTTCCTCCAAAGAAAAAGATTCGTTTGGTCATAGTCAGCTTGGTGGCTTAGCACCAAAAGTGGCTTCCCTTATTACAGATGAACTTGGGCTTAAAAATCATTGGTCTGTTGCAGACTATTTACAAAGAAGTGCAAGACATATTTCATCAACAACAGATATTGAGCAAGCAATAGCTGTAGGAAAGGCAGCAGTAACACTGGCAGCTGAAGGAAAATCAGGNGTTATGCCNGTTATNAAAAGAACTANTAACAANCCATATAAATGGNAAATANCTGTTGGNNATCTGACTGATATAGCCAATGAGGANAAGGTTCTGCCATCNAGCTATATATCTGATGANGGTTTTCGTATCACTGCTGATGGCANTNATTACCTACGACCNCTTATTGTNGGAGAAAGCTTTCCTAAATTTTCAGANGGCATACCNNTATATGAAAATATAGATCTCCACTTAAGATAGATTTAATTTTCNTACCTTTGCTTTCAANAAATCAATAAGTTTGTCCTTATCCTCNTCNTTNAGGAATGAGCCTATCTCNATTTTTTTTTCACCNGTGGTGATNAATACTTTTTTTGTAGTTTTTANATCAACCACTGAAAATTTACTTAAAAANCTATCAAAAACCATTTCATTTTTGCCTTTTTTATATTTCACATAAAGTTTATCTAGGTANAGGTTCTCAGATTGGTTGAGCCAATCTCTATTGAGTTTCAGAACAGAAATAAGAACAAGAACTTCTAGCCCTGCGAATGGCAAAATCATTGTTGCTCCCAATATAAAGAAACCTATTGCAAAGGTTAGGCAAAGAACNGAGAGNAANCCAAAAAAAATAAAATTCTGGCNAATTGATGATGATTTATTAGGCTTTAAAGCTAGAGAAATATAATTTTTGTTAGATTTTGTCGTAATCATNATNATNGTTTTTATTTAGTGTCAAATTCACTATTCAAAAGATTTCCNTTGTTAAAATTGCACTAATATTGCAGAATACTGTCTAACTTTAAAGAATGAAAAATTATATNAAATTAATACTATTTGCACTGTCCTTTGAGATGTTCTCAAATGANCTGCTTTCTATATATAAAGAAGCCTTNGANAAAGATCCCGAGTTTAATTCAAAAAAAGCTGACTTAGCAATTTCTAAAGAATTTCTTAATCAATCAAGNTCAGGTCTTCTTCCACAAGTAAGGGTAAGTGGAGGNACNAACTGGAATGAATATTATCAAGACAGAACGCTTGAAAATGACTACAACACNTTTTCTTANGGATTGAACATAAGCCAACCTCTTTTCAGACTAGATAAATGGTTTGCNAACAAACAAGCAAAAGAAAATGTNAAAGCTGCTGAAGCACAATTTGCATATCAACAGCAAAACCTAATNATCAGAGTNACGCAGTCCTATTTTAAGGTGCTCTCAGCAAANGCAAACTTAGAAGCCAAGATTGCAACAGAAAAAGCATTAAAAAATCAATATGATGCTGTNTTTGAAAGATTCAATTCAGGCTCTGTCTCAAGAATTGACTTAGCTGAGGCGAAAGCTGCGTTAAATAGGGCAGAATCTGGGAGAGTACAAGCTGAGGGTAATGTAGATATAAGTTTTGAAGAACTAAATTCTATTGTTGGTAGACAGGTCAAACTGATAACTCCTCTAAATACTGGTTTAGAATATCAAGCGCCACGGACAGATGTTGATGCTGAAGTAACNAANGGCCTGANTGCGAATTTCTTAATACTCGAAGCAAAAAATAGACTCGATGCAGCAGATGCTAATACTAAATCTAAANCATCAAATTATTTACCAAAGATAGATTTAAGTGCAAATGCAAANAGAAGAACATCAAAACAATACACTTTTGATGGNCTTANCTCAGATCTTGACCTTCCCTTTTCAATTCCAACAGAAACTGAAAANAGAATTTACTCCATTCAATTCTCTATGCCNCTGTTTACCTCTGGNCTTAATAATTCACAAAGAAGGCAAGCNCTNCTACAAGAAGTTAAAACAGAAGANCAATTGATCCTTATTGAAAGANGCATAGTGCAGGAAATACGTTCTCTTNATACAGCNTTAAGAACTTCGGAGCTAAATATTGCTTCNTTAAAAGCTGCTGTTGAAAGCTCCAAAGATGCATTGGANGCAACNAAGGTAGGCTATGAACTAAATTCAAGGAACCTTATCGATCTTCTACAAGCAGAGAAAAATTATTCAGAATCAATTAATAATCTGTCTCAAGCAACTTATGGTTTCATAGTGACCTCATTGCAATATAAAAGAGCTATAGGCAACCTTGTCCCCGGTGATATTGTTGAATTAAATAAACAATTTAAATAAGTGCCAGAGCTTCCAGAAGTTGAAACTACAAAACGAGGTGTAAAGCCCTACCTTGAGAATCAAACCTTTGAGTCTATTAAGGTCAGAAATAAAAACCTCAGAATACCATTCAATACAAAGCTAAAAAATAAGATATTAGATTCGAAAATAAAACAGGTTTCTAGAAGAGCTAAATATATAACAATTGATTTTACAAATGGTTTTTCAGTTGTTATTCATCTTGGCATGACCGGTAATCTTAGAGTATCTAAGCAGTCAAGATTCTTGAAGCATGATCATATAATTTTTAGTCTAAGCTCTGCTAATAATTTAATTTTTAATGATGTCAGGCGTTTTGGCCTTGTGTATATTTATCGGACGAAGGATGGGTTCTACTTGCTCGACAATAATGGGCCAGACCCTTTTGAGCAAGAAGCAACAAAGACTTATCTTTTTAATAAAATAAGCAAGTCTAATGCTTCAATAAAATCTATTTTGCTTAACCATACTATTATCTCAGGCATTGGAAATATTTATGCTTCTGAGATTCTATTTAAAACAAATATTTCTCCATTCAAAGAAGGCAAGGATTTATCGGAATATGAATGTAATGAGATTTTGAAAGCAAGCAGACTGATATTAAATAAGGCCATAAAAGCAGGCGGAACAACACTTAATGATTATTTTAATGCAGACGCAAAACCAGGATATTTTAAAATACAGCTAAATGTCTACGATAGGGCTGGGCAGCCATGTAAAGCCTGTAACTCAGAGCTAGTACGGGTTGTTCAAAGCAATAGAAGCACTTATTTCTGCAAAAGTTGTCAAAAGATCTAACTCTCTAATTTGCTTTTTAAAGATTTTTCAATATTGGGGTGAACAAATTTTGATATATTGCCTTTATAGCTTGCTAGCTCTTTAACCATGCTTGATGATATAAATGACAATTTCTCGTCAGGAGTAAAAAATACACTCTCAACTACAGAGTTTTGTGAACGATTAATGCTGGCTATTTGAAATTCATACTCAAAATCAGAAACTGCTCTAAGACCCCTTATTATTGCTTTAGCTCCTAGCTCATCTGCTAAATCAACGGTTAACTTTGAATCTAAGCCTATACATTCTATATTCTCATGGCCTACAAATAATTCATTTATCATTGCAACCCTTTCTTCTAGCGAAAAAAAATAATTTTTTGAGGAGTTTTTTACTACTGCTATTGTCACTTTATCAAAGATTTTAAGTGATCTATTTAGGATGTCATTATGGCCATTAGTGAAGGGATCAAATGAACCAGGGTATATAGCGGTTTTCATATACTAAACTTACAAAATTTATTTATAAGAGTAAAACTATTATTAATAAAGATTTATGGTCAATTTGTACTATTTTCATTGAAAATTATATGTTCGAATCTAGAATTAAGATTAGGCTTAATTTTAAGGAAAGGTAAAAATGTCTGATGAAACAAAATGTCCGGTAATACACGGATCAAATACTAAAACTGCTGGAAGCCATTCAAATGTGAACTGGTGGCCGCAACAACTAAATTTAAATATTCTTCACCAACACGATACTAAGTCCAATCCAATGGATGGTGATTTCGATTATAAAGAAGAGTTTAGTAAGATTGATTATAAAGCTCTAAAACAAGATCTTTATGATCTTATGACTGACTCACAAGACTGGTGGCCAGCAGACTATGGCCATTACGGGCCATTCTTTGTAAGGCTTACATGGCACGCAGCTGGAACATATAGAATTGGTGATGGACGTGGAGGAGCCGGAACAGGTGCCCAAAGATTCTCTCCATTAAATTCATGGCCAGATAATGGCAATCTTGATAAAGCAAGAAGGTTGCTTTGGCCAATTAAACAAAAATATGGCAAGCAAATTAGTTGGGCAGACCTTTTGGTTTTAGCTGGAAATGCTGCCATTGAATCAATGGGTGGCAAAACCTTTGGGTTTGGTGGGGGAAGACCAGATATATGGCATCCAGAGGAAGATATTTACTGGGGACCGGAAGAAGAGATGCTTGGAAACAATAGATATGTAGGCGAAAGACTACTCAACAATCCTCTTGCTGCAGTTCAAATGGGGCTTATCTATGTGAACCCACAAGGACCAGATGGCAATCCTGATCCAAAACAGAGTGCTCATGATATTAGAGAAACTTTTGGCAGAATGGCTATGAATGACTACGAAACTGTAGCTCTAATAGCTGGTGGACATACTTTTGGAAAATCACATGGTGCTGGTGATGATGGGCTAGTTGGCGTAGGCCCAGAAGATGCTCCTATGGAACAACAACAATTTGGCTGGAAAAGTGGTTATGGAAAAGGGAAAGGTAGAGACACTATAACAAGTGGACTTGAAGGTCCTTGGACAAAAGACCCAGCAAAATGGGACAACGGTTACTTTGAAAATTTATTTAAATATGAATACGAATTAGTTAAAAGCCCAGCAGGTGCTTTCCAATGGCATCCAATTGATCTGGAAGAAGAAAATCATGCCCCAGATGTTGAAGACTCTAGTATCAAAGTAACAACTATGATGCTTACTTCTGATTTGGCTTTAAGAGATGACCCTGAATACAGAAAGATTTCAATGCACTTTAAAGATAATCCTGAAGAGTTTGCGGATGCTTTTGCAAGGGCTTGGTTCAAGCTTCTGCACAGAGACATGGGACCTAAGAATAGATACATGGGTCCAGAAGTACCGGAAGAAGATCTTATCTGGCAGGACCCTGTCACTCCAGGTAATAAGGACTACGACGTTGAAAAGGCAAAAAAACTAATAAGCAATAGTGGTCTTAGCATTCAAGAAATGGTTGAAACCGCATGGGCTAGTGCGTCAACATTCAGAAATTCAGATTTACGTGGTGGGGCAAATGGAGCAAGAATAAGATTTGAACCTATGAGGAGCTGGAAATCAAATGATAGAAACCAGCTCGATAAAACCCTAGAAACATTAACTAAAGTTGCTGAAGATATTGGCGCTTCAATAGCAGACATGATCGTATTAGCAGGCAATGTTGGTATTGAAAAAGCATCCGGAGCCAACGTTCCCTTTCACCCTGGAAGAGGAGATGCTACTGAGGGTCAAACAGATGCAGAATCATTTGCAGTCTTAGAACCATTAGCTGATGGATTTAGAAACTATCAAAAAACAGAGTACTCAGTAAGTCCTGAAGAAATGCTTGTTGATAAATCTCAGTTGCTAGGATTGACCGCACATGAAATGACAGTTTTAGTTGGGGGTATGAGATCACTTGGTATTACAAAGGATAATCTTGGTAACTTCTCTGACGATAACAATACCTTAGATAATGAATTCTTTAAGCAGCTTTTAGATATGAATGTATCGTGGAGACCAGATGGTAAAAACTCGTATGAAGGAGTGGATAAAGTGTCTGGAGAAGTTGTGAGAACAGCCTCAAGAGTTGATCTAGTTTTTGGCTCTAATTCGCAACTTAGATCTTTAGCTGAAGTTTATGCTTCTGATGACGGTAAAGATAAATTTGTTAATGACTTTATTGCAGCTTGGAATAAGGTTATGAATGCAGATAGATTTGATATTTAAATCATCTAAAATATCTTATTGGGCTCCTTAGGGAGCCCTTTTTTATAGAGCTTTGGCATAATTGACTAGCAAGCTTTTGTCTTTTCAAATATGCTGTTTATATGATTAATTATTCTATGCTTTTAACTAAGTCTGCAAAAATCTTAGCAGCTTTTTTTGTTTTATCTTTTTTTGTTTCTCTTTGGTCTAACCTTATGGCAGAAGAAGGCTCAGAGTCATTTGATCCAATGGATGTATTTGAGCTTGAGTGGGCTACTGATCCACGAGTTTCATCTGATGGTGAAACAATTGTATATGTCAGACGTTTTAACGATGTAATGAAAGATCGTGTTAGATCAAAGCTTTGGCGCATTCAAAAAAATGGTGAAGGCCATAGGCCTTTGCATTCAGGATTAAGTAATTCATATTCACCGCGGTGGTCTCCTGATAATCAAAGAGTTGCCTTTGTCTCAAATAGCTCAGGCTCTACACAAATTCATATGCATTGGGTAAATACTGGAGAAACAACAGTCATAACACAGTTACAAGAATCCCCTTCTAGCTTGTCATGGTCTCCGGATGGTAAGTGGTTAGCATTTACGATGAATGTAAAAGGAGAGAGTGTTTCATTCGTTGAGCAAAGAGATAAGCCAAAAGGAGCAACCTGGGCCAAGAAACCCATTACAGTTACAACAACAAGGTATCAATACGACGGTCGCGGAATTGTTGAGCCTTCCTATCGCCATATATTTATTGTGCCCAGTGAAGGTGGGTCTGTAAGACAGTTAACGCAGGGAGACTTTAATCATTTTGGTTCTCTTGCATGGTCATCAGATAGTGAAGAAGTCTTCTTTTCAGCACATAGATCAGCTGATTGGGAGCTTATAAGTGGTGAAGCAAATATTCACAAAGTTAAAGTTTCAACTAAAAAATTAACGCAAATAACAAGCTCTGCTGGTGAAGAGAGATCACCTGCTATTTCTCCTGATGGCAAAATGCTCGCTTTTTATATTAAAGAAAGACGACCACTAGCATACACACCAAGCAGAATTGCTGTGATGAACCTCAATAGCGGACAAATACAAATCATTTCTGAAGACTTAGATGATGATGCCGACAGTCTTTATTGGTCTAAAGAGAATAAGTCTATTTATTATGCTTTTGATTACCGAGGAGAAAGAAAGTTAAAAGAGATTGATCTGAATGGAAATGTAACTGAAGTTGCTGCTAATGTTGGTGGTACCACTATAGGGAGGCCCTATATATCTGGTGGCTTTCATGTTGCCAATGGGACTGTTGTATATACATATGGAAAAGCAGATCGACCTGCTGATATAGCTGTTGTTGAAAAAAGAGAAAATAGAGTACTTACACAATTAAATGAAGATATTCTTGGTCATAAAAATCTTGGCAAAGTAAATGAGATTACTTATAAATCTTCCTTTGATGATGAAGAAATTCAGGGCTGGTACATAACTCCACCTAATTTTGATCCAAATAAAAAATACCCTCTTATACTTGAGATTCATGGCGGTCCTCACCTTGCTTATGGGCCTCACTTCTCTGCCGAACTTCAGATAATGGCAGCAGCTGGATATATTGTTTTCTATGATAATTACAGAGGTAGCACATCATATGGAGAAGACTTTGCATTGTTGCTGCAATATAAATACTCTAGCTCTGAGGATTTTGCTGACCACATGTCAGGCATAGATGCTCTTATTGAAAAAAATATCATTGATGAAAATAATCTATTCATAGCTGGCGGCAGTGCAGGCGGAATTGCGACTGCCTATGCGGTAGGTCTCACTGATAGATTTAATGCAGCTGTCTCTGCAAAGCCAGTGATTAACTGGTTAAGCAAACCCTTGACTGCAGACTCTATGGTTGGTCAAATATATCATCAATTCCCAGGACCACCTTGGGAACATCTTGAACACTACTGGCAACGCTCTCCTTTATCCTTAGTAGGAAATGTCACTACCCCAACAATGCTAATAACAGGTGAAGAGGACAGAAGAACACCAATATCTGAAACTGAACAATTTTATCAGGCTCTAAGATTAAGAGAGATTGACAGTGCAATGATTCGAATTCCAAACACTTCGCATGGAATTGCTAGTAGACCTTCAAATTTAATTACAAAGGTTGATCACATACTTGCATGGTTTGAAAAATATAAGGTAGAAGCCAGATAATCTTTAAGTAGTTTTATTTATCAAAGGCAAAGATAAGAAGTTAATTGCCGAATAAACCAATAGACTTATAGCGATTGTGCTTAGAGACATTTGAAGATAGGCATAAACTCCAATGGCAATACATAGTGCTAGCCTGAATACCTCCATCCTTATCCCCTTCTTGCCATCAAGCCATAAAGAAGTGCAGTACATAGTAAATGCCACCATGCTAATTGTGACCCATAACTCAGCATAGTTAAGATATCCGCTTTGAATAAAAGCCAAGAAAATATAAGTAATGAATAAATATTGAAATAAAGCGTAAATCTTATGTTGTTTGCTAATTGTTGGATTAAATTTTTTAAAGCTTTCTGCATTAAAGTCATCTTTTTCAATTTGGTAAGGCAGGCTTTTAGGTGTCCAGCCTGTTCTAGCAAAAGGAGCATAGAGCTTTTCTTTCCAATCTTGAGATGACCACATCTCTCTCATTATTTTTANATATACGTGAAAATTTGCCCAAATTGGATTAAACGTNTTNAAGGTTCCCCTAATTCCATATATGCATGGCTTGCTCTCATCTTCAATTTTNTGTGTCCCAAACATCCTNTCCCAGATNATAAAGACACCTCCATAATTTTTGTCGATGTATTCATCGTTTTGTGCATGATGAACTCTATGATTTGAAGCAGTAACAAAGTAGTTCTCAAACCAACCAAGTTTTGGAATGTGTTCACTATGTACCCAAAATTGATAAATCAGATTTAATGAAGCAACACTTATAAAAACATAGGATGGGATGCCAATCAGAAACATTGGGATATAAAAAACCCAACTAACAAATGCGCCTGTTCCTGTTTGTCTTAATGCGGTGCTGAGATTGTAGTCCTCACTTTGATGATGAGCTACATGAGAGGCCCAAAATATCTGCCTTTCATGGCTAATTCGATGGAACCAATAGTAGAAGAAATCATAAATAACAAAAGCAAATATCCATGTAAACCAAGAATTTATGTCCATCCTCCAAATAGCAAAATTAGTTTCTGCCAGATAGAAAACATATCCTGCTGCACCAATAATAATGAGCTTATTTGCTGTACGAAGCGTTCCCATAAATAAATTACTAATAGCATCATTTAATCTGTAAGTATTTTTATTTATAGCAATTCCATAAATCAGCTCTATTAGCAGAGCTAGCAGGAAAAAAGGTACAGCATAGGTGATGTAATCCATAAGCTATTTTAAATCATTGAGACAATTTTAGAAGTGGTGGGCCCGGGAGGACTCGAACCTCCGACCAATGGATTATGAGTCCACTGCTCTAACCAACTGAGCTACAGGCCCGCCAGAAAATGTAGTCTATAACTTTTTGAGGTTTTTAAAAAGACGTTATTCGTGTAAAAAGCTCTTTAGCACATCAGATCTAGTTGGGTGTCTTAACTTTCTTAGTGCTTTTGCTTCAATTTGTCTGATTCTTTCTCTTGTAACATCGAACTGCTTACCTACTTCTTCTAGAGTGTGGTCGTTATTCATGCCAATCCCGAATCTCATACGTAAAACTTTGGCTTCTCTGGCTGTTAAAGAAGCTAATATTTCATCAGTCGCATCTTTTAACCCTCTGATTGAAGCGTCATCTATAGGTGAGTTAATAGAAGAGTCTTCCAAGAAGTCGCCCAAATTAGAATCTTCATCATCCCCAATAGGCGTTTCCATTGAAATAGGTTCTTTAGCTATTTTCATTACCTTACGCATCTTATCTTCAGGTATATCTAATCTCTTAGACATTTCTTCAGGTGTAGGTTCTCTACCTATTTCTTGCATCATCTGCCTTGAAAGTCTATTCAGCTTATTGATTGTTTCAATCATGTGCACAGGTATTCTGATTGTTCTGGCCTGGTCAGCAATCGATCTAGTAATCGCCTGCCTAATCCACCAAGTAGCATATGTAGAAAATTTATATCCTCTTCGATATTCAAATTTATCTACTGCTTTCATTAATCCGATATTACCTTCTTGGATTAGGTCCAAAAATTGTAGGCCTCTATTGGTGTATTTTTTTGCTATTGAGATAACTAATCTTAGGTTAGCTTCGATCATTTCCTTTTTAGCTCTTAACAGACCTCTATACGCCTTATTAATTCTTTTATTCAAGGAAATAATCTGTGTTACTGGCATCAAATTACTGTCATCAATCTTAATTAAATCTTTCTGAATTCTGACAAAAGTTGGCTTAACTTCATCAATAACTTTCTTTTTAAATCTTTTATCTTTGGCAAGTTTTGTTAGTAACCGGACGTTAATTAAGTTCTCTTCAAGCAGCTGTCTAGCTTCTTTAGCAGGAACGCCAATCTCTTTTACAAGCAATCTTTTTAGCTCTCTCTCAAATCCACCAACGACAGCTTTTTTCTCTGTCGGAATCTGAACTAAAGTGTCAAAAACTTTTGAGTTAAATTTGATTATTTGAAATTCAGTTTTTAATTTATCTAATGCTTTTTGGCCTTTTTGATCAAGCTTATCATTGCTCAAAGACTTCAAGTATTTATTGTATTCTCTCTTGATAATTTTAATTTTTGCTTCGCATTCTTCGAATGAAATTACATTAGCCTCTTCTTCCTCTTCCTCATTATCGGTTTTGTCGGTTTTATCGGTTGTTGGCTCTGTATTTTCAAATGACTGTTCAACTATTTCTTCTTCAGGTTCCTCAATCATAAAACCAGATATCAAGTCCTGTGTTTTCTTTTCACCAATTTTTATTCGTTGAAAAAAGTCTAGTACATACTCTATACATAAAGGGTATTCAGCACACAATGAAAGCACTTCTTTCATAGAAGCTTCAATTCTCTTAGCAATGCCTATCTCGCCTGTTTTGGTAAGCAAGTCAACACTTCCCATCTCGCGCATATACATTCTGACTGGGTCTGTTGTTCTACCGGATTCAATCTCGGTTTGAGAAAGAGCTGCAACTGCATCTTCTGCAGCCAACTCATCTGTTTCTTCATCTTCACCTAGCATCAGCTCATCTTGATCAGGTGTNTCTTCAAATACTTTAATACCCATGTCTCTAAGAACTTGGGTTATTTCTTCAAAATTATCTGCATCAGTTGAGCCGTCTGGCAATGTGTCTGTTATATCTGCATGAGTAAGATAGCCCTGCTCCCTACCCAACTGAATGAGCTGAGCGATATCATTTTTTTGGGTTTGTTTTTCCGACATTATTTTTTTATATGTTTGTGAAAGTTCAAAATTCAACTATATGTATTGAGAAATTGAATCAGCTCCTCTTCCTGAGTTGAGTTATTATCTCTTAAATTTACAAGTTTTTGCAGATTTTCTTTTCTTTCTGCTGTTAATTCCCTCTTTTTGGCAAGATTAATTAAGAAATCAGTAAACTTATCATCATATTCAAGCCTAATAACGTCAGAAACTCTTATGAGCTCTGATATAGCTTCATCCTTTGTTAGCTCAAGACCAATCATCATTGCTTTAGCAAAAAGAGAAGTTTGTTTTTTAGATAAGTCGTCGGCTCTAATAGCCAAAAGCACTTCCTTTAATGAGTCAATTTCATCATTCTTGCAATTCTGTATAAAAGTAAAGAAATCAGCANCCTCANTATCAAGGGTCTTACCAAAATTCTCCATAATAAAAATTAATAGTAAAAATTCATTTTCAAAATTATTCTTTTGGATAGTTTCTTGTTTTTTGTAGACTTGTTTAGTTTCAGGTGCATCTGCTTTTAACAAAAGATCTTTATTAATATTTAACTCAGCAGAGAATTTTTGTAATAAAGTTTCTTTTAATGTTTCAGATCTAATAGCAGGAATAATTTTTTTAATCTCAAAGATAATTTGCCTAATGTCTTCTGGCGAATCAAGTTTCTTTCCTCGCTTAAGGTATTGAAATGTAAAACTTTCAAGCACCATAGATCTCTCAAGTTTTTTTCTAAATTCCTCTTGGCCNTGTTNTTTAATATATGAATCAGGGTCATAACCTTCTGGTAAAAATAAAAATCTTACAGTCCTGTCATCAAAAACATTTTTAAGAGATATNTGTAGNGCCCGCCAAGCAGCTTTTAGCCCAGCTTCATCAGAATCAAAACAAAAAATAATTTTTTTCCTCATTTTAAACATAGAGTTAATATGGTTTTGAGAAAATGCTGTTCCCAGTGCTGCNACAGCATTATTAACACCATGCTCACTAAGCATGACCACATCCATATATCCTTCAGTTACTATAAAAGAATCTGATTTTTGATCTTTTTTTGCGTTGTTAAAACTATAGAGCTCTCTTGTTTTNTTAAAGAACTTNCTNTCTTTAGANTTAAGGTATTTTGGCTGTGAGTCATCTATTACCCTTCCTCCAAAACCGATAAATTTACCTGATGAATTCTGTATTGGGAATGTAACCCTATTACGCAAGAAAGGGTAAAAACCTTTTTCGTTCTTTAGGAAATTGCCACTATCTAGAATTTCTTTCTCACTAAATTTTTTCTTTAGTGCATCCAATAATTCGTATTTATTAAAATCTGCATAACCAATTTTAAAATTTTTAGCAGTAATGCCACTTATTCCTCTATCTTTAAGATATTCAACAATCTTTTTATTTTCATCTTTTTTTAGCGCACCAAAATAAGCATTGGCTACTAACTCATTAAGCTCATAAATCTTGCTAAAATCATTGTGGCCTGAACTTGCCTCTCTTGGGACAATTATGTTGTTCATGTCTGCAAGCCTTTCGACTGCTTCCACAAAATTAAGTCCTTCAAAATCCATTATAAAAGACAAGACGTTGCCCCCTTTGCCACAGCCAAAACAATGGTATATGGACTTTTGTGGGCTAACAGAGAATGAGGGAGTTTTTTCATCATGAAATGGGCAACAGCAAGTAAAATTATTCCCTTTTTTTGTTAAAGAAACATAATTGCTAATTACAGCCACTATA
>NYUL01000033.1 GCA_002684055.1 Gammaproteobacteria bacterium
TTTTATACCTCACGCTTAAAAATATGAAAAGGAAAATATTCTAATGCCTGATGGTATGCTTTATGGGCTTATAGACAATGGTGTTCTAGCTTTTGTAACGCTTCTGGGGATAGACATAGATAAATACTTTAAGGGGTCAGGGGTCAATGGCGCTCTTTACGGTGCTCTCATTGGTAACTCCCTATCAGACTTTTTGGGAGCTATTGCCGATTTTGAGTTGATGATGACCATAAACATAACTCTAGGATGTTTAATTATTATTCCAGTAGTTTGGTTTATCTTGTTATTTAAGAAGAAGAGTTAATTTCTTTCAATAAAGGCCTCAGGTGATCTAAGTCATATCCTGCCTCAGTGCCTAATTCAATTGTTTCCTCAATATTACCCTCTATTGCATTAGCACATGCCCAAAGATTTATACAACGTGTACCGGTTCTGCAGTACGCAATAGTTTTAATATTTTTATCGATAATTGCTTTTGTTTCTGTGATTAATTCTGAAGTTAAATTTCCTGGCACCATTGGCAAATTTATAAAATTAATATCTGCTTCTTTGCAAGCTTGCTCAATTTGTTCAAAGCCTGTTTGCCCTTGCTCTTCATCATTCGGTCTATTGCATACCACTAAATTAAATCCTTGTTCTTTGAGATAACCTACATGCCTATCATCAATTTGTGATGAAACATAAAAATTATCTGAAACTTTAATCATTTATGTTGCTCTTTTGTTTTGATATTACCTTCCTAACCTTAAGATCTCTGTTTGAATGGAAGCTAAATAATCTGCTAAAAATTTTTATTTGCTTTTGATAAGGGGCATTAATTCTTTTCCTAAAACCTTGATAGGATTTTTCTCTAACAGGTCCATAACCTTTAACATCACGTGAAGCTTCGACAAGATCCGCTAATTTTTTGCTTTTTTGACCATTAATTAAACTGTTAATATCGTTTAGTTTTTTCTTAAATAGCTCCTTGTGCTCTAGATCTTGTTTTCTATCTGAAGTAAGCCTCAATGGGTCAAAGATAGTGCCTCTTAAGAAACTCATTGCTTTCAGTGCTCTAAAAATTGGCATAGCAATATACGCAGGAATCCCAATTTTAATTGGCCTACCTGTTCTTTTATCTTTAATGAATGAAATCATAGGAGGAGATAAATAAAATTTTAGATTATTCCATGCAGAAAAATTTTCGTGCAATATTTTCTCGGTATTCTCAATATGCATGCGTGCTACTTCATATTCATCTTTAATAGCAAACAGCCTATAAAGCTCTTTCACTGCCTCTTTGTTTGTTTGCTCAGTATCAACTTCTTGCATAAGTATCTCATCAATAATTTTTTTATTATCAATAAAATCATTAACGACTTTTTTATCGTATTTTTTTATTCTTTCTAACCTATCTTCGTATAACTCTATGGAGTTAAGGTTTTTTACTTTATCTCTATTAAGAAATTCAAAGACTTCATGATTAGGGTTAATAGTGAAGAGTCTTCCAAGGTTAAAGTTATAAACATTTCTCTCAATTCCGACTCCATTTAATTCTATTGCTTTAATTATGTTGTCAGCATGAACAGGGATTAAACCATTTTGATAAGCACTTCCCAACATGAGCATGTTGGTGCCTATTGCATCGCCAGATAATTCTTCAGAAATCTTAATAGCTGGCACAAAAGAAATAATATCTTTAGTAGTATTCTCTAACATCTTAAGGACATCATTACTCTTAAAATCAAGGTCTCTATTTGTAACAAAATCAGCTACTGGCATGGTGTTACTATTCAGCACAGTAAGAGTTTTTTCTTTAGAGACAACTTCTTGTATTTCAGGTTTAGTTCCTACAACTCCATCGCAAGCAAGTAAAATATCAGCAGCTCCAGGAGAAATTTTTTGACTAAAAGGCGTTACACCTTTTTCATAAATTTTGATATGTGACCAAACTGCCCCACCTTTTTGAGCAAGCCCTGTCATATCTAAAACAGAAGAGTCTTTGCCTTCGATATGTGCTGCATAAGCAAGAATGGCTGATATTGTTAGCACTCCTGTTCCCCCTATTCCGGTAAGCATAATATTTGCTACTTCGTTATTGATTAATACTTTTGGCTCTGGAAACTCTCCTAAATCTTTAAAATCTGTATTTTTCTTAATTTCAGCATCAACAGTGACAAAAGAGGGGCAAAAACCCTTAATACATGAATAGTCTTTATTGCAGCTAGACTGATTTATTTTTCTCTTTCTACCTAAATCTGTTTCTAGCGGCTCTATTGAAACGCAACTTGATTGCACAGAACAATCCCCACAACCTTCACAAACTTCCTTATTGATTACTACCCTTTTTTTAGGGTCCTCCATTAGGCCTCTCTTTCTTCTTCTTCTTTTTTCTGCTGCACAGGTTTGATCAAAAATTAATACACTTACTCCTTCAAACCTACTAAGCTCCTCCTGTTCAAGGACAATAGAATCTCTATGTAGGCTCTTTACTCCGTCTTCAGTTAAATGATTATATTTTTTTGGGTCTTGAGACAGTATTGAAACTTTCTGAACTCCTTCAGCTCTTACTTGTTTAACAATTCCTTCAACGTCCCAATTCCCACCAATTGCTTGGCCGCCAGTCATAGCAACAGCATCGTTATATAAAATTTTATAAGTAATGTTTACATTTGCATCCAACGAAGCCCTAATTGCTAGCACCCCAGAATGTTTATATGTGCCGTCACCAAGATTTGCGAACACATGCTTTTCTTTCGAAAATGGTGCTATGCCTATCCAAGGCGTACCTTCACCACCCATTTGAGTAAAGAACTCCGTACCCTCTACAGAGTCAACAGCCATGTAATGACAACCTATTCCTCCTAGCGCCCTTTTGCCTTCAGGAAGTTTTAATGATGAATTATGTGGGCAGCCAGAACAGAAAAATGGTTTTCTTATGATTGGTGCTTCGTTATCTTTTTGTTCCTCACTACGTTTCTTAAACCACTCAAGATTTTTTAACAATTCTGAGTCTCCTGTAATTTGATGCAATCTGGTTGATATGGCTTCAACGATAGTTTGAAGTGGTAAATCATTTTCAGCCGGCAATAACCAACTACCATATTCGTCCTGTTTGCCAATCACCGTTGGCCTTACATTTTCTTTCCAATTGTATAACTGCCACTTTACTTGGTGTTCAATAAGCTCTCTTTTTTCTTCAACAACCAATACAGTATCTAGTCCTTCACAGAACTCTCTTACTCCATGCGGCTCCAACGGCCAAGGCATTCCAACCTTATAAATACATATGCCTAATTCCTTTGCTTTTTCTTCATCGATATTCAGCCATCTAAGTGCTTCTCGAACATCGTTGTATGATTTACCTGCAGTGATGATTCCCATCTTGGAATTAGCATCCTTCCATAATGGAACATCGATATTGTTGGCCCTCACAAACTCTTGAGCAGCAAAGCCTTTGGCTCTCTGAAGTCTGTAATCTTGTTCTCTTGGTGTATCAGTGAATAAGATATTTCTTGGGAGATCTTTGTACTCACCTAAGAAATTTTCACTGGGTATTACTATTGGCGAATTCTCAATCTCTATGTCATACCTTTTGCCAGAGTCTGCAACGTCTGAAACAATTTTAAAACCAGTCCAACAACCACTATACCTGCTCATAGCAATGCCTAACAAACCAAATCTAATTATTTCCTCAACTCCTGATGGGTAGAGATAGGGCATAAAAGCGCTCATAAAATTATGGTCAGACTGATGAGGCAAGGTGGATGATTTTGCTGCGTGATCATCACCAGCTATAGCCAAAACCCCGCCATGCTTGGAAGAACCAGCTGCATTAGCATGTTTAAAAACGTCCATGGTTCTATCCATCCCTGGGCCTTTTCCATACCAGATGCCAAAAACACCGTCTTTTTCACCCCTGCCCTTAAACTCACCTTGTTGTGAACCCCATACAGCTGTTGCGCCAAGCTCCTCATTAAGGCCTGGTTGATGGAAAATTGAACTATCTTGTAAATATTTTTGGGCTTTACTAAGCTCTAGGTCATACCCACCTAATGGGGAACCCTTATAGCCAGAAATAAATCCACCGGTATCTAAACCATTCTTTTTATCTAGGTCTTTTTGAATAAGTGGGAGCCTGACAAGTGCTTGTATGCCAGTTAGAAAGATTTTACCTTCCCTTTGGGTGTACTTATCGCTTAGAGAAATTTTCTTTTGCAACTTTTACTCCTATGGAAAACCATATTTAAGCTTTTAGATTATAAACTTTCTGATGGATTTATGCTCTATTTTGAGCTTTTGAAGATTAGAGAAAATAAATTTTTAAAGCTTAAAGATCGCCTTCTTTTCTAACTTCACTTCTGTTGATCTCAAATTTTTCTCCATACCGAGCTTCTAATTTTTCTTGGTTTTCGCTTATCACTTCAAAAGGATCAAGTTCTAATGCCGCACAAGCCGTCACCCAATACCACATAATGTCACCTAGTTCTCTTTTCATATGAAAAATATTTTCCTCTGAGGGCGGCTTGCCCTGAAGAAACATTTTTTTCACTATTTCAACGAACTCACCAGATTCACTTCCTAATCCTAATGCAGCAGTAAGTAATCTAGCTGATGCAATAGGTGATTTTTCTTCAATTTCTTCAAGACTCTTTTTTAGTGACTTAAGATCTAAACTAGGTTCACTTGTAACTTTGGTAACAAATTCGGTATACGTGGAAAAAAATTCCTTTACTTCTTTACTCATTAGTTGATTGTAATATTTTTACTTTATAGAGAGTATGGTCTCGGCGATTAATTGAGGCTGATTTTCTTGAGAAAAATGCCCAGCTTCAATTCTTTGATGTCCCATATCTTTAGCACCAGCTATCTTTTCAATAATGTATTTATCTTGATCTCTAAAAGAAAGGTCGTGTTCTCCAAAGATTGCAATGGTTGGTCGCTCAAAATTTTTAAGTATCTCCCATGCTGCTATGTTTTCTTTTACTTGAGCCTGGTCTTTGTTCATTGGGACAATTGTAGGAAAAACTCTGGCAGCAACTTTATAAGATTCATCTGGAAAAGGAGCATTATAGGCATGGATTTCTTCAGGACCTAGGGCCTTCATACTGCCCATATAAACAATTTTTCCAGCATCAAAGTCTTCAACAGTTTGACTGAAATTAAGCCACTGTTTAAAACCTTCGGTAGCTCCAGTNCCAATTGGCAAGCCTGAATTTGAAACTACTAGACCAGAGAACTTATCTGGATCAGCTGTTAGTAACCGCAGNCCAATTAATCCACCCCAATCTTGGGCAAATAAAATCACATTATTTAAATTTAGCTGATTGAATAATTGGGAGGTCCAATTTATATGGTTGGCATAAGTGTAATCTTCTTTGTTAGTTAATTTATCCGATTTTCCGAAACCTATTAAATCAGGCGCAATAACCCGCTTCCCTGCCCTAGTAAGTACGGGAATGATATGCCTGTAGAGGTAGCACCAAGTTGGCTCACCATGTAACAACAAGACCACTTCATTTGATTCACTATTTTCATCAAGATAATGCATCCGAAGATTTTCACCGCTGTGATCAAGCTCAAAGTAATTCGGTTGAAAATTGAAGTCTTTTAAATTCTCAAATCTAGATTCCGGTGTTCGAAGAATAGTCATACATCCATTCTAGTAAAATAATTTACACCTTTCACAGGGTTTCGAGCTTTTTTACACATGAGTTCTGCAATTTCATTTGCATCAACATTTTTAAATTTGGCAAGAGGGCCAATTAACAGTTTGCCAGTAGCATTAGTAAGATCTTCAAATAATTTCACATCATGTCCAATTGGTTTTTCCCTTTCACCCAATAAATGACTTGGTCTAATAATGTTTAATGTTTCAAAGTTAAGTGACCTAAGCTGCTCTTCCATAAGGCCCTTTACCCTCAAATAGTAATTAATTGAGTTCTTGCTTGCGCCAACTGCAGAAACAACTGTTACGTTTTTAATACCTGCTTTAAGCGCTTTATCTGCAAGCTGACAGACATAATCGTAATCAACTTTATAAAAAAGCTGTTTGACAGATTTTCGCATTACAACAAGGTCCAGTAGCTCAACTGGAAAACCAAGACAAATGAAAAGGTGATCAGCTTGTGGTAAATCATAGTCATTTTCAAAATCTAATAGATTTACCTGAACGTTTTCAGGAAAATTGAAATCTCTTCTGGACAGAGCAATCACATCATTATCATGCGAAATAATATTTATTAGGCTTTTTCCAATTAGACCTGTTGAACCTGCTACAACATACTTCATATAGTTATATATATGTTGGTAAAGGAATTTTTTCAATCAGATGGTTAAGTTTAGTAAAGAAGATATTTCTAGAATCATAGAAATGGCCTGGGAAGATCGAACGCCCTTTGAAGCCATAGCCCAAGAATTCAATCTAAATCAGTCGGAAGTTAAAGAGATTATGAAGAAAGAATTAAATTCTGGTTCATTCTTGGTTTGGAAAAAAAGAGTTAAAGGCAGAAAAACAAAACATGCCTCTTTGAGAGGTTTTAAAGTTGGACGCCATCAATCCTATGACAATAATAAAATTAAATCTAAGTAAGAAGCTTAGAATTTAAGCTTTTTTGACAACAAATAATAAGAACGCTGCAACTACTAACTCAACTATAATTTTATCCGTTGAAAAATCGGCTCCATGAAATAAATATGCAATAGTTCTAGAAATTGCTGCTAAACCTAACAATGCTATAGGAGCATAAAACCAATGCTTCTGCTTTGTGTAAGCACCCAGTAATATAAAACTTCCTAGCACAAGAAAAAAACTACTTATATCACCAATCTGGGTGCTTAAGCCTGCCCCAGATAATAATGTCATCCCCAATGCTTCTGCTGACGCAGCTGGGGCAATAAGCCACATAACTCCATTGATAAAAAAAAGAAAACCGGCTGTATAAGTTGCTATATTTAAAATTCTATTCATGACTTATCCTCGAAGAAAATAATAAAAGTGTCAAATTTTGTAAGGTCTTAGGTTTTCGGGAGCTGGAATATATCTTCAACTGGGCATTTCAAAACTTTTGCTATTTTTAGTGCAAGAACAGCAGAAGGCACATAAACGCCGTTCTCTATTGAGTTAATACTGACTCTAGAAACACCAGCTTTTTCGGAGAGTGCTTGCTGGGTTAGGCCAGCAGACATACGGATAGTTTCTAAATTATTGAGTAGTTTTCTATGATCTTTGCCCAAAATGCACTCGTTTATCTTTTTTCAAAATCTTCGACTGCTTTATTGATTTCCTCGCTCTCTCTTGGGTAGAGGTAGCCAGCAACAATAAGTCCAACACCAATAGTGAAAACAAGGGCACCAACACCTTTTAAAAGTGAACCAAGAAAAATCTCACCAAAGAGGTATAAGCCGATCCCTGTAAAAGAAGTGGTTACCCCATCTTTTCTATAATCACGAGGACTTTTTTTCTCCTCTTTAAAACTATTCAACAAATCTTCAATAACTGCTGGATCTTTGACACTTTTACTTACTTCTATCATAGCGCTGTATTTATCTCGATCGGTTTTTGCCTGGAAATAAAAAATTATAAATACAATAATAATTGGCAGAAACATACCCATATAAGGAATGCCAAGCGCTAAAACACCATGGAACCAGCCATCAGCAGCATGTGATTGAGTAAAAGCTGTTTCAATCTCTGTAGTCAAGCCATCATCAGTGTTGATATCTATGTTGAAATTTATAATAAATTCTTTAAGTTCTTGCATTTGTTCGTTTACATTCATCTCTAAACTCCGTATTACACTGTAAAGTATACTTAACATTAATTGAATGTAAAGTATGCTTAACAAAATAATAATTTAAGATGATAAAGGTTTTAAACTAGAGGCACCACGCTTATGCATTGCGATAATATCTGACAAGATAGCGTATGCCGTCTCAATTCGTCCTGCTCCTGGTCCAGAAATAGTGACATCGCCTAACATATCTGAGCTAAAAGTAACCGCATTCACCACACCATTGATGCCACCAAGTGGATGCAACAAATTAAGCTTTTGCGGTGCGACACTTGCAATAATAGAGCCATCATCTTGCCTAGTTGCCTCACCTATGAGCTTCCAGTGCTGATCTTCCTCAGCCGCTTCTCTTACAATGGCTTCGGTAAGGCCAGAGATGCCTTCACACTTAACATCTTCTTGAGTAAGATTAGTGCCCCATAAGTGATTCGCTAAAACTAAAACTTTTAACATCACATCTTTACCTTCAACATCAGCACTTGGATCTGCTTCTGCAAATCCTTGTTGCTGAGCATGGGTAATGGCCTCTTTAAAAGTTTGGCCTTGCTCAACTAAACCTAAAACATAATTTGCAGTGCCGTTCATGATGCCAGTAAATTTATTAATTTCACTACCCTTCATTAATTTATCTGCAAAACGAAGAACTGGTGTACCACTCATGACAACTCCCTCGTATTCAAAACTAACATTATTCTGAAGGGCTAAATCAGTAAGCTCCTTTTTTGCAAAAGCAATGGGGCCTTTATTTGTAGTTGATACATGTTTGCCATTTGAAAGAGCCCAGCGNCAATGNGANNTAGCAGGNTGTCCAGTTANCGAATCAGTNACNGTTGCTTCAATTACAATATCTGCATTACTGTTTTTNATAATGTTTTCATTGTCNNCNTTNGCANTTCCATTAGGNANTGAAGCAAAANCTNNTTCANCTACAGGNAAATNATTAAGNAGAGCTANGTCGATACCTTCTGGTGAATAGACTGATCCCAAATAGACATCTGAAACTGCAACAATACTTATATTAAAGCCNAATTCACTACGAAATTTTTCNGGATTCNATGAAATNATATTAGNTANAGCCCGATTAACNTTACCAAANCCNATNAGTGCAATNTTGTAATNTNTTNTNTTCACTTTCAATATTATTTCAAAAAGNGNTGCNTANTTAAAATGGTAGGGATGGAGGGAGTCGAACCCCCACGCCTTTCGGCACTGGAACCTAAATCCAGCGTGTCTGCCAGTTCCACCACATCCCCGGTAGATTGCTTATTTTATATGACAAAAGCGAGTATTAAACCTAAAACAGCAAAAATTACCCACATTATTGTTTCATTTTGATTGCCCTTCTTAAAAGCCATATAACCTAAGATCCAGAATACCAAAGGTGAAAACAGTAAAAAGGCTTTGCCTACGAGAATAGCAACTGGTATTAAACAGATAACAAGCAAAACTTTAAAAAATGTTTCATTCATTAAATTGTTCATTGNTGCCCTCTTCTTTCATTGCCTTGAGTTCTTGTTCAATAGCTTGCAAATCTCTAGTTAGGCCATTAAGCCTATTCAGAACATCTGCAACTTTTTGATTATTTTGTCTTCGGTACGAATCAACTGCATCTATNGCTGATTGATTTTCTTCAATTACTTTCTTTTGTTTGTTGAGCTCATTAGTTACAAGAGTAATCTTTAGTTGTAAGTCTTCAGCCAACTGGATTTTTTGATTGATTGCACTGAGTTGATCTTCAAGACCAGTAGCAATAGCTTTTAAATCTCTTATATTTTTTTCGCTTTGCATTAATTTATTTTCCTGTTTTTTGAAATTATCAAGATACCCCTTTCGGTGCGCCCAGAGCTTTCTCACTTCTTTGTCTAAGAATGCAATCTGATCTGTCATNGTTTCCATATTTTGCTCTGAATCTTCGTTAGTAATAGACAGCTTACCTTCTATGACTTCAATCTTATCTGCCACCTCATTTAAGGCTACATTATTGCCACTGCTNCTTTCTTCGATATATANNTACATACCAATTAAAGATGCCATAACAATAACAACAAGCAATGCACTGAACATTACCTGGCCATCGCCTTTAGATTTCCTTCTAGGTGGTATTCTGGTTGGTTGGCTCATAGTAGTATTCTAAAGCAAAAATTACGCATGTGAATGAACTTGGATTAGACTGATTGGTATGAATTTCAATAATAAGAGTGAAATACTCAAAAGAGCTAATTTCTTATTAAAAGATGGGGTGAAGAACAGAGGCTCTATGTTCCATACACCAGTAATAAGTTCATTAAATGAAAAAGAAATATCATCTAGAGTTATGGTTTTAAGGGATCATATTGCCTCTAAACGCGTTATTAGATTTCATTCTGATTTTCGTTCAGATAAAGTTCAAGAACTTANAGACAATAAAACAATTTCAGTAATTGGCTATGACCCCAACCTCAAGACACAAATTAGGTTAACTGGTAAAGCAAAAATTAATCATATGAATAAATTATCNAAAAAAGCTTGGGAAGAGTCACAAGCAATTTCAAAAAAATGTTACTCCGTTAAAGATGGCTCTAGCACTCAGATGCATAAACCTGAGCTGTATGATTTTCATATGAAGGATATCAGTGTNGAGGACGGCTATGAAAATTTCTGCACTATTGAAATATATTACGAATCTCTGGAGTTTTTATATCTACAAAGACAAGGTCANAGACGCTGCAAGTTCAAATGGAATTCCAAAGGNAAATTGCAGAGCTTTTGGCTAGTGCCTTAATTNACAAGCTCAGCTAAGAAACTATTGACGTATCTTGAGATCTCTTCTGGAGTTAACTTAAGCTCTGAATCTACATAATTTGCTGATCTTAAGCCTGTCCAAAGTGGATCACCAGTTTCGACATCATATAATGTCAGTCTTAAAAAGGATCTCTCATTGTCATAAAGATGGTCGTCGTAAAAAGGATCATAGTAATATGGGTTTCTTCTGCCAATACTTCTTTTGTTTTTCTTCTCAACAGAAAGTGAAATAACTGCTTTAAAATCTGGTTGAACTGGGTCTTCTGTTAAACCTAAGTTTTGAAATTGTTCACCAAATTCTTTTTTGAAGCCTGCATTTGTAAATGGGCTAACTTTGACGTCTTCACTTTTACCAGAAATCGAAACAACAAAAGTGTTGAAATCATTAAGATTAAAAGTGCTTACTTTTTCTACGCTTACGGGGTTGGAACTACATCCAATCATCACTATTAATGATAGAAGTGCTAATATTTTTTTATACATACTTTATTTATGATCAATATTATATATATTAGTTCAATCAAAGTATTTCAAGATGAATAGTTACAAACTTATAGATAAAAAAAATAATCCCTCTTTAGGCTTCGAAGCGGAAAGGTATTCTCTGGATGAATATAACTCCGAACACATACATTTAAAAAATAACTCAAAAGAACTTGTCTTTATGGTCATGTTTAGGACTATCCCAGAAGATTCTTCTGGAGTAGCCCATATCCTTGAACACACTACATTATGTGGTTCTGAAAAATTTAAGGTCAGAGATCCATTTTTTATGATGCTTAGAAGGTCTATGAGTACATTTATGAATGCTTTTACAGCTAGTGACTGGACAGCATATCCTTTTGCCACTCAAAGCAAAAAAGATTTTTACAATCTCTTAGATGTCTATCTAGATGCTGTTTATTTTCCTTTGCTGGAAAAACAGGATTTTCAACAGGAAGGCCATAGATTGGAGTTTTCGAAGTTTGATAAAAGTAGTTCAGATCTAGAATATAAAGGGGTAGTTTTCAATGAGATGAAGGGCTCTATGAGCAATATTACTAATACTACATGGCAAGCTTTAACAAGAAACCTATTTCCAGACCTTACCTATAGACACAACAGCGGTGGAGAACCAGAGGATATAACATCCTTAACTCATGAAAATTTGAAAGGGTTTCATCAAAAGTTTTACCATCCGTCTAATGCAACCTATTTCACATGGGGTGATTTGGATGCAAAAGAAATCCAATCATATATTGATAAAAAATTAACTAAAAAATTTAAAAAAATTGCTGAGAAGAATATTGAGGTTGTTGGAGAACAAAAACCATTCACAAAATCAGTTTCAGCTAATGAATTCTTTAATCCAGTATCCAAAGAACAATCTGGACATCAAAATTATACTGCCTGGGTACTGGGTGAAAGCTTTGATATCAATCAGCTACTAGAAGCACATCTAATTTCATTGCTCCTTATGGATAATTCATCTTCTCCTTTATACGGAGCTTTGGAAACTAATGATATAAGTAAATCACCAGCTCAAATTCTTGGCTTAGAAGATAGCATGAGACATCTTGTATTTATTTGTGGTGTTGAAGGTACAGAAGAAAATAGCCAAGATAAATTTAAGAAACTTCTGGATAAAACTTTCAAAGAAATCATCAAGAATGGCTTTTCAGATGAACAAATTTCAGCAGCACTGTATCAGCTCGAGCTAAGCAGAAGAGAAATATCATCAAACCAATTGCCATACGGGCTACAGATTCTTCTATCAATGGCTCCTGGTGCACTCTATAAGGCAAACCCTCTTGAGCTCTCTAATGTTGATGAAGCACTAATAAATTTAAGAGAAAACGTTAAAAAAGATGGTTATTTAACGGATTTAGTCGAGAAATTCTTTGTGTCCAACAAACATAGAGTTGACCTTGAAATGGTTCCCGATGCCGAGCTAATCAATAAAAAAGAGGGTGAACTGAAAAAGATTCTAGACAATATTAAATCCTCAATGAGCAACAAAGAAAAGTTAGATCTTGTTAATGAATCTAAAGAGTTGGCTGACAGACAAAATGCGATACCCAATAAAGAAGTTTTACCTAAACTTGAATTAAATGATGTCCCAAAAAACATTAACTTTCCAAAAACTAAAAACCTCACTACCTTTGGCTATTCACCGACATTCTATGAGCAGCCAACAAATGGTTTAACTTATAATTCAGTTACTAAAGACTTAACAGTAGAATCGCAAGATGAACTGAACAGTTTAATGATTTTGTCAGCTTTACTGGGCAAGGTAGCAGCTGGAGATAAGGATCACTTACAGTTACAACAAGAAATATCACGTGTTTCCGGGGGTATAAGTGTTTCTAATCATTTCTTCTACGATAAAAATGAAGAGCTCAAAGGTAAAACCACTCTGACATCTAAATTTCTTCCAGAAAATACTACTGATACAACAAACCTAATGTTTGAAGTCCTTAATAAAACTGACTTTTCTCATCATGAGCGTATTAAAGAGTTAATGTTTCAAAATTTTATGGGCTTCCAGCAATCCATAGTTGAAAATGGTCACAGATTTGCCATGTTAGGAGCAAGTGCAAGCCATAACAAACTATCACATGTTCAAGAGTCATTAGGTGGGTTAAGTGCAATATCAAAATTTGCACCATTTGTAACACAGCAAGATGAACTGATGAAAACAGAAATAGAAAAAGTAGAAGGTATGTACAAAAAATTTGAGTCAATGAAAAGTGAGTTACTATTTATTTCCAATAACAAACTAAGCAAAGATCAGATTAATGCTATTAGGGCTATCGACTTCAAAAAAGATGGTTCAAGTAAAGTAGATATAGAGTTTACTAAGACTTTCAANAAAGTTGCTTTTCCAATTAATACACAAGTGAATTTCTCTGCTATGTCACTCGATGCGCCATTGTACGATGTAAAAGATTCTCCGAAGTTTCTTATCCTTTCGAGCTTAATGAGAAATGAATTTCTACATAAAAGAGTAAGAGAACAAGGCGGTGCNTACGGTGGCGGTGCTTCATACGATCCGTTCACTGGTACTTTTAAATTTTTCTCTTATAGNGATCCAAGNTTNGTTGAGACAATTGAAGATTTCCAAAGTGCATTAAGNTGGGCGTCCCTGGGTAGCTTTGANGAAGATATGATCTTAGAAAGCAAACTTTCTGTCTTATCTGATATTGATAAACCTTCTTCACCAGCTGGAGAAGCTTTTAAAGATTACAGGCTTTCAGGCGAGGATAAGACACAGAAAATGCGAGAAGAGTACAGAAAAAATATTTTCTCAGTTTCTAAGGAAGATTTAGTAGAGGCAGCTAATAGCCTTAAAACNAAACCTTATAGTGTTTTCTCTATAATTAATCCAAATTTAGAAAAGACTGCAGAAGAGCATGATTTCTTAATCAAAAGAATTTAGAAAATATCCCAAAAACTTTTCTTCTCTTTTAGGGGGCAGCTCTTTATTTGTCTTTCGTATCGAACTGCATTGTACTTAACTTTTTTTGCTATATCTAAAAGCCAATCTTTTTCTGTGTAGCTTCTTCTTTTGTAGCCACCGTAGCCTTCATGATATGCAAGATAAAGCTTATCAACTTCATAATTTCTAATTTTTACTGAAGAGGCTTTTGATAGATACCAGCCAATAAAGTCTACTGAATTATCAAAGCTTGATCTCTTAGCTCTGTTTTGACCGGTTTCTTTTTGATACTGTTCCCATGTTCCTTCAATTGCTTGTGAGTAGCCTTTTGCTGTTGTTGGTCTTTTCCACGGGATAAAACCAAGTATTTTTTCTCGGTCAGGAGCAGCATTTGAATCAAATGAAGATTCTTGTCTAATAATTGCCATAACCGTGCTTGGATCAGCGTTCCATTTTTTCTTTGCACTCATTAATGAACCAACCCACTTTGGATTTTCATCAAGAATATCGCAGATATCATCTTGATTATTTGGAATGCTATTTGCGCATGAAGCTAAAACAGCAAGAGCTAAAAGTACTAATGTTTTTTTCATATCTTCAAAAATTCTTTTAATTTATTTTCATCAACTAATTCTATTCCAAGATCTAATGCTTTTTTATACTTTGAGCCAGCTTTTTCACCGTAAAGTAAAAAATTAGTATTAGAACTTATGCTGCTTGATGGTATTCCACCTTTGGACTTTATTATATCTTTAAGTTCATCACGACTGTAGTTCTNAAAAGATCCNGTTATAACGATTCTTATCCCATCAAGATGGCTATCNCTTGANACTATNAAATNCTGTATATCCAGTTGATCTAACAAACTGTCAATACCTNCTGGATCTTTTTCAAAAAATTTCTTGATATGATGGGCTACCACTTCCCCGATACTATCTAATTGGATTAAATCATCNAGTGATGCGCTCCTAAAATTTTCAAAATTTTTAAAGTGTCTAGCCAGAGNTGAAGACGTTGTCTCACCAACTTCAGGTATACCAAGAGCATTAATAAATGTTTCAAGTTTAGGTCTTCTTGCTTCCTCAATACTTTGAAAAAGATTATCAATTGATTTTTCACCGAAACCATCCAAAGATTTTAATTCAGCCTCATGATCTTTCAGCTTAAAAAGGTCTGATGCTTGTTTCACATAACCAAGATTTATCAAATGAGTGTTAATTTTGTAGCCCAGACCGTCAATATTCATTGCTTTGCGTGAAACAAAATGCTCAAAATATCCAAATAACTGTTTATTGCAATTCATTCCAGCATCGCACTTCAAAAAAGGACCGTCTAACCTGAGCTGATTGCTGCATGATGGACAATTAAGAGGAATTCTAACGTCTGTTTCAGTACCAGATCTTACCTCAGGGTTAACTTTCACTATCTGGGGAATTACATCTCCTGCTCTTTTGACCAGTACAGTATCACCTACTTTTATATCTAATCTGCTTAGCTCATCCATATTGTGAAGAGATACATTAGAGATATTTGCTCCCGCAATTAGAACTGGTTCAATAGTTGCATATGGAGTAATAATGCCTGTTCTACCAACTGAAAAGAGAACATCGTTCACTTTAGAATATTTTTCTGAAGCAGGGAATTTCCAAGCAACGGCCCAACGAGGTGCTTTTGAGACAAAACCTAATTTGTTTTGCATATCAATATCATTGACTTTCACGACTGCCCCATCTATTTCATAATTTAAGGAGTCTCGTAAACTAAGGATATTTTTAACCGTTGCTTCAGCAACCAATTTATCTCCATATTTAATTTGATCGCTAACAGGCAAATGATTTTTTGTAAGAAAATCTATGAAATCTTTATGGCTTTTTAATACAAGATCATCAGAATGACCGCCCAATGCATAAACAAATATATCCAAAGGCCTTTGTTTAACCAAGGTTATATCTAAGTTTCTTAGCGTTCCCGCTGCAGCATTTCTAGGGTTAACAAATTGCTTACCTCCCTCAGTTTCTATTTTTTTATTAATATCTCTGAAGTCATTTAAATTAAAAAATATTTCACCTCTCAGTTCGATAATTTTTGGAACGTTGTATTTTAAAGAGTGAGGTATTTTCTTAATTGTCCTGATATTTTCTGTAACCACTTCACCAACCTCGCCATCTCCTCTAGTAACTGCTTTAGTTAGCAATCCATCTTCGTAGGTAAGAGAGATACCTATGCCGTCAAATTTTGGTTCTATTGCATATATAATTTTTTCATTAATTGTTCTTTTTTGAATTCTTTCTTCAAATTTTTCAAAATCTTCATTATTGAAAACATTTGCTAATGAAAGCATTGGTTTTAAATGCGTATATTTCTCGAACCCTCTAGAGGGTTTTGCTCCAACAGTCCTGGTAGGTGAATCCTCAGAAACGCCAACCTGTTGTTCAAGTGTTTTTAATCGTTGGTAAAGTGCATCAAACTCTTCATCACTTATCTCTGCGTTATTTTCAGCATGATAAAGTCGATTATGTCTTTCAATTTCAGCTCTTAATTTTTTTATCTCATCGCTAACTGACATATGCGCCTGTCTTTAAATCTATATTGTTTGTAGTTTCTCGATAGTTGCTGATAGATTGTTCTGAGAGAGCATTGAAATCATCGTCCAATAATTGCATATCAAAAGCTTCAGAAATTTTTCTGCCTAACTTAAGCATTTCATCAAAAGTTTTAGTGACATTTCGCTGGCCTTTAAGATGCAACACTAAAGTTAATAGAGAGATAGTCTTCAGTTCGTCAAACTTTCCTGGTTTTTCACCATTCAAGATCTTGAAACCTTTATGGTGAGTGCTGTCTTCTGATTCAAAATAGCCATTCTTGTAAACCATATCATTCACTGATAACTTCTGTTTGATTAAGTTTAATTCTGGTTTTTTGTCTAGCTTAGCTGCAAGGTGTAAGACTATTAATTTTCCTTCATTTTCATCTGTTAAATTAAGCTCTGCTTGCCTTGGTTCACGAATTTCATTAATTTCTTCTTCAACTTCTTCAGTCGATTCATTCTGCTTGCCAAACTTAAACCCGCCACCCAGTTTTTTGGATACTTTAATATCACTTCTTTCTTGGTAAACTCTATAAACCTTATAAGACAGAACACCTAAGAGAATTAAGGCGAAAATTGCATAAACTATATACTGGTAAATTGGGTTCAAGATTTTGCCAGCTCCATTGCTTGCTCAACATCAACTGAGACAACTTTTGATACACCTAAGTCCCTCATTGTGACCCCTAGTAGATGTGTGCTTTTTTCCATTGATATCTTATTGTGTGTCACAAAAATAAATTGAACTTTGGTAGACATTTCATTTACTAAATTTATAAATCTAGACGTATTCTCATCATCAAGTGGTGCATCTACCTCATCCAACAAACAAAATGGCGCTGGGTTAATTGAGAATAGTGAGAAAACTAATGCCAGAGCAGTAAGTGCTTTTTCTCCACCAGATAGTTGTGATAGCTTAGTATTCTTTTTTCCTGGCAATCTAGCCATAAGCAGTAATCCTGAATCTTCTGTCTTATCAAGAAGATCTAATTTACAGAAACCACCACCAAAGAGCTTTGGAAACATTTCTTCAAGATGTTTATTAACAGAATTTAAACAATCATGGAATGATTTATTGGATTCTCGGTCAATTTTCTTAATCGCTTCATCTAGTTTATTGAGTGATACTTCTAATTCTTCGATTTGGCCAGATAAAACTTCTTTTCTCTGCACTTCTGCTTCTAAAGTTTCTGGAGCGGCAAAATTTATTGGCCCGAGATTCATAATTCTTTTTTGCAGCTTATCAAGTTCAACTATAATGTCTTCTCTTTCACCCTCAATATCTTTAATCTCATCAAAACTATTAAGTTTTTCTTGTTTTTCTTTGACCTCTATTTCAATGCTTCTTTTATTGAGCTCTTTTTCGTTTCTCTGATGAACTATGCGATCTTTCTCTGTTTCTAGTTTTGTAATTTCTGTTTCAGATTTTCTAAGCTCTTCATTAGATTTATCTTGATTTGTTTTAAGCTCCATCACCTTTAATTCTTGATTCTTTCTGAGCTCAATAAAGCTTGTTAGCTCAGATTTTTCTTTATTGAGGTCTTTCTTGAGGCTTTCTATGTCTTGAATTATCTGATTATTTCGTTCTAAAAATTGTTTTTTTAGTGCCTCAATTTTTTCTGATGCATCTCCGCTTTGTCCTTGACCAAAGTCATAACCTTTTTGCCAGAATGATCTAAAGCTTTCAGTTAAATTACCCTCATCATTCTTTGTGAGACTTGACTCAACCTTTGCTAGAGCTTTTTTGATGTCTGACTTTATTTGCTCACCAATTTTTGCATCTAGTTGGTCTATTTTATTTTTAGATGTGCCTAATTCATTAGATAAATCATCCAGGTTGCCTAAGTTTTTCTTTTCCTCATTGATGAGATCTTGAATTCTGGCATTTACAGTTCTTTCCTTTTCTTCAATAAGTGAAATTTTAGCACCTGCTTCGAAAAAGCTTCGCTGCTCTTCTTCAAGTTTTTTTAGCCCTTCCATTAGTTGAGTTTTTATTACGTCTCTTTTCGCTACAAAATTTAATCTGTCTCCATCGATCTTTTCGAGATCTTTATCAATTGAATCATTTTCCTTTTGGGACTCACTCATTGAAGCTAATAAAACTTTTAAGTCTTCACTTACTATAAATTTTTGAAATTCTTGTTCTTTGGTTCTAAGTTTTTTATACCTTGAGGTTAGGTTGGCTTCAGCTTTGAGCCTTCTGATTGATCTTTTTACTTCGTCTTCAAGATCTTTCAATCTAGATATGTTTTCTGCAGTTCTTCTTATTCTTGATTCTGTTTCTCTTTTACGTTCTTTATATTTTGATATCCCCGCTGCTTCCTCAACATAGCTCCTAAGTTCTTCGGGTTTTGCACCAACCAGACTAGATATAATTCCTTGCTCAATAATGGCATAACTATTCCCACCTAAACCAGTTCCTAAAAAGAGATCTTGAACATCTCTCCTTCTAGCTACAGCATTATTAATAAAATAAGTTGATTGACCATCTCTCCCCATTTCACGTTTGACACTTACCTCATCAAACTTTAGGTATTCTCCTCCTAAAAAGTTTTCTGAATTATCAAAAGCTAGCTCTACAGAGCAATGACTGACAGGTTTTCTTGAATCTGAACCATTAAAAATAACATCTTGTAGGCTTTCACTTCTTAAGCTTTTAGCAGACAGCTCCCCTTTTACCCATTTGATTGCATCTATAATATTCGATTTGCCGCATCCATTTGGACCAACAATTCCACACATGATTCCTGGAAAATCAATTTCAATCGGGTCAACAAAACTTTTGAACCCCGCTAATTTTAAGCTTTTTAGTCTCATTTAGATTTTTTTATAGTATATGTGGTTACAAGCAATATAGATATAATTAAGATCATTAAAGGCAGTAGAAATAACGTTTTATTGTCTTCTATATTTGTTTTTAAAATTACATAATCACCGTAACGCTCTTCCATTAAATTAAAGATCTCATCGTTTGTGTAACCAGCTTCTATTAAATTAGCAATTTCTTCTTTTAGATCTTTTGATATTGGTGCATTAGAGCTACTGATATTTCCATATGAGCATTTTGGGCAACGAATGTTATCAGATAAATAACTTAATCGCTTTAGCTCTTCTGAATTTAAATTTTCATAAAGATTATCAGCAGCGAGTGGCAATATAAGAAAACAAACTAACTTAAAAATATTGAGCAAATTTCTCATCCCATACCTCCCGATTAACTTCACCAATTCTATGGCTGACAATAACACCATCTATAATTAAAAAGGTTTCAGGTGCGCCAGTGACCCCTAATTTCAATGAGAAATTACCAGAGAGATCGAAAATAGAAAAACTGTAAGGATCGCCATTATCAACTAAATATTTTTGTGCATTGAAACTTTGATCTTTGTAATTAATGCCTACTAACTTCACGTCTTTAGCTGCTGTGATTGTTTTAAGAAATGGGTGTTCGACTAGGCACGTTATGCACCAGCTTGCCCAAACGTTCAGCAGAA
>NYUL01000034.1 GCA_002684055.1 Gammaproteobacteria bacterium
ACAGCTGCTGTGAAGACAGCATCATCAAAACCATACCAATCATGATTGATGAATATATGGCCTGACATTTCGCCTCCCAGCACTGCATGATGTTCCTTTATAGCTTTCTTGATATTGAAATGTCCAGTTTTTTCCATAATTGGCTTGCCTCCTAATTCTTCTATGAGTTTAGCCAGCTGATTAGAACACTTAACATCAAAAATTACAGGGCCATTTCTCTTTTGCAAGTAATGCTGAGTAAGCATCATTATTAGATGATCAGCAAGCACTGATTCTCCAGTATTTGTTACCATTCCAACTCTATCCCCGTCACCATCAAACGCAAAACCAAAATCTGCATTATATTTTTTTACATTCAGTATTAAGTCTGCAAGGTTTTTCTCTTTACTGGGATCAGGGTGATGATTTGGAAAATTACCATCCGGTTCCTTGTNAATTGAAATTGTTTCTATCCCAAGTGCACAAAAGACTAAATCTGCAACAACACCTGCTGCACCATTTCCAGCNTCNAAAACTACCTTGAGCTTATTTGAAATCTCAACTTTTTTTGTAACTTCTGCTANGTAAGTAGGGACTATGTCAAATATCTCAAAGTCCTCTGGCACATCTAAAATATTATCTTGCTTGGTTACTTCTTCGAGCAACTCTAGGCCTGAAACCGCATTATCATTTAAGACTATTTTTAAGCCATTATCATCTTTAGGGTTATGGCTTCCAGTAATCATGACGCCATTTGGGGTTTTCCCTATTTTTGTTGCGTAATAAACAATAGGAGTGGGAACTAAACCTAATCCAATAGCTTTAACACCGGCTGAGTTAAACCCCGAAACTAGAGATCTCTGTAGGCTAGCAGCAGATAAGCGAGAATCATGTCCTATATATACACAATCATGACCATTACTAAGAATTCTTTTGCCTAATACATAACCAATTTTCTTAATTGTTTGNTCATCTAANTCAGTAAGTGAGTTTCCTCTAATNTCATAGGCTCTAAAAATGTTTTTGTTCATGCTGTTTAAAAAAACTTTCAAACAATTATACTACCCCTATGTCAAATACTTACTGGTTGAACGGAAAATATATTCAAAAAGAGGATGCTTACATAAGTCCACTTACACACACCTTGCATTATGGTCTTGGAGCTTTTGAAGGAGTTAGGTCTTATGCNTCTCATGATGGAGATNCCGTGAGNATCTTNAGACTAGAAGAACATACTGAAAGACTATTTGAATCTGCAAAAATTATTAATGTTCCAATAAACCATTCTATGAATGAAGTAATGGATGCACAGCTTGGAGTTATTGGTAAGTCTGGACTCAAAGATGCNTACATTAGACCACTAATTTATTTAAATGATGAAAGNCTTGGTTTGGATATCGATAATATGAGCTCACATCTGATGATTTCATGCTGGGAATGGCCATCTTATTTTGGNACTGAATCATTGGAATCTGGCATTGATGTTATGGTTTCGTCTTTCACTAGACAATTTCCTAATAGTCTCATGACGAAAGGCAAGATTTCAGGTGGTTATGTTAATGGAGTTATGGCTCATGATCAGGCGAAAAGGAATGGTTACCAAGAAGCAATACTTTTAGATACCAATGGCTTCGTTGCAGAGGGTAGCGGCCAAAATATATTCTTGATTAAAAATGGAAAATTNATTACACCTGAATTAACCTGTTGTTTAAATGGNATAACACGTAGATCTGTTATGAAAATTGCTAGGGATTTAGGTCTGGATGTTTTAGAGAGACATATAACTAGAGATGAGCTTTATACTGCTGANGAATTATTCTTCTGTGGCACAGCTGTAGAAATTACACCCATTAGAGCGGTAGATAAAATAAAAGTAGGTATAGGTAAAAGAGGTGAAATATCTACCCAAATTCAACAAACTTATTTAGATGCTGTTAGAGGCAAATCTGAAATCTATACAGATTGGCTCTCTAANGTTTGATGAATAAACTCAAAATNGGATTACTTAGNTATAGAAGTGACCCNTTCTCAGGCGGCCAAGGAATTTATGTAAAAAATGTTTCCGANTCTCTATTNCATAGAGGGCATGACATAACTATTTTTTCTGGCAATCCCCTACCNGATGTTGATAAAAGGATTAAGGTAGTAGAAATAGANACGCCAGGATATTTTGAAACTTTTAATTCACTTGAAAGGCTAAAAATTTTNCGGGATCAAGAAAAATCTCGACTAAACATATGGGATTTTATAGAAACCTTTACGGGCACTTTTACTGAACCGATATTTTTTGGTGAGAGACTTCTAAAAAACGGTGAATTTTCATCAACAGCAGACTCTTTTGATATCTTTCATGACAATCAATCAATAAGCGAATACCCAGAATCAATAAATAANAAACTTATTACCACATTGCACCACCCTATACATGTTGATAGGGATATCGATCTTGCTAATGAAAAAAGTTTTTTTACTAAGCTATCAATTAAACGCTGGTATTCATTTCTTAATTTCCAAAAAAGGAACCTTACCAAAGTAAAAAAAATTATTTCCCCATCTCAATCTTCAAAAAGGGATATATGTCATTACTTTGAATATCCCGAAAAAAAAATTTCAGTAATCTGGAATGGTATTGATCTAGAAGATTGTCAATTTAATGACAGGACATCTTTCAAATCAAATTTTGTAACTATTATAAGTTCTGATGTTCCTATGAAGAATCTCAAAAATATTTTAAAAGCATTTTACTTGCTTAAAAATGAGGGGGTGGCTGCTAATCTTACAATTATTGGAGACTTAAGGAGCGAGAATAAAAAATTAATTGGTGATCTTGGTTTGAGTAAAGAGGTTATTTTCAAACCTAAACTCCCTAGAAACGAATTAGTTCAGACACTCAATAATTCAGACATAGGTATCGCTGCTTCAAGTTATGAGGGTTTTGGTTTTCCCTTAGTAGAAATGATTGCAACAGGCTTACCGGTAATTGTTTCTGATAAAGCATCATTACCTGAATTAGCTGGAGATGCCGGTTTAATATTTAATTCTGAAAGTACTGAAGATTTAAAAGAAAAAATGAAAGAACTGATTCAGAATGAAGATCTAAGAGATGAGTTAGTGTCTAATTCGAAGATAAGAAGAGATGATTTTTTTGGGTGGGACGAGTATGCTAGGAAGCTTGAGGAACTGTTCGAAGAAATAATCAGTGGAAACATTTAATTTCAACTCACTTAATTTAAAAAAAATAAAAACTGCCATTGATGTTGGCTGTGGTAATGGTCGGCACCTAAAATCATTGGGCTTTAGGCTTTCAAATGCAAAGATTATTGGAATAGATCAATCTGAAAATGAAATCAATGCTCTTTTAAAGGAATTTGAAAACCACACTTGCAAAAATCAGAATTCATATAATTTTATAAAAGGTGATGTTAGAAGTATTGAAATACCAGATAACTCTCAAGATCTAGTCATATGTTCTGAGGTGCTTGAACATGTTCCAAATTTTCGGGATGTTTTAAAAGAATGCTACAGGATTCTTAAACCAGGTGCTGTGATGTTGATAAGTGTCCCAAGCTATTTTCCCGAAAGCTTGTGCTGGATGTATTCAAAAGAGTATATGCAGACACCAGGAGGACATATAAGAATTTTTAAAAAAGAATTTCTAAAAGAATGTTTTGCAGATTTCAATCTTAAATTATTTAAACATCATAGAGAGCACTCTATGCATTCTATTTATTGGATTCTTAAAGCAAGGAATAATATGGAAGAAAATGATTTCTTGAAATCATTACATGCCTTACTCGTTAAGCAAATGTTTGGTCAGGCAAACTTTTCCCTTTTTCTTGAAAAACTGCTTAACCCAGTATTTGGTAAATCTGAATGCTTCTACCTAAGAAAATGAATAAGAACTTAGTTCACCATGATCTTCTATCAGCAAAAAACTGGATTTTAGCAAATCAAAATACAGAAGGAGCAATTCTCTGGGACCAAAAGGGTAAATGGGATAATTGGGATCATTGTGAATGTTTAATAGCTTTAGCTATCTATGAAGAATGGGAAGCTTTTAATAAAGGCATAAACTTCTCGCTAAAAAAACTAGATGAAAAAGGTTTAGTTAGATCTGAATATATTAATGGTCTTGTATCTAAAGATTTCAGTGAAGCACATCATGCTTCATATATTTTCTTACCCTTATTGCAAAAATATCTTATAGATAATGATGTTGACTACCTTAAAAAATTTAGAACAAAGATACACAAAATCTATGGTGCTCTGAAAAATTTTAAAAACGGAGATGGTTTTTACTATTGGGCTTTTGATGATAATGGTTATTCAGATAATTCATTGATCACTGCTACCTGCTCTATAGAGCTATCAAGAAGAGCATACAACAAAATATGTGAAATTATAGGAGATACAAGTTATGCGGATTCTTCAGCAGCTATTACACAAGATATGCTTAAGTCAAAGAGGTTCAATAGAGACGGAATAGACAGGTCAAGATTCTCAATGGATGCTTACTATCCTTTGCTCTGTAACTGCGGAGACAAGAAAGAAGCAACTAAAGTTTTACAAAAATTTTATGTTGAAGGAAGAGGGGTTAAATGCGTGGTTGAAGAACCATGGGTAACGATGGCTGAGTCGTCTGAATGTGTTATTGCGTTATATAAAATAGGCATGAGAGCAGAAGCAGAAAAGATTTTTAAAGAGATTCTTCAATATAAAAATACTGCTGGTTATTTTCCAACAGGCTATCAATATAGTCTTGATGTTTTTTGGCCTGAAGAAAATTCAACCTGGACGAATGCTGCGATAATTATGGCTGCTGATTGTTTATATGATATTAGTGGTTCTGAAAAAGTGATTCTCCTTTAGCGCTGCAAAATTACAAGACTTTTAATACGTTTCAACAAGCTAAAACCATCATTTAATGCTTTGAGATAAATCTCTCTTGGAGCTTGGCCACCTTCAGCTTCAGAATCATAAATGTCATGTATTGCTAAGATACCACCGCAGCGTAATTTTTTAACCCAGTTTGCATAATCGTTTCTTGCTGACTCAAAGGTATGGCTGCCATCAATGAAAATAAAATCTAGCTCATCAGGTACAGTTTTGGAAGCTGCTTGAGATGCCATTACAACTGGTTCAATAAATTTTTCTAATTTAAATTTTGCTATATTTTTTAAAAATAATGGAAGGGTATTCACCTCTTTTTTATCAAAATCATAAATTTCTTTATCAAAGTATTCCTCACCATACTGCTGTTCTTCAGAGCCTTTATGATGATCAATTGAGTACAATTTTGAACCGACCTCTTTGCATGCCAAACCAATATAGCAAGCAGATTTTCCACAGTATGAACCTATCTCAGCACAGATTGCATTTTGGTTAGATGTTTTGCAATAATTGTAGAGTGCAACACCTTCTTCAGGATCGAGAAACCCCTTAATTTGATCAAATTTTTCAATCATAAATTTGTGGAGCTTGTGATTTAAATCTTCTGTGATGCCATAGATAATGTTCGGGCGCATTATTTACGCTCTTTTGAATAATCTTATTAATATTATCGGCAAAAGCCTGTTTGCTCTCAGCTATATCTGAGACATCTTCTAAAATAAATTTATATCCTTCATTTGTTTGATAAAAATCAAGATAAATTAATTTGCAGCCTGTAATTTTCTTGAGGTTATATGGCACAGTTGTAGTCAAACATGGTTTTGAAAAAAATTCCGAAACTACTGACCTTTTATTTCTATAATCTTGGTCAGGTCCATATAATACTGTTTTGCCCTCTCTGAGCCATTCAATAAGCTGATTTACATTCGAATTTGCAGTTAGACCCTTCATTGCTTTGAGCCTTCCTCTCTGCTGTAGGCTTTGAACCGCACTATTATTGTTAGGTCTTTCCATTCC
>NYUL01000035.1:0-2370 GCA_002684055.1 Gammaproteobacteria bacterium
AGCAAGACTAAAGCTAAAAATGCCAAAGAAGTGCTTGTTGAGAATTTAAATTATGTCAAAGGGTTAAAAGTGGGCGGCAAAATTTCTCTAGATAATGGGCAGATAGATCTTAAGATTAAAAAAGTAGCGAAAGAAACGATTGAATGTAGTGTCTTAGATTCAGGAATAATAGCTGGTAAGAAACATGTCAATTTTCCTGGGGCAACGGTTAAACTGCCAACCTTAACAGCGAAAGATAAAAGAGACATCAAAGAAGGTTTAAAGTGTGGCATAGACTTCATTGCGCTATCATTTGCCAGAACGGATAAAGATCTAAAAGAATTAGCGATCTTGCTTAAAAAACACCCCAATAAGCCTGAGGTTTTTGCAAAAATTGAAGAACAGCAAGGTATGGATAATATCGATGCGATAACCAAACACTGTGATGGTCTTATGGTTGCTAGAGGGGACTTGGGTATTGAAACCGGTAATACAAATTTACCTTATGTGCAAAGAAAAATGGTTAAAGTTGCATTGCAAGCCGGTAAAAAATGCATTGTTGCAACTCAATTACTTGAGTCAATGATTACTAACCCACACCCAACTCGTGCTGAAGTATCGGATGTTGCAAATGCAGTATATGAAGGAGTTGATGCTCTCATGCTTTCTGCTGAAACAACCGTTGGCGATTTTCCAATTAAGTGCGTGAAATACTTAAGTGATATCGCAAAAAATGCTGAGAGATCTGAAACATTACACTTTGAGAATAATATTAAGCATATGAGTGATTGGCATACGCTTGCTACAACCTCAGTAAAACTCTCAAATAGGATAAAAGCTGACGCGATAGTAGTGCTCACCAGAAGTGGCTTCACAGCAAAACTAATATCATCTGCTAGGCCAAGAGTGCCAGTTTTTGCCTTCACAAATGATAAGGCTACTCAAAATAAACTATCGATGGCCTGCTCATTGGAAAATATATTCCTTAATTTTAAAAAAGATCATGAAAAAACCATCAATGATGCATTTAATATTCTAAAAAATGATTACAAGCTTAAGGGCAAGAAAAAATTCATAGTTATCTCAGGAGTATTCTCTGATGAATATGCAGATGCTATCCAGATTAGATTTCTTAAATAATGTTATTTAACAACCTTCACAAAGAAAGACCTTTTGAATTATTTCACGATTACTATGCTCGAGCTGAAGAGCACGGAGATAAATTTGCTGAGGCAGGCTGTATAAGTTCTGTTGACAAAGCTAATCAACCTCACTCAAGATTTGTAAATTTTAAATATTTCTTTGAAGATAATCTTATATTCTTTAGTAACTACGAAAGCCATAAAGCTCAACAATTTGAAGCTAATAATAAGGTTAGTGTAAATTTTTGGTGGCCAAATCTCGAAGTGCAAATCAGGATCGAAGGTATTATCAGTAAGTGCGAAGAAAAATTTTCAGACGAGCATTTTCAAGGCAGAGAACCAGGTAAAAATATAGCTGCAATAATTTCCGAGCAATCCAAAGAAATAGAATCATACGAATTGCTTAAAGATAAATACCAGGCAATGAAAGAAAAAGTTGAGAATGGGGAATACACTGAGTCAAGGCCAGAAAAATGGGGTGGCTATCAAATCAAAGTAAACTTTTTTGAATTTTGGGAAGCTAACGATGATCGTTTAAATTACCGTGAGTGCTACAGTCGAGATGGAGACTCTTGGTCAAAGTTTTTTCTTCAGTCCTGAGCGTATTCCAAGTCTATTAATAATTCTGGATTAATCCTGTTGCCATTTAGAAATACTTCCCAATGCAAATGAGGTCCAGTAACTCTTCCAGTCATGCCAGACAAACCAATAAGTGACCCTTTTTCGACTACATCTTCTAGTCTAGCTTTAATTTCACTCATGTGAGAATAAGCGGTAAANAAGCCTCCTCCATGATCAAGAACAACCTTNTTGCCACCATAAAAATGATTTTCTGCTAAAACCACCCTGCCNGTTTTTGGTGCAAATATTTCTCGACCCACTGCTCCTCTTAAATCGAGGGCCATATGAGGTGACCTTTCACTNTTGTTAATAAATCTTCTCTTGCCAAAAGCACTTGTTATGACAGATTGTATTGGTGCTTGAAACTTAAAGTTATCATCAAATTGTTTGGTATTATTTCTGATAATTTTTCTGACCTTTAAATATTCTGCTGAAGCTCTTTCTTGATCTTTCNGTTTNGGCGTAACGAGGTTCTGGTCTAAGATNTCAATTCTTGATTCACCNAAATCTTTTCGCAATACTAATAACTCATAATCTCCAAGCTGGAGAACCGTATCTTCATTAACGTANGGCAAACCATAAACNAGAANNTNTTTATTNTTNNTNTTNACANGATAACCTGNTACNC
>NYUL01000035.1:2376-6507 GCA_002684055.1 Gammaproteobacteria bacterium
TTTNTGGNTCNAAAANAACANAGGAACCTGAATCAACAATGATTGAATTTGNTATATTTTCGATTTTATTGCTACTACAAGATGACAATAAAAAAATACAAAATATAAATACCCTCATTGATCTAATATGAGCNCAGNTTCATCTTGCAAGCAATATAAAAAATATATTAATTAACTATAAATATATTAATTAACNATAGNAATCTCTTCTAAGATATTTTCAGCATTTTCNACCTTATCTAAAGTCCATAACAGATACCTTGAATCCACAGAAATNGTTCTTGCTTGAGGCACAAAACTNTAATCTGAGATGATTGTTTCNAACATACCATCAAATGCTAGCCCAACTAATTCAAAATCTTTGTTGATAGTNGCTGAGCCTGAGTTACCATTTGTGATATCAAGATCAGAAAGAAAGTTTACTGGTACAGTGCCAAGCTTTTTNCTTGCATAGTCTCCATAATCTTTCGATTTAATTACTGATTCTAAGTCTTTNGAAATATTGAANGGCTCAACGCCAGTATTTTTTTCAAGAATCCCTTCTAGTTTTGTGAAAGGGTGNTAGTAAACTGCATCACGCAAAGTTGAGCCCATCACATTNCCAAAGGTAACTCTTAAGGTNGANTTTGCATCAGAGTAAATTTGTTTANCTATTGACTGGTAATATGCTCTAAGAAGTTTTATAAATTTNGATCTTAGTAATTGCTTTCTTGCTGANCTCTTTTCTCTNAGNTCTTCTTTACCTTTACTCTCTTCATACAAGGCCACCATAAATTTCATGAGNGGATCATCAAGCTTAGTGATCTCNTNAAAGCTCATATCATATAATTCAAGCATGCTTTCTGGNGTTGAGTATGATGTTGAATAAATCATATCCACTTTCNCTAAAGTAGCTTCNCTATTTTCATCCAGACNCAATAATTCACTATAAATAGGACGTCTTAGATNGTTACTAAAAGTTCTATATTTTTCTAAGTTCGCNAGNAAAAGNTCCTTATCAACTCGNATATTGAATGAGTTATTTAAATATTTAATTCGGTTTTTTGTATTGGTTTGATCTCTTTCCTGAAAACCTGATTTACGTAAATCGTCTTGCTTNANTCTCTCTTCNGCATTNCTCATGAGATAGTAGGCGTAGTCTATTANGGTTGAGCCACCAAANTATCTATTTGGTTCAGTGTTTGCTATNTCCTTATCTACAATTGCTAAAAGCTCATTTAAGTATGCTTTGTCAGAATCNNTAGCATTAAGTTCGACAAATTTTTCAAATTGTGCCCAATTTTCTTGCTCTCTTTCAAGCACATTAAANCTCTTNGCTCCCTGAATTTGACCAGAAATNTTCTTGAAGTAATTTTCAGCACCACTCTTTATTCCTCTGTATGCCAGACTAGAGCCATCCTCATTATTAGTGTGAGTATTTATTAAATTAATTCTACTTTCCAAATAATCTACGTAATTNTGAAAACCTACACTTAGGTCATACTCTCTTTGGTTGAATGTTAGCAGCCTATTGGTTCTACCTGGATAGCCAAGCACCATAACAAAATCGTTTTCTTCTACTCCCTTAGCAGAAACTTTTAAAAAGGAGTCAGAGCTATATGGCAAGTTGTCTTCTGCATATTCTTTGCTAGTGCCATCTTTGCCAACATAAGCTCTCACTAAAGCAAAATCACCAGTATGTCTTGGGTACATCCAGTTATCTATTTCCCCACCATACTCACCTACATGCGCAGGAGGTGCGTACACTAATCTTGCATCTTTTAACTGAAGTACTTTTTCAAGTTTATATGTTTCACCACTAAAGAATGACCTAACTCTACACTCAATCTCATCTGATGTTTCACAATTTTTAATGACTGCCTTGCTGTTATTTTCAATGATCTTAAATCGTTCAAGACTATCAGTGTCGTCTGTTGTACCCTCAAGTATTTCATTTGTTATATCTTTGCTTTCGAGTGTGACATAAATTTTTTGACCTGGAGCAGCTTGGATTTCTTCTGATTTCGACCTTGCTATAAAACCTTGTTCAAACAGATCATTTTCAGCAGAAGAGTTCGGCTGAATAAAGTCTCTTTCAACGCAATGGTAATTAGTTGCTATCAAACCTTCTGGCGATATAAAGGCAGCAGAACAATAACCTAAACTGACTATCGCATTCATTGGATATTCAAAAGGACTGCTTATGCTGTCTACATTCTTATAAAAGCCTGCTTCTTGTAATTCTTTTTTGAGGCTTGGCATTTGGTATGGTTCCCACATCCCTCCATAAGAATTTATTAAGAAAGGGGCAGCGATAATAAGTAATAATATTTTTTTCATAATTTTTTTCCTTATTTGGCGGAGAGAGAGGGATTCGAACCCTCGAGACAGTTACCCGTCTAACACCTTAGCAGGGTGCCGCTTTCGACCACTCAGCCACCTCTCCGGACTGATAATGATACTAATTATTTGGCTCCTAGTCTCTTCCTTCAGAAAGATTTCTTAGATTGTATAAATCTTCGTCTGTAAAACTGTTACAAAATGAAAAGGGAGGTTTTGGTCTCTTGTCTTCGTTAAAATCTCTAACTGCAATCCAACCGATTAAACATCTCTCTTTAATCTCAAGCGCAGAATCAGACTCAATACTATTCAGTAAATTGTTTGGAACTACAGGCATTGTTTCCATTTTGACGTTATCTGAAAGTGGATTATCTAATATTAGTAATTGATTATTCTCAGCTGTAAATTTTTCCCATTCTGGGCCTTTGGTAAATTCATTTGGATTCCCATATTTAGCAATATTTGCCCAATAGTCCATCATTAGATTACTCAAGGCTAACCTGCCTTCTTCAGAAGCCTCTGGAAATAAGAAAGGTTTCACATAAAACGTTATTGGACCCAAATCAAAATCTCCAGTAACAAAAGGAATCTCCATGCCATGTGATGCCCCCACAAATAGAGCGTAATTACCTGCAAAAGAGGAATCATTTTGCTCATCCCAGTCAAACCTATAAGAATAAAGATTATCATTAGCTTTACTCATTCTTCTAAGTGGTTCTTCTGCTCCCTTAAAGCGCCATATATCACTTCTATACTTTATCCAGCTCTTAAGATTATCCTCTGAGCGCTTTAATCGCAGAATTATTTCTCCAGTGCTGTTATAAAAATAATCGGACCTTATGTACCAGAAATTCATTTCATCTTTGTTAGTTCCTGCTACAACCACTAAATCTTCATCGATATCTTCAAGTGCTTCATATATACCTTCTTTCGGCACCACAATGCCATCTCTAATAGTTATTGGTGTGATTGGATAAACATACTCATCTGCTGTTTTCTTAAATCTTTGATAAATTTCTTCTGGTGATAAACTACGTAGGTAATCCGCAACATCCTGATCGTCTACCAGAAACTTTATATCATCTTTGAATATATTTTTTGATGATAATTCAGAGACATTCTCAGCAAAATCTTGTGAATAAGAAGAAACGTAACCTGACTGTGATATAGCTTTATGAAAAAGTCCATCGGCTAGTGGAGAAGCTAGTAGTGTAAGAACATTATGCCCTCCAGCAGATTCGCCAAATATTGTTACATTACTTGCATCACCACCGAAAGAAGCTATATTTTCATTGACCCATTCAAGCCCTTTTATCAGATCTAATTGACCGAAGTTTGAAGACTGATCTAATCCATCTGAAGTATTTCTTAGATGCTCTGATGAGAACCACCCAAATAAACCAAGCCTGTAGTTGACAGTTATTACAATTACTTGTTTATCTGTAGCCAGCTTTGAGTAGTCATAGAAATCTCCTGACCCCCATATGTTTGAACCGCCATGAATCCAAAACATGACTGGAAATTTATTTTTATTAATATCTGTTTGGTTTTTAGGTACATAAATATTTAAGAACAGGCAGTCTTCGTTCCCTACTGATACATTCCAGTTAGAAATAAAACTTTCAGATGCTGGTTGTATGCACTCACTCTTAAATTCTGTTGCATCTATTATTTCATTGCTTATGGCTACATCTCGAGGAGCTTTCCATCTTAGCTCTCCTACAGGTGCTTTTGCATATGCTAAGCCTTTAAAAATATATAAGTTTTCTTCTTCTATCCCTAAAACATCACCATTTGGTGTTTCGACTTGAA
>NYUL01000036.1 GCA_002684055.1 Gammaproteobacteria bacterium
CACCAGAACATTCATACTTAACCAAGTTGATGAGTAGCACAATGGAGGAGGGCTATTGTGAGATGGCTGAGCTGCATCAATTATTTCCCAATCATTTTTCTCGAACATTTTTCGCTGTTCGTCGGGTAGACTTCGTTGAGGGTTATTCAAGATCAAACCAGGNCGCAANGGGGTAAAAGTTGCGTCTATATGTATTGGATATGGNTCCCCTGGGAAATTTACNGCATGNACTCGNTGATCNGAAAAATGGCGGCGTATCCACTCTATTCCCTTTAAATTTGTCGTAAAACCATGTTGTACAACTAAATCCNTCCCAAAACGCAGCACGTCCGCNGCGTCAAATAATGGTTCCTCTTCNGTAGTTACAAAAAACTTGTCAGCAGTCCATTTNANTCGTTTTTCAACACCAATCTTTTCAGATAAATAATCTGCATGATAGTCTGCGTCTGTCAGACGTGGTTTGGGNGCTGATTCATGTTTAAAATTTTTGTCTTCGTCCCAATATTTCTGCATCAGGGGTCTGTAACAAAGATACTCAAACCAGCGACACCTATATGACATTGTTGCTTCTAAGATTTCCGACCCAACAGTTAATAAAACATCTCGTGGTGGCATACATCCGAACTGACTATCTGTGTGAAAATCTGGTGTAGTCGCTGGTTTCGAAAAATCTATTGGCGTTGGTCTATCAACTCTTATTCCGCGTTTGGTCAGGAGTGATGCAAAATTGTCCAACAATTCATTGGCTCGATCAATTGTTTCTTGTGGTCTCTTACCCCATTGGCCTCGCATATCGCTGTCTTCTGGCACTTTCGCTTCCAAGGCTGGTTCCTCAGGCGGAATATGGCAATTATCGGCTTTTCCAACAATAACATGTTTAAGTGGATCCCACTCATTCCAGCTATTAACCACTGTTTTCATATCTATGGCCTCACAAATCTATTACAAACTGTAGATATAAAAGTAGCACTTAGTAGGTATGATGCCAACTAAGATAGGGGTGCAAAGCTTGCAATTTGTAAATTAATATTTGAAATTTATTGGATGCTTTTGAGGTGGAATGATGCTTTTTTGTATGTGGTGAAGGCTTCACAATAAAGNTCTGTTAAATCAGATCTGGGTTCAATGGTTTCTGCAATAGTTGGCTGGGATAAAATATTTTTAACGNGTTCACTAGTTTTTNCCAAGATAGCCAGTCGTGCGGCACCCATAGCAGCCCCGTATTCACCGTCAATGGGGCAGGCGATAGCCTTGTTTAAGGTAGCCGCTATAGTCTCTAACCAAAATCGCGAATGGCTGCCACCGCCGATGGCCAATAATTGATCTGGACAGGGGCCAGCTTTTTTAAGAACCTCCATGCAGTCAAGTAACGCAAATGCTACGCCTTCCATTACTGCTTGAGTGAGTTTTGTTTGATTGCTATTTGTCGATAGTCCGACGAAACCACCTCTTATATGTGCATCATTTAAAGGAGTTCTTTCACCTGATAGGTAAGGGTAAAATTTTTCGNATGAAGGTCCNTTGATTTTATGGGTCAAACTCTCNGATAATTCAATGGGAGATTTTCCAGTAACACTTGATAACCAGTTTAAGCTGTCCGTTGCTGATAGAATTACACCCATTTGATACCACGTTTTAGGAATTGCGTGACAGAACGTATGAACAGCAGATTGAGCTAGAGGAGTATATGCATCTCTAGCAGTAAGCAGAACCCCGGAAGTGCCTAGTGACACAAAGCCTTGACCTTCCTGCATAATACCAACGCCACACGCTGCTGCAGCATTATCCCCAGCTCCCGCTACAACCGAAACTCCACGTGGAATACCCAACTCATCGGCTATAAATTTAGAAACTGATGATGCTATTTGAGATCCTTCGAGTAGATCTGGCATTTGGTCAGATCGCATATTNCNTGCATNCAAGGCATAGTCTGACCAACACCGATTTCCAACGTCTAACCAACTAGTTCCAGCAGCATCAGACATATCCATAAAGAAATCGCCTGTCAGGTAAAATCCAAGATACGAAGCAGGTAGTAGAACTTTAGCAACTTGTTCGAAGATTTCCGGCTTGTTTTCTTGTATCCAAAGTAACTTTGGTGCTGTAAAACCTGGAAATATTATATTTCCAGTAATTTCTTGCAGTTTTACATCTTGATCTAATNTTGACGCTTGTTTGTAACTGCGAGTGTCATTCCACAAAATACATGGGTGAAGAATTTCGCCGTTTTTGTCTAACAATATTGCCCCATGCATGTGACCTGCGATGCCAATAGCTTGGAGACTTGCAACTGCTGCTGCATTCCTGTTTTTTAGCTCTCCGATTGAAGCCTTTAGAGCATCGATCCAGTTTCTCGGATTTTGCTCATTAAAACCAGATATCTCACTTTTTACGGAGTAGCTATAATCAGCACTATCCAAAAATTTGCCTTCTTGGTTCACAAGTAGGCATCTTAAACCAGATGTGCCCAGGTCAATACCTAGATAAGTTGGTCCTGATTGGTATGTTATATCTTATCCTCGATATTAACTATTAGATCTTGGCCAATTCTTGTTCTAAATCCTTAATTTCAGCTCCCCCTGCCATTAATCTCCTAATATCGCCTCCTTCTAACTCAGCTTTAGTTCCCTGACCAATAACTTGTCCGAGCGCCAGAAAAGTGTAGCGGTCGGCAATGAGCCTAGAATGTATTTCATTATGAGTAATAAATATAATTGCGATATCGCCCCTTGCTCTAACACGTTTTATGGTTTTAAGAACTTCCATTTGCTGCTTCTGACCCAAAGCCGATGTTGGCTCGTCTAGAATTAGAACTTTTGCTCCGAAATAAATTGCACGTGCAATTGCTAGGGTTTGGCGCTGACCACCTGACATAGTTCCAACTGCCTGAGATGGATCTGAAAAATCAATTCCAATTTTTAACATCTCATCGTGAGCAATTTGGTCCATCTCATCCATTCTAAGTTTGCCCAAAGTAGAAGTAAGTTCACGCCCCATAAAGAAGTTACGAGTAACGCTCATTAATTGATTAATAGCTAAATCTTGATAGACCGTTCCAATACCGGCTGCAGAAGCATCTCTAGGACTTCTAAAAGACCGCTCAACTTCCTCCATGTAGATAGTACCACTTGTGGGCTGGTGAACTCCTGATAAAATTTTTATTAGAGTAGATTTTCCAGCACCGTTATCACCCAACAAGGCGTGAACCTCACCGGGGTAAACATCCAAGTCAACGCCATTCACCGCCGTGAAGGGGCCAAATTTTTTCGTGACATTTTCGACCCTCATGTAACTCTTTGGTGCCATGCTTATATTCCCCCAGTAATCCGTTTTCTAATACGTTCATTGGCAAAAACGGCCGCCAGTAAAACTGTACCTACGAATACTCTAAACCATGCTCCATCTATCCAAGGGATAAAGAATACAGCATTAGCGACAAGGCCAAAAGTCACCGCTCCAAATACCACGCCTACTATCGAGCCGAAGCCACCGGTCATTAAGATCCCACCGACTACCGCAATCGCAATTGCTTCAAGCTCTTTAAACATTCCTTTTGCTGCGTCAGATGAATTAGTATCAAAAACTTGGCATGCTGCAAAAATTGTTGCGCAGAAAGCAGAAAACATAAAAAGGCCAACTTTTACTCTGTTTACTGGAACCCCATTTGCGCGTGCACTTTCCTTATTATCCCCGGTAGCATAAATCCAGTTTCCAATCTGTGTTCTTGCAAGTACATACCAGGCTACGCCGGCTATAATTATAAACCAGAGAAGTCTAGCATCAAATCCAGTAACCCATTGTTCCATTTTCCGGTTTATGTTTAGGAAGCTTAAATAATTTATGAGATCAATTTTGTCGTCTTTGGCCATACCAGCTGTGAATTCCAATCCGGCTGATACTTTTTGACCAATCCAGAACCAGCCATCATAAAGCCATCCGAAAACTTCGCCACCCATTTGTTCGGCAAACCAGCTCTCTTGTTTATAATCCGGTAGCCCAGAAACATTAGTATTTTGGTTAATCAGTCTGAAGCATACTTCGGTAAGACCACGAAGAAAAAACCAAAATGCTAATGTGACTATGAAACTTGATAATCCCGATCTGACCACAATAGTTCCAATGAGCCATCCAAACGCCAGTGTCATGCACATAGTTATTGCAAAAGCCGTAAATGGCGTTGCCTCTCCTAGGCCGAATGGTAAACCCCATTTCAACATTATGGCCATGGACATACCTGCAAAGGCAATCATTGGCCCGATGGACAAATCGAATTCGCCAGCAATCATTAATAAAGCAGCACCAACTGCTATTATTCCCAATTGGGCGATAATGGCTATATTGTTCTTTAAGCCCAATGCATTGAAAGCTTTCCCCTCAGAGGCTAACCCAAGGGCCAATATAATTACGATCATGACTATGAAAGAACCAATTTCGGGTCTTCTTATCATGCGCTGGATCCAGCTTTCATTTTGAAGACGATCAGATTCACTTCGTTCCGACATTTTAACCTCTGATATCTATGTTTTTAGTGTCTCTTAAATAAACAGGCGAGCCTTCGCTCGCCTGTTATAATTTCCTACTAATACATAAGCTATTAGCGGTTTATGCCTGCCTGAGACGCAACATTATCAATATTTGAAGCGTCTACGAAACCAGGACCTGATGGAATATTAGCTCCTGGCAACATACCAGCGTTTGTGTTATACAAATGCAGCACAATGATTGGCATATAGCCCTGCAAACGCTGTTGCTGATCGATTGTAAATGACGCATCACCAGATCTTAGCATTGCAGTTACGGCATCTGACATGTCGAAACATGCTAGATGAACATCTGCACCAACATCTTTAATAGCTTTATTAGCTGCATCACACACATGTGGACCAGCTGCTAAAATTCCATCAATTGATGGGTCAGCTGACAATGCGGCTGCTGTTCTAGTTTCAATTTGCTGTACGTCGTTTGATACGTCGATCATGTTCAATGATCCGCCAAGACCTGAGAAATAACCTTCGCATCGATCCACGAGGGCTGTGTTCCATGCTTCTTGATTCAAGCAAAGACCCTTTGTTACACCTTCAGCTTTAGCACGCTCTCCAGCTTTCTGTCCCGCTAAAAGCTCTGGCTGACCAACGTGCATNANTGCNCCNACTTTAGCTGAATTCTCNANGCCTGAATTCATTGTGATTACNGGAATNCCAGCGTCTGCNGCNGCGCGGATNGCTCCNCCTAATGCATCTGGGTCAGGNANAGANACNACTATNCCGTCTGGNTTAGATGCGGCNGCTGCNTCGATAAGCTTNGCCATNCCTGACATATCNCCNGATGGATCNAAGTTATANTCAAAGTCTGCTCCAATTGCAGCNGCNGCATCTCTNCCACCTTTTTCAACTACTGGCCAAAATGGGTCAGTACCTTGTGTGTGTGTAATCATTACATAACGCTCAGCTATTGCTGTAGACGCCATCATTGCGAGCGCAGCGCCCGCCATNACTAATTTTTTCATAATTTTCTCCCAAAAAAGTACTTTCGTACCTGTTTCCTATAACAACTGATTCTATTTTATTAAAGTATCAAAAGACTAATTTGGTGCATTTTCATAAAAAAAAATAGCCTCAGTTAGCGCTAACATTTATATATTGATTTTTAGTTTTGCAACTATTTTATTTTTATTTCTTATGTGATGTTTAAATTCGTCCACAATTAATTATTTCATACGATATTCAAATGTCACTCTTCATGGAGGCTGTATTCTGCTAGGTCAGAAGTCTAATTGTAAGTTGCAGCAGTTTGTTATTTTTTAATTTCCTAATTAGACCCTAGTTGTTCGCTTCGGAATTTGAACATGAAATTGTTAAGGTATTTCCTGTTTTCCAATATGACGAACTACAAAAGTAGAGGCCGGCTCGTATTTTTTCTTTCATTTCATTATCTGATTCAAAGTGTGCTTCGTTAATTTTTGAAGCAACATCAGGGGTGATCCTAATGTACCAGCCTATAAAATCTGGGTTTGGTTCCTTAGTTAAATTGCGTGTGGCTAATATATTGCCATAGATTACTATTAGTTCTGACTCATAGTTTTNTATTTGCTTTGCACTGCATGTGAATGGAAACGCCAAAGCCAAAAATATTATAATTGTTAATCCTGATTTCATCTTACTTTTTGAACTATTTTTTTTCTGCCTTAAATGCGTTTAAAACTTTTCGCGTCGCTTCAACTATAGGATCGTTTGTCTTACTTAAGATCTGAACGCGGTCAAATTGAGTGGGGTCTTTTTCTAAAGATTCTTTTAAGGCTTCACCAAAGACCATTCTTAACTCAGTCCCAATGTTGAATTTACATATTTTTGAATTTTTTGCTAGATAAGACCTTTGTGCTAAGGAAACCCCAGAACCTCCATGTATTACTAATGGTGTTGAGGTTAGCTCTTCGATTTGTCTNATCGTCTTTAGATCAAGGGTTCCCTCTTTGTTTTTCTGTAAGTGGACGTTGCCGACGGATATCGCCATTGCATCGATTTTGGTCTCAGCTGCAAACTTTTTAGCTTCTGAAGGTTTTGTGCCGTTTGATTGCTCGCCATCAGAGTAGCCAACGAAGCCAATTTCACCTTCACAAGAAACTTCTGCCGCATGAGCCAATTCAGCAATNCGAGCTGTTTTGTCAATATTTTCTTTCAGCGGAAGTCTGGAGCCATCAAACATTACTGAAGTAAATCCACATTCAATAGCCTCTATACACTCTTCTTCGGTATAACCGTGGTCTAAATGGGCAACCACAGGGACGCTCGCTTCATTAGCTAAATGATTAAACATATTTCCTAAGATAGGCAAAGGTGTATGCGATCTGCAAGATGGCCCGGCTTGAAGAATAATTGAAACATTTTCTTCTTCTGCTGCACGAACGTATGCTCGCATATCTTCCCATCCTAGTGTGACCAATCCTGCGACGGCATATCCACCTTCCATGGCAGGCCCTAGTACTTCTTTAAGTGTAGCAATTGTCATTTAAACTTTGCCACCATATCCATAATACCTGGGATTGTTGATAGTTGNTCTTCATGCGTTGGCTGAAAAAATTGTTTCAAGGGCCGCTGGCTTAAACCGCCGAGTATCGTGAAATAGTACATTTCGTAGCCGGGGAGCGCGCAACATGGATGATAACCTTTATCAATTATCACCGTAGAGCCATCCATAATGTGATAAGCGTCGCCTGGTTTGTTATCTTCGCGTTGTAGCATCTGAAGACCTGAACCATAATCTGGCTTGAACCTAAAGTTGTATGTTTCATCATGCCTTGTCTCCTCGGGCAAGCGGTCTGTATCATGCTTATGGGATGGGAACCCAGACCATCCACCGGAACCGACTGTGTAGAGTTCGCTTACTAGTAGCCTTCCAACTTGGTCCCTTTGATTTGCTCCTAAGATATGCTTTATCTTTCGATGTGTTTTTGTGTCGTCTGATCCGTATTGAACTAAATCAATATCCTGAGACCTAACCTCAAAAGGTTCTAAAACTTTATCATATTTTGCTCCTGCAATAAAAATCTCGGCTGTATCGGTTAAACATTCAAAGCAAACTGGAGTGTCTGTCGGGGCGTACACGCCCTCGGGCTCTCCAGCCCACACGTCTAAAGATCTATTACCTACTGAATTGAATTTTTGACCACCAATATCAATATCGATGGTGCCAGTGGCTGGCACGATACATGACTCATATTGGCTTAATCTGTATTTAAAATTTTCGCCTTTAAATAACTTAACAATATTGAAGTAGTTCAGTGGGACTAGATCATGATTAACGTCCACGATTGGGATATTTTTGTTATCGTAAGGGGCAATATGCATAATTAAGCTTTCGTATTATATTACTGAATATTAGTTTTTGTTTAAAAACGTCTCTAATTCATCTGTTGTCGGCATAGCTCCAGCACATCCGGGCTTTGATACAACAATTGCCGCGCATGCTGAGCCCCTAAGGACGGAGTCCTCA
>NYUL01000037.1 GCA_002684055.1 Gammaproteobacteria bacterium
TTTTGATTCTAAATTTATATTTTTGCCACCAAAATTATGCCAAAGACCAAGTGTAATTTGAGGCAGATCTAGTCCACTTTTCCCACATCTTTTAAAGTTTTTGTAAGAATATCTTTTTGGATTAGCTAAGTAAGTCATAATACTTAAGCTAGATAAATTAAAAGTTAGTTATTTAGAAGTATTAATTTTTTCTTAAAGTCCAACCATATCTTTCAGAATAATAAGCATTAGAATTATCAATCGCATCGTATCCAATTTGTGAGTCTAATGATTTTTCAATTACTTTATTCTGTAAAAGATTATTGTCGTGACTAGAAATAATATCTTCGTTTATATTTTTTTCATTTTTATTCATAATTTACATATTTTACATTGTGCAGAAAAAATCAATATAATTAAGGTATATATGGGTAAATCTTGTAAAAAAAGTATTTGTAATATATGTAAATTTGTAAATTTTGTAAATTATGGAAATAAATCAAATATCAAATATTGGCTCAAAAATTAGAAAAGAGAGACGTTCGAGAGGATTTTCTCAATCAGAATTATCTAAAAAACTAGATATTTCACCTAGTTATTTAAATTTATTAGAGAGTGGTCGAAGAACAATCACCGTGCCACTTTTAATAAAAGTAGGGAATGAATTAGGTTTATCTCTTAAAGACTTAACATTAGAGAGTAATCAGAGAGCTCTATCAGACGTGATGGATGTTTTGAGTAATGAAATGTTTGAAGACTTAGATATTACTAATCAAGAAACGGCAGAATTTATCAGTTCTAATCCAAATATAGCTAAGGCACTTTTAACTCTTAATGATGCGCACAAATCTTTTAAAGAAGATATGCAAAATAGACTTGAATCTATGGATGTTAATTCCTCTGTAGTTGAAAGCCCTAGTCGTTTACCTGTTGAGATAGTTTCAGATTTTTTACAAGATAATAAAAACTATTTTCATCAAATTGAATTAGCTTCTGAAATTATAAGGAAGCAAGCAGGGTTAGATAATGGGCATAATATTGGATCAGGTTTAAAATTAACTAATTATTTAAAAGATAAGCATAAAATTAATGTGCAGATAGTTCCAGCAAGTGAAGAGTTAAAATCAGTTAGAAAATTTGATAAAGAAAAAAAATTATTTCAACTTTCTGAAATGTTAACCTATACTTCAAGAAATTTTCATTTAGCTTATCAAGTAGCATATCTTGAGTCTGAAGACATAATCGATAAAATTATTAATACAAATAATATAGAATCTGAAGAAGTAAGACCTCTATTAAAAATTTCTATGTTAAATTATTTCGCATCAGCGATGCTTATGCCCTATGATGATTTTCTCACTAACGCAAAAAAAAATAAATATGATGTTGAAATTTTAATGCATCATTACGCATGTAGTTTTGAGCAAGTTACGCATAGGTTAACAAATTTACAAAAACCAGGCAATGAAGGTGTGCCATTTCATTTTCTAAAAACTGATATTGCAGGCAATGTTTCCAAAAGATTTTCATTATCAGGAATTCATATACCAAGGCATGGAGGGTCATGCCCAAGATGGAATGTTTATATAGCTTTTTTAAATCCAGGAAAAATACATCCTCAAATTTCAAGAATGCCAGATGGAAAAGTATATTTCTGTATTGCTCGTGCTTTTGAAAAAGGTATCGAAAAACATGGAATGCCTAAAAGTTTTGTATCTATTGGTCTAGGATGTGATGTTAAATATGCAAAAGATTTAATTTATTCTGAGGGAATGGATATAGAAAATAAAAAATTACAAACGCCAATTGGTGTGTCATGTAGAATTTGTCCACGGATTGAATGCCAACAGAGGGCCTTTCCACCTATCGATAAGGAATTAAAATTAGACATAAATTTTAGAGGCACATCGCCTTATGTAACTCTCTAAACTTTGTATTTTGATAATAACTTCTGCAAATCTATTAAAAAATTATCCCTTAAATTTGATAAGTTTTCTACTGATCTATTTTTAGATTGTTTTTTAGTACCATTAATAATTTTATTTTTAAGTTTTTTATTAAGTGTTGGAGCTTTTAATTTAGTCCATGGAAGCTTTAATGCAGGGCCAAATTGCTCAAGCATNTGNGNCATGCCCATCTTACCACCNGCTAGATGAAAAGTTAAAAATGTNCCCATNAAAGACCATCTTAAGCCAGGACCATATATAATAGCATCATCTAAATCTTGAGTAGACGCATATCCTTCATTAATTATATGTAATGACTCTCTCCANATAGATTCTTGAAGTCTATCAGATAAATATCCAGGTAATTCCTTTTTTAAAATAAGTGTTTTCATTCCAATATTGGAATAAAATATATTAGCCTTATTAATAAACTTTTTATCAGTTTGTTTTCCAGCAACTAATTCAACCAAGGGTAAGAGATACACAGGGTTAAATGGGTGTGCAATAATTAATCTTTTTGGATTTTTGCATTTTGATTGAATTTTACTTGGTAAAAGACCTGAAGAACTTGAGGCAATTATTGAGTTTATTTTTGAATGTTCGCTAATTTCCTTTATTAAATTCTTCTTTAAATTTTCATTTTCTGGTGCATTTTCTTGNATTAAATCAGCATTTTTTACTGCATCTTTTAGTGATTTAGAAAATTCTAATTGTTTTAATAAATTAATTTTTTTTTTATAAATTTTCTTTAATGTAGGTTCGACTCTTTTTATCTCTTTTAATAAATTTTTTTTTTGTTCTATATTTGGATCATAAACTTTAATTTTTTTTTGATTATATAAAAATCTAATAATCCAACCTGTACCAATGACACCTATTCCAATTACAGCAATATTATCTATTGAGGATTTCACTTACTTTAAAAATGTTTCTTGAGNTTTAATTTAGTTCTAGCTTCTTGAGGANTCAATATTTTTGCTCCTAAATCATTTATTATACGTGATGATTTTTCAACTAATTGAGCATTTGAAGCAAAAACCCCTTTCTCTAAGTAAAGATTATCTTCTAAACCAACTCTAACATTCCCACCTAGGATAACAGATTGAGCCGCCATAGACATTTGGTGTCTTCCAATTCCAAAACCTGCCCAGTTAGCCTCTGATGGAATCATATCGGCCATTACTTTCATTGCGGCAGTTGTTGCTGGTGAACCCCATGGAATGCCAAGGCATATTTGATANAGTGGGGGTGAGTCAATTAATTCCTCTTTATATAATTGGTTAGCAAACCAAAGATGACCCATTTCGAAAGCTTCCATTTCAGGCTTAACTTGTAATTCTTGCATTTTTTTTGCAGCTGCTCTTAATTGTACAGGAGTGTGAATGAATGTCATATTAGAATCTCCAAAATTAAGAGATCCACAATCTAATGTGCAAATTTCCGGTAACAATTCTTCAACATGTTCTAACCTGTCAAGAGCATGGATCATGTCTGTATTTGGACCAACAGGATTCAAAGGATCTGAGCCTTCCCCAACTTCAAAATCTCCACCCATACCTGTCGTAAAGTTTATAATTACGTCTATTTCTGATGATCTTATTCTATCAGCTGTTTCTTTATAATATTCAATATTTCTGCTTGGCTTACCGTCCGGCTCTCTAACATGAATATGGGCAACAGCAGCTCCAGCTTTAGCAGCTTCTATAGAAGCTTCTGCAATTTGTTTTGGTGTTATAGGTAGATTGGGATGTTTTCCAGCAGTATCACCTGAGCCTGTAACTGCACATGATATTATTACTTCATTATTCATAATTTTATATTAANAATAAACTGANAATAATTATTAAGCAATATGAAGATTTATCTATCAACTGGAAAAGTTAAAAAAGAGTGGACTGATTATAACGGTCATATGAATTTGGCATTTTATATTCATTTATTTGATACTGGATGGGAAGTAATGTTAAATAAATTTGATATGGGAGAACAAGCAGCTAAAACTGAGAAAAAAACTACCTTCGCTGTAGAGTCCCATACTACTTACGATAAAGAAGTTAAAGAGGGAGATGAAGTGGATATTAATTTGTTATTTTTAGATATTGATAACAAAAGACTAGTTTACAAACTTGAGATGACTCATAAAAATGAAAAATATAGAGCTGCAACAACTGAAGTTTGTTCTTTGTATGTAGATCTTAGTAAAAGAAAAGTTGCTGAATTTGAACCGCTAAAAAAACAAAAAATTAATGATTTTATTCAAGAAAATAAAATTAATTTTGAAGAAAAAGACCTAAAGCTTCTTTCAAAATTGAAAAAATAATTATAAATTTCTATAAGGTTGTCTATTAAATATTTTTTGAACTAGTGGTATNAAATCTTTCAGAGGGATAGTATCATAACTTGGATCAAAAGATGCTTGATCCCATTTTTCACAAAAATTTATTGTATCTTTATAAAATTCATGTCCTATAAACTTATCTCTTAGATTTCTATCTTTCCCATAATAGTGATTATAGTAATAGGCTTGAAACAATCCATGTTGCTCTACGATCCATCTTGTTTTTTCAGATACAAACGGTTTAAGGACTGCTGCTGCTAATTCAGAATGGTTTAAAGGCGCAATCTCATCACCAATATCATGTAAGAGTGACGCAACGATCATTTCTTCAGAAGCATTATCTCTTAATGCTCGTGACGCAGTTTGAAGTGAGTGCTCTAGTCGTGAAACTTTATATCCTCCCATTGAATTATCTAAACCTTTTAGTACTCGAACAAGACGATCTGCAGTACCTTCTATGTATTTATCTTCAAAATTAGCAAGAAGTTCGTAGTCTTCTTTATCTCCATCCTTCATTTCTATGAATTTTACTTCATTTTTTAACATGAAATAATTATACATATTTTTAATACATTATGAAACTAATTCCTGAATGGCATGAACACGAATATTGCTTAATTGCATGGCCGTGTAACCATGATTTGTATGGAGATATAATCTTTGAAGCAAAGCGTGAAGTAACTAATATAATAATTGAAATTGCAAAAACTGAAAAAGTTATAGTACTTTGTAATGAAGAAGACATAATAGAAGTTAAAAATAATATTCAAGCTAATAATATAAATATTTTAAGCTGTAAGTTAGATGACTCTTGGATGAGAGATATAGCTCCTATATTTTATTCTGAAGATAAAAAAATAAAATCAGTAAATTTTAAATTTAATGGATATGGGAAATATTCAGATTTTCAAAACGATAATAAAGTTTCAGATTTCATTTCTAATTATTTTAAAATTCAATCTATTTTTTCAGATATAGTTCTTGAAGGTGGTGCTATTACATATGATGACAATTCAAATCTTTTTTCTACAAAAAATGTAATTTTTAATAAAAATAGGAAACAGACTTTTAGTGAAGAAAAGATTTTAAATGAAATAAAAACAATGTTTAATTTAAAAAATATTTTTCTATTTGATAATGGTCTTGTTGAAGATGATACAGATGGTCATGTAGATAATTTATTATGCCCAATTGGAAATAATAAATATTTAATTGCAGATTCTAATAAATCTAATTTAAATTATGACATTCTTAATAAAAATAAAAAAGATTTAATTGATTTCTTTAATCATACTCAACAAAAATTCGAATTAATCTCACTTCCATTACCCTCTAACAAAAAAATTAATAATAAAAATCTAATAAGCTCTTATATAAATTTTTATTTTACTAATAATAAAATTATTTTGCCTAAGTTTAATGTAAAAGAAGATCATGAAGTTGAAACAATATTTNAAGATTTATTTCCAACTAAAGAGATTGTTATGATTGAAACTANCAACATAAATTATGGGGGAGGTAACATCCACTGTATAACCATGAATGTTCCAAAAATATGAATATCAAAGTAGCCACATCTCAATTTGCAACTATTAAAGATGATTTTGATTCAAATCTCAACAAAGCAATCAAATTAATTGAAGACGCAGCAAAAAAAAATGTAGATATATTATTGTTACAAGAATTATTTTTNGATAATTACTTTTGCTCAACAAAAAATGCTAAGTTTTTTAATCTTGCAATAGATTTTCCCTCTAATCCTATGTTTGAGAAATTATCCAATATTTGTAAAAGTAAAAATATTTCTTTACCAATAAGTTTTTTTCAAAAAGATGGTACTAAATATTTTAATTCACTTGTTATGATTGACTCAGATGGAAAATACAGTGAAGTTTATAACAAATCCCATGTCCCTGAAGGAGTAGGTTACAATGAAAAGTATTATTTTGAAAAAGGCACAACTGGTTTTATGGTTTTTGATACNCCAAAAGCAAAAGTTGGCTGNGCAATTTGTTGGGATCAGTGGTTTCCAGAATGTGCAAGAATACTTACTTTAAAAGGTGCTGATCTTATTTTTTATCCATCTGCAATTGGCTCTGANCCTCANATGCCAGAGTTAAATTCAAAAAATCATTGGGTAAACACTATGATTGGTCATGCNGCAGCTAATCAAATTCCAATTATTGCCTCAAATCGAATTGGTAAAGAAATTGAAGGGGATATAGAGTTAAATTTTTATGGGAATTCATTTATTTTAGATCACTTAGGGAATGTTATAAAAAGAATGAATGANAAAGAAGAAGGTTATATTTCTGCTAATTTTGATCTAAACATTTCATATCAATACAGAAAGATGTGGGGNAATTTCCGTGATAGAAGACCTGATCTGTATAAAAAAATTCTCGATTTTTNATATATTTTATTTATTATAAATTTTATTTAGGAGGCAAACTATGCTCAAGTATTTTATATCTCTAATAGTTTTAATTTCTTTCTCGGTAAAAGCGAAAGAAGAATTATTTATCTACAATTGGTCTGATTATATAGCTGAAGATACAATTGCAAATTTTGAAAGTGAATTCGGAATTGATGTCACTTATGATGTATTTGACTCAAATGAAGTTTTGGAAGCTAAACTTTTAGCTGGTGGATCTGGTTATGATATTGTTGTTCCATCAGGTTCATTTTTAGAAAATCAAATTAAGGCAGGAGTATTTCAACAACTTAATAAATCTAAATTATCAAATTTAGGAAATTTAGATCCTAATGTTCTTGCAAAAATTGACGCCCACGATCCTGGAGGAAATTATTCAGTTAATTACATGTATGGCACAACAGGGGTAGGGTATAATGTAGACAAAGTTGATGAAGATGAAATCACTAGTTGGAGTGTTTTATTTGACCCAGCTATAGCTGCAAAATATGAGGATTGTGGAATATCAATGTTGGATGCTCCATCAGAAGTAATGGAAATAGCATTAAAGTACATAGGTAAAGATCCATATACTGAAGATGAAAAAGATTATGAAGCTGCACTTGAATGTGCGAATCGCGCGCTCAGTGCTTGCCGGAATCAATGTGGCGACGCCAGCACATCTACAGCAAGTAAAATGGCCG
>NYUL01000001.1 GCA_002684055.1 Gammaproteobacteria bacterium
TCGTGCATCACTTGAGATATCAAAATCAGGCTTAGATGTTGCTGTTGTATCAAAAGTATTCCCTACAAGGTCTCATACAGTTGCAGCTCAAGGTGGTATTACATGTGCAATTGCAAGTGCTGATCCAAACGATGATTGGAGATGGCATATGTTCGATACCGTAAAAGGCTCGGATTATATTGGGGATCAAAATGCCATTGAATATATGTGTTCTGAAGGTCCCGATGCTATTTTTGAACTGGAACATATGGGTCTTCCTTTTTCACGGTTTGAAAATGGACGAATTTATCAAAGACCTTTCGGCGGTCAATCAAAAGAGTTTGGAGAAGGTGGGCAAGCAGCAAGAACATGTGCAGCAGCAGATAGAACAGGACACGCCCTTTTACATACTTTATACCAAGCTAATTTAAAGGCTGGCACAAATTTCCTAAATGAGTGGTTTGCGATAGACCTGATTAAGAATGATGAAGGAGCTATCAAGGGACTTAGTTGTTTTGATATGGAAACTGGGGAAGTTTCAATTATCAGGTGTAACTCAGTTGTCTTGGCAACAGGAGGAGCTGGCCAAGTGTATGAGCAAAATACAACGTCACTAATATGCACAGGTGATGGTTTAGGAATGGCTCTGAGACAGGGATATCCGTTACAAGACATGGAAATGTGGCAATTTCACCCAACAGGATTGTACGGAAATGGTTCTCTAATGACAGAAGGATGCAGGGGTGAAGGTGGATACCTAATAAATTCTGAAGGCGAACGGTTTATGCCTAATTATGCACCTAAAGCTAAGGACCTAGCTTCAAGGGATGTTGTGTCTCGTTGTATTGTTCAAGAAATTTTAGCAGGAAGAGGTTGTGGTGAGCATAAAGACCATGTTTTCCTTAAAATTGATCATTTAGGTGCTGAGTCAATAATGAAAAAATTACCTGAGATTAGAGAAATATCCATGACATTTGCTAACGTAGATCCTATCAAAGCCCCAATTCCAGTCGTTCCAACATGTCATTACATGATGGGGGGGATTCCAACAAATGTTCACGGTCAAGTGCTTACAACTAAAAATGGTGAAGATGAAGTTATTGAAGGATTATATTCTATAGGAGAGGCTGCTAATGTTTCAGTTCATGGNGCAAACAGATTGGGCGGCAACTCNTTACTAGACCTNGTTGTCTTTGGAAGAGCAGCNGGAAGACATATTAATGGTGAGGGATCAAATGCAGGATCAAGCGANATATCTAAAGCAAATATTGAAGAATCNCTTGAAATGATGGTACGAATTCAAGGAACTAAAGAAGGCGAAAGTGTATTTAAATTAAGAGCAGAGATGCAAAATATTATGCAGAATCATTTTGGTGTTTACAGGAATGAACAATTAATGAAAGAAGGAATTAGNAAGCTTGAAGATGTNACTGAAAGAACNAAGAAAATTCATCTCATAGATAAATCAAACCAATTCAATTCTGAGAGAGTTGAAGTTCTGGAATATTTNAANCTGTTAGAGATAGCAAATGCGACAGCGTACTCAGCAATTGATAGAAAAGAAAGCAGAGGAGCGCATGCAAGAGAAGACTTTCCTGATAGAGATGATGAGAANTGGTTGTGCCACTCGTTATTCTTCAAGGATGAAAANCGTGTCTCAAAAAGAGATGTAAATTTATCACCAAAATCCGTTGATGCATTTAAACCCAAAGCGAGGGTATATTAATGCCAGAAAAATTACAGCTTAGTCTTTATAGGTTTGATCCTGAAAAAGATGCAAGNCCNTACATGTCAGATTATGAAGTGGAGTATCCNGCTACAGGCAATATGATGGTAATAGACGCAATCAGACAGGCCCAAGAAAAAGACTCAACCGTTACATTTCGAAGATCTTGTGCACAAGGTGTGTGTGGATCTGATGGNGTAAATATGAACGGAAAGAATGGTCTAGCATGCATAACACCAGTTTCTGATGTCATAACAAGAGGCAAGCTTGAAGTAAGACCATTGCCTGGGCTACCAGTTATAAAAGATCTTATTGTTGATATGAAGCCTTTTTATGAACAATATGAAAAAGTAAAACCATTTTTAGATAATGAAGACGAAGTCACTACTGGTCATGAGAGATTGCAAAGCCCAAATGATAGAGACAAACTCGATGGTCTTTATGAATGTGTTCTTTGTGCCTGTTGCTCAACAAGTTGCCCCTCTTTTTGGTGGAATCCTGATAAATTCGTCGGTCCTGCTGCATTGCTACAAGCTTATCGATTTATAGCTGATACCAGAGATAATCAAAAAAAACATAGATTAAAAAAACTTAATGATGCTTTTAGTGTCTATAGATGTCATGGGATAATGAACTGTACATCTGTTTGCCCAAAAGGATTAAACCCATCAAAGGCAATCAATGAAATTAAGAAGGAGTTAAGAAAAATAGGATAGTGTCAAAATCAATAGAGGAGAGGTTTGAAGAAAGTTTCAAATATGGGGGAAATTCACAATATCTTGAGCANCTTTACGAAGATTACATAGAAGACCCAGCAAAATTAACGCCTGAATGGAGAAAATATTTTGATTCCATTCAGAATGGACAAACCGATATAAGCCATAATTCAGTTCAAGAAAGTTTTAAAAACTTAAAACTTAAATCTGTAACTAAAACAAATACTACCAAGACTATTCCCAAAAACTCCAAATCGTCTGATGTNCAAAATTTAATAAATGCTTACAGGCGCCGTGGTCATCAAGTTGCAAAGATCGACCCNTTGCATTTACGTGAAGAAATTNCAGTTCCAGATTTGGAGCTTGAATATCATGGCTTATCTAAGAATGATTTAGANAATGAATTATCAATTTCAAATTTTCAAGATTCAAAAAAAATTAAGTTAAAAGATATTATTGAGTCTTTAAAAAGTACTTACACCTCAAGCATTGGTTATGAATTTATGCATATTATGAGCAGTAAGATACGAACTTGGTTTCTTGAAAGAATTGAGGGTAAGAAGACCCCATATGATTTCAATGATTCTGAAAAGCAACATATTCTTAAAAGATTGGTTGATTCTGAAGGTTTAGAAAAGTTTCTTGCATCCAAATATCCAGGAGCAAAAAGATTTGGGCTTGAAGGTGGTGAGTCTCTTGTACCACTTCTTGATACATTGATTGAAGACTTTGGTGCAAAAGGAGCAAAGGAGCTTGTTATGGGCATGTCACATAGAGGGCGCTTAAATGTTCTTATAAATGTGATGGGTAAAAAACCAAGTGAATTATTTACAGAATTTGCTGAAGATATTGAAGAAGACATAGAGCATACAGGCGATGTTAAATATCACTTAGGCTTTTCTTCAAACATCCTAACAAGCGGTGGTGAGGTTCATTTGGCTTTGGGTTCAAACCCATCTCACTTAGAAATTGTAAATCCAGTAGTGCTTGGTTCAGTAAGAGCTAGACAAGATAGAAGGCTTGATCATGAGCATAAAAAAGTTGTCCCAATACTTATGCATGGCGATGCCTCATTTTCTGCGCAAGGAATTGTTATGGAAATCCTTCAGCTATCACAAACAAGAGCTTATGGTGTTGGTGGTACCGTTCACATTGTTGTGAATAATCAAATAGGTTTCACAACAAGTCTAAAAGAAGATGCAAGATCCACAGAATATTGCACTGATGTGGCTAAAATGATTGATGCTCCAATACTGCACGTTAATGGAGATGATCCAGAGGCATGTGTAATGGCAGCAAAACTTGCTGTTGATTTTAGAGACACCTTTCACAAAGACATAATTATTGATTTCGTTTGCTACAGACGAAGGGGGCATAATGAAACTGATGAACCATTTGCAACTCAACCCCTGATGTACGGCGAAATTAAAGCAAAAAATACTGTAACTGATTTATACTTTGACAAATTAGATAAAAGTAAGTCAATTGATCTTGAACAATTTGATAAATTTAAAAAAGAATACAGAGCTAATATGGAAAAAGGAGAAAATGTAGCTGAATCATTATCAGCTACACCTGATACAAGTCTGCATTTTGATTGGTCTCCTTATTTAGCGCCTGATTTTAGCAAACCTTACCCAACTGCAGCGTCAATAGACCTTCTTCAAAAATCTATGGAGGTAGGTTTAGATTTTGAGGAAGGTATAGAAGTTCAGAAGCAAGTTTCTAGGCTTTATGATGAAAGAAGAAAAATGCTTAACGGAGAAATCGCTATTAATTGGGGTTTTGCTGAGATGGCAGCTTATGCAACCTTGTTAAGCGAGGGGTATCCAGTGAGAATGACTGGACAAGATTCCAGAAGAGGGACCTTCTCTCATAGGCACCTTGTAGTTAAAGATCAAAAGACAGGAGTTGGTTATGTGCCTCTGTCAAACCTGAATAAAGATAATAAAAAATTTGAGATTTATGATTCATTGTTATCAGAGGAAGCAGTTCTTGGTTTCGAGTATGGATATGCTTCAACTTGGCCAGAGGGATTAGTAATCTGGGAGGCTCAATTTGGTGATTTTGTAAATGTTGCTCAAGTAGTTATTGATCAGTTCATTGTAAGTGCTGAAACAAAATGGAATAGGTTGTCAGGTTTAACAATGTTTTTACCACACGGGTATGAAGGTCAAGGGCCAGAGCATAGTAGTTGTAGGTTGGAAAGGTTCTTACAGCTTTGCGCTTACGATAATATTCAAGTTTGTGTTCCAACACTTCCTTCTCAAATATTTCATTTGCTAAGAAAACAAGCAATTAAGCCTTCAAGAAAACCATTGGTTGTTCTTACACCAAAAAGCTTACTTAGAAATCCAAAAGCTATTTCAAGTCTTTCTGATCTATCAAATGGAACTTTTAAGAATATTATTAGAGACAAGTGTTCAGGAGTAATAAAGAGGGTAGTTTTTTGCTCTGGAAAAATTTATTTTGATCTTCTTGCAGAAATAGAAGAATCAAATGCAAAAAATGTTGAGTTAGTTCGAATTGAGCAGTTATACCCTTTTCCTGAGAGTGAACTATTAAGCTATACCAAAGAAATAAAGTGTAAAGATTTTTTATGGGTACAAGAGGAGCCAGAAAATATGGGCGCATGGTTAATGATCAGACATAGACTGGAAAAAGTTCTTAATGAAACTAAAAAAGGATACAAATTGAATGTCATTGCTAGGCACCCTTCATCAGCTCCAGCAGGAGGATATCAAAAATATCACCAGAAACGTCAAAAAGAGATAGTTAGTAAGGCTATAGAGTTATAGAATAATCATCATGGCAATCGACATAAAATCACCCCAATTTCCCGAGTCAATCTTCGAAGGAACATTATCTAGTTGGTTAAAAAAAGAAGGACAACAAATAAAGCAGGATGAAGTTTTAGCTGAAATTGAAACAGACAAGGTTGTCATAGAAGTTACAGCTCCAACAGATGGGGTGATGGGGAAAATTATCATAGATGAAGGGGCGATCATTAAATCCTCAGAAATTATTGGTAGTTACGATGATGCCGATGGGTCAAGAAGTAATGAAACTAGTGAAGAGCCTGAAGCCATAGAAGAGCCTGAGGTTAAAGAAGAACCAAAAATAGCTGAAGAGATAGAGGCTCCTCAAGAAAAAGTAGCTGAACCTACAAAGCCTCAACAAGATACCAAGCAATCTTCTTCATCAAATAAAAACTTAAAAGGTTTTAGAATGGGGCCTGCAGCCAAAAAACTTTTAAATGAAAAAGATGTACCTTTAGAGAATATCCAGACATCGACAAAGAAAGGTGTAATTACAAAACAAGATATTCTTAAAGCAGAAACAAGTACTAAAGTACCAGAAATTCAAAAAGAACAATTAAAAGAAGAANCATCATCGTCTAAGAGAGTTCCAATGACTAGGCTTAGATCAGTTGTAGCTAAGAGATTATTAGAATCTCAATCTCAGACAGCATCACTTACAACATTTAATGAAGTAGATCTTTTCGAAGTAAAGGCGTTAAGAGCAAAATATAAAGATTCGTTTGAAGAAAAATTTGGCGTTAAGCTTGGATTCATGGGTATGTTTCTAAAAGCTTCAAGCATAGCCCTTCAAGAGATGCCTTTAGTAAATGCTTCAATTGATGGAGATGACATTGTATANCATGGTTTTCAAGATATTGGTGTTGCTGTTTCAACAGAAAGAGGTTTAGTGGTACCAGTAGTAAGAGATGTACAGAATCTTTCAATTGCTGAAATAGAAATGGCTATAAAAGATTACTCAATAAAGGCCAGAGACGGAAAATTAGGTCTTGAAGATATGACAGGTGGCACANTTACTATTTCAAATGGTGGTGTTTTTGGTTCACTTTTATCAACTCCAATATTAAACCCACCTCAATCAGCAATTCTTGGTATGCATAAAATACAAGATAGACCAATGGTGGTGAATGGAAATATCGAAGTCAGGCCCATGATGTATTTGGCTNTAACTTATGATCATAGGTTGCTTGATGGTAAAGATGCAGTATCATTCCTCGTGAAAGTTAAAGAAATTTTAGAATCACCTGAATCAATGATACTTGGAGTTTAAATGGAATATGATGTAGTTGTTATTGGCGGNGGACCTGGTGGTTATGTTGCTGCTATAAAAGCATCTCAATTGGGTTTAAAGACAGCTTGCGTTGAGTTTGATGAAGATACTTCTGGAAAAGTAAAACTTGGTGGAACTTGTTTAAATGTTGGCTGTATTCCATCGAAATCTCTCCTAGATTCTTCTTATAAATTCCAGCAAATAAATGAAAGTTTTGTTGAGCATGGTATTAAAGTTACCAAACCTTCATACGACTTAAATAAAATGATGCAAAGAAAAGACGATATTGTTACAAAACTTACAGGTGGAGTTGCTCAATTATTTAAACACAACAAAGTTGAATCAATACATGGAAAAGGTAAATTAATTTCGGCAAATGAAGTAGAAGTAACAAAATTAAAAGGCAAAAAAGAAATCATTAATGCAAAAAATATNATTTTAGCAACTGGTTCAAGACCAATAAATATACCTTCAGTCCCTTGGAATGGTACATCAGTAGTGGGGAGCTCAGGAGCATTAGAATTTAATAAAACTCCAAAAAAACTAGCAATTATTGGTGCAGGTGTGATCGGTCTGGAATTAGGAAGTGTTTGGTCAAGGCTGGGTTCGCATGTAGATATCTATGAAGCTGAAAAATCTCTGCTACCAATGTTAGATGATGACNTGTCACGATTAATAGATAGAGAATTCAGAAAACAAAACCTCAATATTAATCTTGGCTCATTTGTCAAAGGATCAAAAAAAACCAAAAAAGGTGTTTCATTAGAAATTGAGATAGATGGTAAAGTGCAAAATCAAGATTATGAAAAAGTTATTGTTGCAGTTGGCAGAAGACCATTCACCGAAAATTTATTGGATGAAAAGCTTAGCTTATCTCTAGATGAAAAAGGTTTTGTTCCAGTTAACCAGTTCTGTCAAACAGTATTAGATAATGTCTATGCAGTTGGTGACATTGTAAGAGGACCAATGCTTGCACATAAAGCTATGGAAGAAGGGGTTATGGTAGCTGAAAGAATAGCTGGAAAAAGAATGGAAGTTAATTATGATCTTGTACCAAGTGTTATCTATACTCATCCTGAAATAGCCTGGGTTGGCAAGACTGAAAAAGATCTAAAAAAAGAAAATGTAGAATACAAAAAGGGGAGTTTTCCATTTGCTGCAAGCGGAAGAGCTCTTGCTTCTGGAGACTCAGTCGGATTTGTAAAAATGTTAGCTGATAAAGAAACTGATGAAGTTTTGGGTGTTCAAATTTTTGGAAACTCAGCCTCTGAGATACTTCAACAGGGATTAATAGGAATGGAATTCTCAGCAAGCTCCGAAGATTTTGGTTTAACAATGTTTAGTCATCCAACAGTATCAGAAGCCCTTCACGAAGCTGCATTGGCAGTAAATAAACAGGCTATTCATATAGGAAACTGATGAATCTACATGAATTTCAAGCCAAAGAGCTATTTGAGACTTATGATTTGCCAGTATCAAAACGTGGTCTTATTAGAGATTTATCCGATATTGATGAAGCAATAGCTGCCATAGATTTTTCAAATGGTTGTGTTGCTAAAGTGCAAGCCCATACGGGCGGTCGAGGCAAAGTGGGCGGCGTTAAACTTTGTAAGAATAAGGCAGAAATATCTGAATTTGTTAGTTCTTGGCTCGGTAAAAAGATAATCACAAATCAAACTGATGAAGCTGGTCTTCCTGTAAATATTATTTCTATTGATGAGTTAACTGATATTGAATCTGAGCTATATATGAGTCTAGTTGTGGACCGAGCAGATAAATGTATCTCAATGATAATTTCAAAAGCTGGTGGTATGAACATTGAAGAAGTGGCTGAAACTAATCCTGAAAAGATTCTCAAAGTCAGATTTAAAAATCAAGAACAAGTTTCAAGCGTTGAGTTTAATAGCTTGGGATCTAAGTTAGATTTTAATCATAATCAGATTCAACAATTCAAAAAGATTGTTAATGGATGTCAAAAATTATTTATAGATAAAGACCTGAGCCTCCTAGAGATAAACCCACTGGTAATAACAAGTTCTGGTGATCTTCACTGCTTGGATGCAAAGATCAATATTGATGAAAATGCTTTATACAGACAAGAAGATATTTTGGCAAAAAGAGATGCTTCACAAGAGGATCAGAGAGAATATGANGCCAAACAACATGATTTAAGTTATGTTTCTTTAGATGGAAATATAGGTTGTATGGTCAATGGTGCTGGTTTAGCTATGGGAACAATGGACACCATTAAATTATACGCTGGAGAGCCAGCAAATTTTCTAGATGTTGGAGGCACAGCCACTAAAGAGCGTGTTGGTGAAGCATTTAAGTTAATCCTTTCAGACAAAAATGTTAAAGGTATTCTTGTAAATATTTTTGGAGGAATTGTTAGGTGCGATTTGATAGCTGAAGGCATCATTGGGGCAATCAATGAGATAGATGTAAATGTTCCTATAGTTGTAAGACTACAAGGAAATATGAGCAATGAGGGCAAAATCTTATTAAATAATTCAGGTTTAAATGTAATTGGAGAAGATTCGCTCATGAAGGCTTCTCAGAAAATAGTAGAGCTGGTGAAATGAGTATCCTTATAGACAGCTCAACAAAGGCCATTTTCCAAGGATTTACCGGTTCTCAAGCGACAATGCATGCTGAACAATGTATTGCATATGGTACAAATATTGTAGGAGGCGTAACTCCTGGTAAAGGTGGTCAGCAGCATCTAGGTCTACCTGTTTTTAATGGCGTCAAAGAAGCTATTAATGAAACTGGTACAAATACTTCCGTGATTTTTGTACCAGCTAAATTTTCCAAAGCTGCAATTATTGAAGCAGCAGATAATGGAATTGAACTAATAATTTGTATTACAGAAGGTGTACCAGTATTAGATATGATAGAGGTTACAGATGTGCTTAAGAGCAATCCAGGAACAAGATTAATTGGACCAAATTGCCCAGGAGTTATTACACCTGGAGTAGCAAAACTTGGAATAATGCCAGCCTCAATTCATAAGAAAGGTTCTGTCGGGATTGTCTCAAGATCTGGCACACTAACTTATGAAGCTGTAAATCAAACTACTGAAGTAGGCCTTGGTCAGAGCACATGCGTTGGAATAGGTGGTGATCCGATTAATGGCACATCATTTATTGACTGCTTGAAAATGTTTCAAGAGGATGCTCAAACTGAGTCTATTGTGATGGTAGGAGAGATTGGAGGCACTGCAGAAGAAGAAGCAGCGGAGTATATTAAAGATAATGTTACTAAACCTGTAGTCTCATATATTGCAGGTGTAACAGCTCCTAAGGGAAAAAGAATGGGACATGCTGGAGCAATTATCTCTGGTGGAAAAGGCACTGCACAAGATAAATTTAAAGCTCTTGAAAAAGTAGGAGTGTCTGTTGTAACTGATCTCAACCTTATTGGTTCAAGGTTAATAAAGCTTCTTTAATAAATTTTTCTTATATCTTAATCTGACTGAGTTCAGAACAGCACTAATGGTTATTCCTATAATCATACCTATCCAAATTCCTTCAGCTTCATTTGGAATTCCAACATGATTGTTGAATGCAAGATATACACCAATTGGTAGAGCAAAAAACCAATAAGATATTATTAAATTAACCATTGTTGCAAAAGTATCTTTATGTCCTCTTAAAGAACCAATGGCAGAGAAACCAATAGCATCTGGTATCTGAAAAATGGCTGCAAGTGTTAGTAAACCAATAGCTTTAGAAATAACAGTCACTTCGCTTGTATACAGGCCAATCAATAACTCTCCGCCCATAATTATTAAAATAAAATTAAGCATAGCGACAAAAAATGAGAGTCTTAAACTAAAGTTCGCGACATAGTTTGCTTGTGAATAGTTTTTTTCTCCAATAAGATTTCCAACTCTAATTGCAGAGGCTAGACCTAATGATAAAGGGAGCATAAAAAGCAATCCAACAATGTTTATTGCAATTGTATGTGCTGCTAATGATGTAGCACCAAATAGTGAAATAACCAAAGCTGCACCACTAAACATGCTGAGCTCAACAAAAATTCCAAAACTAATTGGGCCTCCTATTCTGATCAGCTCATAGGCACTTTGACTATCAGGAAGGATAAATCTTCCATAAATATAAGTTTGTTTGTACTCTTTCATTACAAAAGTAGCTAACCANATAGTCATTAGACCTAGAAGACTAATTATTGATGTGGCAATACCACAACCTATNCCACCAAAGCCAAAAGTGAATATAAAGAGATANTTCAATGGAATATTTAAAAGAAAGCCTAAAGCTCCAATTATGAAAACAATCTTTGTTTGGGTAATTCCTTCACTATAATTTCTTAAGGCTTGATAAAGCGTGATAGGTAAAGCCGCAAAAGCTACTGCTTTTAAGTAGCCTTGACTTACTCTGCTGATGGTATCTTCTGTTCCCAGAAGGTTGATTATTATGCCTGCATTAAAAAGCAGAAAACTAAAAACTACTCCAATGACCAAACTTACCCACAGAAATTTTCTAGTTTTAGTTTTAATCTGTTCAAATTCATTTGCCCCAAAGTGTTGAGCAATAATAGGGGCAATACCAAACATCACACCTGCTGTTAAAAAATATAGTGGATTGAATATTGATGCACCTAGACCAACACCAGCTAAATCGTTGGCAGAGTATAGGCCGGCCATAATGTAATCAGTTGTTGTCATTGCATACATCACTAATTGACTTCCAAGTATTGGAAGACCAATTTTTTTAAAAACCTTTACTTCTTTAGAGAGATTTACTGAATTGAATTTGAGCATCTAGAAAGTTATTCTAGCTTATAATTAGACTTGGAGCTCAATCATCAATATAGAAAAAAGACCATTCTGGCTAAAACATTTTTTTAATTCGATAAGTTCGTTCTACATCCATCATTTTTTAAAACCAAAATTTAAAAACTTTGGTAAAAATGTGATGATCTTAAACCCCCAGCATCTAAAAATTTTTGGCAATAATATTTCTATTGGAGACTATGCAACTCTTATTACAGCTTCAGATAAACGCATAGATCTTTCAACATGGGAAACAGACAAAATAAATGGAGAAGTTAATCTTGGTGCATATATATTAATATCGCCAGGCACAAGCATAAGAAGCGCAAAAAAAATTACCATTGGAGAATCCACCATGATCGCGTCAGATGTAACTATAACTGACTCAGATTGGCATGGGATATATGATCGGACAGATTATATTGCAACTCCCAAAGAAGTTATTATCGAAGATAATGTCTGGATTGGAGAAAAATCTATCATCCTCAAAGGCAGCAAAATTGGGAAAAATAGCATCATTGGAGCAGGTTCAGTGGTCAGTGGTGTAGTGCCTGAAAACGTTGTTTTTGCAGGCAATCCTGCTCGAGAAATTAAGAAGCTTGATCAAGGAGAATTTGTTACCAGAAAGTCACTTTTTAGTGAATCATCAACATATTTAGATGACCTTCTAATTATTGAGAAAAAGACGCTGGAAGCAAATACATTTCTTGGATGGATCAAATCAATTTTTTGGCCTAAAAAATGAAAATTCTTATTGATAAAAATATTCCTTATGTAGAGCATTTCTTTCAAGATCATCTTGATAATATTGAATATTTCACAGACCAAGATTTTGATATCAGTAAAGTGGTAGAGGATTCTGTTGTTATTACAAGATCAACATATAAAACACACGAAAAGAAAATATCTAATGCCGTTAAATTTCTTTGTTCTGCTTCAACAGGTGAGGATCATTATGATAAGCAAGCTTTAGATGATATGAATATTCCATATGCCTTTTCAACAGGTGCTAATGCTATTGCAGTAAGGGAATACGTTTTTTCTATTACAGCACTAATGTTAGAAGAAAAAAAAATTGAAAAAACCTCTCCTGTATTAGTAATCGGTTGTGGAAATATTGGCAAAGGTGTATTTGATACTCTTAAGTATTTTAATTTTAATGTTAGCTCCTATGATCCGTTTAAGCCAAGCACTAATAGCAATGATACTGTCGAAGGATATACTTTTATCTCATTGCATATTCCTTTTACAACGTCTTCAGAATCAGAATATTTTACAGAAAATCTTTTTTACTCAACAAAATTTAAAGACTGTAAAGATGGAGCAATAATTCTTAATACATCTAGGGGAGGAGTAGTATCTGAAAAAGATTTCTTAGAACTTGATGAAGATCGCCACCACGTTCAACTAATTTCTGATGTTTTTGAGAATGAGCCTGAAGTGAATGAAGATTTTTTAAACAAAAACTTATTTGCTACACCTCATATTGCTGGTCATTCACAATTTGCTAGATATCAAATGACTAAAATGGCATATGAAAATGTTATGAATTACCTGGGTCTAGAAATAAATCAAAGAATTACTACTCTTGAAAATAAAATTATTAATTTTGATAAAAGTGCTTTTGATAAGGATATGAAAGAGTTTGGTCTACCAGTTTCTTTAATACTTGATACATATAATCCTAAATTAGATGACTTTAAGCATAACGATTTCAAAAAGATAAGAGACAATTACAATAAAAGAATTGGCTACTCCCAAGTTGTCGTAAAAGGGTGTCACGAAAAATCAGATTGTTTTGACCTGAAGATGCTCGGATTTAAAGTCGAGGAGAACTAAAAATAGTACAATTTATTAGATGAAAAAAATTAATGATTCACTCACTGAAGAAGAGCTTATAGTTCTTAGAGATAAGGGTACAGAACGGCCTTTTACTGGCAAATTTAATTCCTTTTTCGAAGATGGTATTTATAAATGCAAAAACTGCAAAAAAGATCTCTTCCAATCAAATTCAAAGTTTGATGCTGGTTGTGGATGGCCAAGTTTTTTTGAGGCTATAGATGAGGAAGCAATTATCTATAAAAAAGATGATTCTATATTTGGTAGACCAAGAACTGAAATATTATGTTCAGGTTGTGAAGGTCATTTGGGCCATGTTTTTGATGATGGCCCAGCAGAAAAAACTGGTCTTAGGTATTGTGTAAACTCAATATCTATGGACTTTGAATCAGAGAACAAATAATTGAAACTTTCAAATTTCTGGAAATCTTCCTTCGGTTTTACAGCATTAACATTTGTCTCTAGAGTTTTTGGCTACATAAGGGATTTAATGTTTTCGTCAATATTAGGTGCAAATGTCGTTCATGATATTTTTGTGGTAATTTTTAAGATTCCAAATGTTTTTAGAAGTTTTTTTGGGGAGGGAGCGCTAGCCCAGTCACTAACCCCAAGCATCATAGAAGCAAAAGAAAATTTACATGCATTTCTAAACCAAATCTTTACAGTTCTATTTAGTGTTTTAGCTGCATTTGTACTATTTGTTATGCTTTTCCCTTCAATATTTGTAAGTATTTTTGCGCCAGGTTTTATTTCAGATGAAGCAAAATTTCTTGCTGCCTCTCAGTTTCTTGGGTATGTGTTTCCTTATATATTGCTCATATCATTAGTTGCTTTTTTAGGTGCAGTACAAAATTCAAGGAAAAAATTTCAGGTAGTTGCAGCTACACCAATTTTATTTAATTTAACTTTGATTGGTTTTGCATGTTTTGCAGAAGATCTTACCCTTAAGGTTATTGGCGCTTCAGTATTATTGGCTGGAATATTGCAATTATTATTAAATTTATTTGTGACAAATAAACTCGGATACTTTCCTAGCTTCACAAAACAGTTTGAGAACAAGACATTAAATTCATTCTTTGCAAGATTTTTCCCTGCAATATTAGCAGCAGGTGTATATCAGCTAAATGTATTAGTGGACACTATCTTCGCTTCCTTTCTTATTTCAGGCAGTCCAACTTGGTTATATCTATCTGATAGATTGATTCAGTTTCCAATGGGGTTGTTTGGTGTAGCCATAGCCTTAGTTGCTTTACCAGATCTCACCGAACAGCTAGTTAATAAGAACAAAAAAGAATTCACTAAAGTTTTTTATAAAGGCTTTTTATCAACATTTCTATTGGGTTTATTGTCAGCGATATTTTATGTGCTTCTGTCATATCAGGTAATCCAATTACTATTTTTTAGGGGAGAATTCACAAATTATGATGTTGAAATGACATCATCGAGTCTAATTGCATACTCATATGCTCTGCCATTTTTATTGAGCTATAAATTTTTTAATAGTGTATTTTTTGCTGCCTCAAAAACCAAAATTGTTCTTATGCTGGGAACAATATCCCTCATAATGAATTTAGTACTTAATTATTTATTTATTTTTTCATATGATTGGGGTCATGTTGGTCTAGCGTTAGCGACAACGTTTGCAGCTATTACCGTATGGTTACTAGCTGTTATTTTAATTATTAAGATGTTTTCAAAAAAAGTCATATGAAAGAGAGTTTTGCAGCAACTATAGGAAACTTTGATGGTGTTCATCTAGGACATCAAGAGCTAATAGACAAGGTTAAAATTACAGCAAGTGAAAGAACTTTAAGCACAAAAGTTATAACCTTTAATCCCTATCCTTTTGAATTCTTTCAATGGAAGAAAAAAAGAATATTATCTGAATTTGATAAAAGGCATATTTTTAATAGCTTGGGTATAGATCGAATAGTATCTATAGAGTTCAATGATGAATTCAGAAATCAAACAGCTAAAGAATTTTTTATCGATTATTTAGTTAAAGAAAATATTAAGTATTTGATTGTTGGAGAAGATTTTAAGTTTGGAAAAGATCGGCTTGGAGACATCAGACTCCTATCAGAGCTATGCAGTGAAAATGAAATTGAGCTAGAAATTTTAGAAGATTTCAAAACTAAAAATAACAAAGTGAGTAGTACGTTAATAAGAGAGTTGCTCGCTCATAACAATTTTGATGAAGCCAAAGAATATCTAGGCAGGCCTTACACTATTTCTGGTAATGTAATTAAAGGTAAGAATTTGGGTAGAAGAATATCTACCCCAACTGCTAACATAGACATTGATAACGTAGAATTCTGTTTCAATGGGGTATTCCTAGGACGCACTTTTATAAAGGATAAAAGTTATTTTTGCATTATAAATTTTGGCCCAAAACCAACATTTGATGATTATAGGCAATCATTGGAGGCTCATATCATGGATTTTGATGAAAATATCTACGATCAAGCTTTGAGTATCGAATTTTTATGTAAAATTAGAGGTCAAGTTAAGTTTAATTCAGTTGAAGAACTCAAGATTCAAATTAATGAAGACAAGAACAAAGCAAGGGAGCTCTTAAAGAGTTATGAACGATAAGAAAGATCAGAAATTAAATTTACCTAATACATCTATTCCCATGAAAGCAAACCTAAATGTTAGGGAGCCAGAAATGCTTGATGAATGGGCAAAAAGAAATGTATATCAGAATATTAGAGCTAAAAGAGAAGGTAGAGAAAAATTTATACTTCATGATGGACCTCCATATGCGAACGGAAATATTCACTTAGGCCATGCCGTTAATAAAGTATTAAAAGATATCATTATTAGATCTAAGAATCTTGAAGGGTTCGATGCTCCCTATATTCCAGGCTGGGATTGCCATGGCTTACCAATTGAACATCAGGTTGAGAAAAAAATTGGCAAGAAAAGAAGAGAAATAACCCAATCTGAATTTAGGGATTTATGCCGAAATTATGCGGCAGAGCAGATAAGTATTCAGAAAGATGATTTTAAAAGATTAGGTGTGTTTGGAGACTGGGAAAATAGGTACGCAAGTTTAGACAAATCCTTTGAGGGTGAAGCAATAAATGGTTTTGCTAGAATTTTTCATAATGGCCATGTTGAGAAGGGTTTTAAACCAGTACACTGGTGCCTTGAATGTTCCTCATCTTTAGCAGAAGCAGAGGTTGAATATATTGATAAGGATTCAATTTCAATAGATGTTAAGTTTAATTTTGATGACACTAGTAAGAAAAAATTTAGCCAAAGTTTAGGGCTTAATGAAGCTAAAGATATTTGTGTAGTTATATGGACTACAACCCCATGGACCATACCAGGTAATCAAGCAGTTTGCTGTAATCCAGAAATAGAGTATAAATTAATCGAATCTAAAAATGAGTATTTACTCGTGGCATCAGAACTTGTACAAGAATGTTTAGAGAGATGGGATGATGAAGATTTTAAGGATATCAATATAACCTTCAAAGGTTCTGAACTGGAAAACTTAATACTTTTACACCCGCTCTATCAAAGAGAAACACCTCTGCTATTTGGAGATCATGTTACGACAGAAACTGGTACAGGATTTGTACACACAGCTCCTGCACATGGGGTTGATGACTTCAATGTTTGTGTAAACAAAAAAATTGAGATCGTAAACCCTATTGCAAAGAACGGTTGCTATAAAGATGATGTTGGCTTTTTTTCAGGCACTCATGTCAGAAAAGTTGAACCACTTGTTCTTGAGGAACTATCTAAATGTAATGCTCTGTTAAATAACGAAAAATACCATCATAGTTATCCGCATTGTTGGAGACATAAAACACCATTAATTTTTATGGCTACGCCACAATGGTTTATATCAATGTCTAAATCAGGTCTATTAGATGGGGCAACTAGAGCAGTAGAAGATGTTGATTTTATACCTGAGTGGGGTAAAGAGAGAATGCAGATAATGCTTCAAGATAGACCTGATTGGTGCATATCAAGACAAAGAGATTGGGGCATACCCATTACTCTTTTTTATGATGCTGAAACTGGTGAACCTCACGCAGAACAAGATGCAATATTTAGAAAAGCATCGGAGGCTATCAAAGACCAAGGCATTGATTCATGGTCTGACCTAAATCTAGGTATTAAAGATGGAAGTTATGAGAAGTCCAAAGATATATTTGATGTTTGGTTTGACTCAGGCATAACTCATTATTGTGTAATAGACGAAATATTTGGATCTAACACTCAGTCTGATCTTTATCTTGAAGGAAGCGATCAACATAGAGGCTGGTTCCAATCATCTCTGCTTACTTCAATAGCAATGAAAGGAACAGCTCCCTATAAGTCTGTTCTAACACATGGTTTTGTTGTTGATGAGGGCGGCAGAAAGATGTCTAAGTCTATTGGTAATGTTGTAACGCCTCAGGAAGTCATTAAGGACTCGGGAGCTGACATTTTACGATATTGGATTGCATCTACAGACTTTAGAGGAGAGATGGCTTTTTCTAAAGATATATTCAATCGGTCTATCGATGGGTTTAGAAGAATAAGAAATACTATGCGATTCATGGTCTCAAATCTATATGATTATTCTGGAGATTTTGATGTTAACGACTTATTGTATTTGGATAAAATTATTCTATCCAAAGCATATAAGCTCCAAGAAGAGGTAAGAGATAGTTATAACAAATATAATTTTCATTTAATTACTTCAAAAATTCTTAATTTCTGCGTTAATGATTTAGGTGGCATGTATTTAGATGTAATAAAAGANCGCCTATACACCATGAAAAGCAATTCACTGGGAAGGCAGTCTGCTCAGTATACAGTTNATGAAATTTTAAAAATTTTACTAAAGAGCATTTCTCCTATTCTTCCTTTTACTGCTTATGAATTTGAAGAAAGCATTAATCCTGGTGAAGGGGACAGTATTTTCTATACAGAATTTAATGAGAACATTTCTCTTNCTAGNAAAGAGGAGCTAGAAAAATTTGAATTACTACAAACTCTNAGATCAANTGTTTACCAAGCGATTGAAGCTGAACGACAGGTTGGCAATATCAAGAATGCATTAGACTGTGATTTAGAGATTACTCTATCAAAACAAGACTATGCTTTAGTAGGNGATCTTAAAAGTGAGCTTTCAAAATTTTTCATAAGCTCAAGCTGCNTAATTAAAGAGGGGGAAAAGGAATCAATAGTTGTTCAAAAATCAGGCTTTGATAAATGCTCAAGGTGTTGGCATCGAACTGAAGAGGTTAAGGGTGAAGAAGTCTGTAGTAGGTGTGAAACAAATATGTCTGGGGATGGAGAAGTTAGGAGTTTCTTTTAATTGAAATACTTAGTTTCTTTTTCAATACTCCTATTAACTGATCTTGTTATTAAGTATGTGTTGAATACTTCCAGTATTGAATCAATAACCTTAATACCCTTATTTCTTGACTTCTACCTCACTAAAAATACTGGCATTGCATTAAGTTTATTCAGTTCATCGGGGGGCTTAACCCAGATACTTTTAACAATTACAATTTTTTTAGCTTTAGTATTTTTAGCATATACTTTTTTTACCACCCATGATGGAAAGCAAAAGATTGCTTTAACCCTTGTTTTAGCTGGTGGTTTTGGGAATTTTTTAGAGAGACTATTTTTTGGCTCTGTTACTGATTACCTTCACTTAAGAATTGGAACAAACTCATTATTTGTTTTTAATCTTGCNGACTTTTTTATAACATTGGGGGCCTTAATTATAATTATGGTCTGGTTTAGAGATGGAAAAAATATCTAAGGAAATAGTACTAGCTAACCCAAGAGGCTTNTGTGCTGGTGTCGATAGGGCAATAGATATTGTTGAAAAATCACTTGAGAAATACGACGAGCCAGTTTTTGTNAGGCATCAAGTGGTCCATAACAAAAAAGTTGTTGAAGATCTTGAAAGGAAGGGTGTCAAATTTGTAAAAGANATTGATGAGATTCCAGATAATGCAGTTGCAATATTTAGTGCACATGGAGTGAGCAAATCAGTAGAGGATGAAGCAAAAAGTAGAAAATTCATGTATTTCGATGCCACTTGTCCATTGGTTACAAAAGTGCACCTTGAAGTACAGAGGCACGCTAGGAAAGGACGAGATATTATACTTATTGGACATAAGGGGCACCCAGAAGTAATTGGTACATTGGGTCGTCACCCAGCAGATTCAGATACAAATATATATCTAATTGAAGATTATGAGGATATTGAAAAATTAGAAATTAAATCTTCTGAGATGGCATATGTAACTCAAACAACTTTATCAGTNGATGAAACAAAAGGGCTCATTGAGGCGCTTCAAGCTAAATACCCTCAAATAATTGGTCCAAGTGCTGATGATATTTGTTACGCCACACAAAATAGGCAAGATGCCGTTAAACAACTATCCTTAGAGTGTGAAATTGTATTAGTAATTGGTTCAAAAACTAGTTCAAACTCAAACAGACTTAAAGAATTAGCAGAAAAATGCGGTACAAAGTCGTTTCTTATNGATGATAAGTCTGATATTAATNTTGAAGAATTAAAAAATGCCACATCAGTTGGNATTACTGCAGGTGCTTCAGCGCCAGAGGAAATAGTGCAAGAGGTTATCTCTTTTCTTTATCCGCTTGGCTTTATGACTGTCAGAAACCTTTCAGAGAATAATGAGACTATGACATTCAAATTGCCTAAAGAGCTTGTAGACTAAGAAATCCCAGATACAGTCGTATTGTTATCTTCTAAGGTTTAAAATCATATGATGAATCTCAATATTAAAAATGATCTTATNGTTGAAGCTAAAGTTGAATTATCATCAAACAGTTCAGAAAGATGCGACGATATTGAGCTAATTGTAATTCACTGTATAAGTTTACCAGAAGGAGAATACGGTAATAATTACCCAAAAGATTTATTTCTAAATAAGCTTAATTTTAATATTCATCCAAGCTTTAAAACCCTTAAAGATCTCAATGTTTCGTCACATCTCTTAATTAATAGGGATGGATCAATATTCCAGTTCGTACCTTTCAACAAATGCGCTTGGCATGCTGGCCAATCGATCTTTGAGGGCAGGGAGGACTGCAATAATTTCTCAATAGGCATTGAGCTTGAGGGTACAATTAAGGACAGTTTTACGGATCAACAATACGCTGCTTTGAATGACACAATTAGCTTATTGAAAAGAANATATCCAATAAAAAATATTGTTGGTCATAGTGAAATTGCTGCAGGCCGTAAAGCGGACCCCGGACCGTATTTTGATTGGAAGAGAATAGATGATTGAAAAACTGAGAAAATCTCAATTTAACTTTGTATTTTTTGGTATATCGGCTGCTATGCCNAGCTTTGCTTTAGGCATTCCTTTTGGNTTGTGGCTTTTATCAGCAGGGGTATCAAAACAAACTTTGGGNCTTGTNACAGTCTCCTCAATTATTGTTGCTATGAATTTTNTTTGGTCACCTTTTATAAACAGGGTAAAGCTNCCCTTGTTACATNAAATGTTGGGTTTAAGANGGTCTTGGATATTTCTATCTCAAATATCATTGGGTTTCTTGTTGTTATTGTTATCAGNTCTAAATCCTTTNCATGATTTATTTTCTGTNGTGGTCGTTGCATGTTTAATTTATTTTTTCTCATCCGTTCAGGATATTGCTTTAGATGCATACAGGGTCGAATATGATCAATATTACAAAGCTGAAAATTTAGCCACTGTTTATCANATAGGTTACAAAGTTGGAGCATTTTTGATTGGTGCTCAGGTGTATGGAATTATTGGTGCTGAAAATTGGCAGGTTATTTACATCTATTTAGGNGCGTTAATGCTNTTTCTTCCTGTCGTGACCCTATTGAGTATGCGTGTTGAGGAGACAAATATGCATGAGTCTTCCTCAAAGCAATTCCTCTCAGCNTTTCAGAATTTAATGCAAAAAAATAACATCATAATTTTATTAACTTTAATTGGGATTTATAAAATCTCAGATATAGTGCTCGGCCCTATGGCAGCAGCACTCTATACAGAGGTTGGCTTGAATGACCCTAGCTACNTNGAGCAGAAGAGCTACTACAATTTTTTAGCTACTTTTGTTGGCTCAGGATTAGCATTATTACTTATTAAAAAACTAAAAATTAATCTTACTATGTTTGTAGGGGCATTAATGGTGGTAAGTACTAACATGTTGTTTTCANACCTTTATCTACTACCAAATTTTANCAATTTCATCTTCATAAATTTTCTAGATACAGTCGCACAAGCTTTTACTGCTGTTTGTTTTATAACATTTCTTGTTGATCAGGTAGACAGGCGATACACAGCAATTCAGTATGCATTTTTAGCATCTTTAGTAATTATCCCTGGTACTTTGTTAAAAGGGACNTCNGGTTTTATTACTGAAAGCTTGGGTTTTTATAATTTCTTTCTAATTATGGGTTTAATTGGTATCCCATCAATATGTTTATCATATTTGCTTCTAAAGGAATTCAAATTTAGTTTTCAAAACAATTTAAGGATATTGGCAATTGCCACCGCTATGCTAATTTTTATACTGTCTCTACTGCAAATCGAAGATGGCCGCCTAAGCCTAATCAACGATAAAATAATGCATTTTGGTGCTTATTTGTTCTTATCTCTTTTAGTCTTCAAGGCAAGCCAATCTACTAAAAGCTTATATTTAATAATGATCATGTTTTTAATGGGATTTTTTATAGAAATTATTCAAGGTAATTCAGGATTGAGGAATTTCGAGTATATGGATATAATAGCGAATTCTTTAGGTATTTTAGGGGGCTTTCTTATATATTTATTAGCTAATAAAACCTTGAAAAAAATATCTTAAATACCTAAATAAAGATTGTTATTGGAGGATAACTGAATATGAAAATAAGACCATTACAAGACAGAGTAGTAGTAAAAAGACAAGATGAAGAAACAACTTCAGCTGGAGGTATAGTCCTTCCCGGATCAGCTACAGAAAAACCTCAGCAAGGTGAAGTAGTAGCAGTGGGCCCTGGAAAAAAATCAGATGACGGAAAAAACAACCCAGTTGATTTGAAAGTTGGAGATCATGTAGTGTTTGGCCAATATGGCGGCAATACTGTGAAGATAGACGGAGAAGAATTTTTAATTCTTAACGAAAGTGAAATTTACGGAGTCATTAAGTAGGAGAAATTATGGCAGCAAAAGATGTTAAGTTCGGAGAAAGTGCAAGAGTAAAACTGTTACAAGGTGTAAACGTTCTTGCTGATGCAGTTAAGGTAACACTAGGCCCAAAAGGAAGAAATGTAATTTTAGATAAATCCTTTGGCGCCCCAACAGTCACTAAAGATGGTGTTTCAGTTGCAAAAGAAGTTGAGCTTGAAGATAAGTTCGAGAACATGGGAGCACAAATGGTTAAAGAAGTTGCTTCACAAACTAGTGATCAAGCAGGAGATGGAACTACAACAGCTACAGTTCTTGCACAAGCAATAGTAAATGAGGGTCTCAAGTCAGTAGCAGCTGGTATGAATCCTATGGATCTCAAAAGAGGTATTGATAAAGCTATTGCATCAGCAGTTGAGGAAGTGAAGAAACTTTCAACCCCTTGCAAAGACAGTTCAGCTATTGCACAAGTAGGATCTATTTCAGCTAACGGCGATACAGCAGTAGGCGAGATAATTGCCGAAGCAATGGACAAAGTTGGCAAAGAGGGAGTTATCACTGTAGAAGAGGGTTCAGGTATCGATAACGAATTAGATGTTGTTGAAGGTATGCAGTTTGACAGAGGTTATTTGTCCCCGTATTTCATTAATAATCAAGATAAAATGAATGTTGTTCTTGAAGACCCATTCGTTCTACTTTTTGATAAAAAAATATCAAATATTAAAGATTTAATACCTTTGTTAGAAGGTGTTGCAAAATCTGGAAAAGCTTTAATGATAATCGCTGAAGATGTCGAGGGTGAAGCCCTTGCAACATTAGTAGTAAACAATATGCGTGGGATCGTAAAAGTTGCTGCATGTAAAGCTCCTGGTTTTGGTGATAGAAGAAAAGCAATGCTTGAAGATATTGCTGTGCTTACAGGTGGCAGAGTGGTTTCGGAAGAAGTTGGAATGTCATTGGAGACAACAACAATTGAAGACCTTGGTACAGCTAAGAAAGTCGTTTTAGACAAAGAAAATACTACGATAGTTGATGGCACTGGATCTAAATCAAAAATTTCAGGCAGAGTTCAGCAAATTAGAACCCAGATGGAAGAAACAACTTCAGACTACGACAGAGAAAAACTTCAAGAGCGTGTAGCAAAACTTGCTGGCGGTGTTGCTGTTATTAAAGTTGGTGCTGGTTCTGAAGTAGAAATGAAAGAAAAGAAAGCAAGAGTTGAGGATGCTTTGCATTCAACAAGAGCTGCTGTTGAAGAAGGAGTTGTTCCTGGCGGTGGCGTAGCGCTTATGAGAGCACTTCAAAAAGTTGGAAAATTAACAGGTGATAATGAAGATCAACAAGCTGGTATAAATATAGCTTTACGAGCTTTTGAATATCCTTTAAAAACAATTGCAAGCAATGCTGGAGAAGAAGCATCAGTTGTCGCTGAGCACGTAAAAAAATCTAAAGGTTCAGATGGTTTTAATGCTGCGACTGGCGAGTATGGCGACATGCTTAAGATGGGGATTCTTGATCCTGCTAAAGTTACAAGGACTGCTCTTCAGGCAGCTGGTTCAATTGGTGGAATGATGATAACTACAGAATGTATGGTATCAGAGCTACCTTCTAAGGATCCAGCACCTGCCGGTATGCCTCCTGGAGGTATGCCAGATATGGGCGGCATGATGTAATTTAAAAAATTACTATTAGAAAAGGGAGCTTTGTGCTCCCTTTTTTTTTCAGTTTAAATTAGACTTTAATAATGAAAATATTATTAAGTTTCGCATTTCTATTGGCCTACCCAAATCTTATATTTGCACATAGTTCAGGCCTTATGCATCTTCATGGTCTTGAATTTATTATTGCCATGGTGATTGCTTCATTTGTTATTATGAATTCAAAAAAATTACTAAAAATTAGGAGAATAAAAAATGATTAAGATAAATTCTGTAAAAGCACATTGTGATATACCTTGCAAAGTATACGATCCGTATATGGCTCAATACGCAGCAATTAGTGTATTGAGATTAATTGATCTCATTGATGAGATGCCTGATAACCCTTCAAGTAAATCTGATCTTGCCAAATTATCAAGACTTGTTGAGCAAAAAGAGGAGCATGCTCACAAGGTTAAGGAGGAGGTAACAACAATATGGGGCGATTACTTCAAGCAACCACAGATAGATAAATATCCGAATGTTCATAGCCTTGCTCATTCAATAATGATGGCAGCTTCAAAATGTAAACAAGAATTGGCTAGGGATAATGGTGAAGAACTATTAAGCAAAGTGAATGAGTTCGCTGAAATATTTTGGTTATCTAAAGATGTAGAGGTTGAGGTTGTTACATCAAAAAACCTTCCTCATGTCGATGTAGTGGTTCCTAAATAATAGATGCTAAATTTATTTCAAGTTAGTGGAGTAAGCATGATGCCTAGTTATAAACCTAGGCAGTATGTCTTATCCTTTGCTTCAAGAAACATTAAAAAAGATGATGTCATTGTTTTCAAAGACAGCAAAAACGAAAAATTTATCAAGAGAGTTAGTTGGGTAAATAATGAGAAATTTAAGGTCCAGTCTGATAACAAAAACTACCCCTCAGTTATTTTAGGTAAAGTGCTAGAAACTAAAGATATAATTGGCAAAGTAATATTTAAATTTTAAAAATGGATTCTTCATTAAGCCTCTTAAATGAAATTGTCATATTTTCATTTTTCATAACAACTGTAATTTGGATTGGCCTAACATTTTATTCAAGTCTGATATCTCAGGAATACCTCAAAAAAGCTTCTTATGAAGAAAAAAAAGGGTATATGCTTAATATTCAGGCAAATGTTATGTGGTACATGCGATGGTCTTCACTTGTATCATTTTCACTTTCTGTTTACTTGATGAGTTTCTTATCAAATATTGAATATGCATATAACATTGGCACATCTTTGGCTTCCTTGCTTATCACAATTATGTTTCTCAATACTTGGATGATAATTTGGCGTAAACAAAAGAGGATAATTGCTCAAACTAGTGACTGGATAAAATGTGAATCTAGATATGACTTAGCAATAAGGACAAATACAATTTTTTCAGTGCCATTGCTTGCTCTAATGCTTTATTCAGCTCAAACAAAGAATGTTGAGAGCCCTTTACTAGAAATTGATGGAAGCATAGGGCCAGGATGGTCATCTGCAGCCCTATGGGCCGGTTTAATATTAGTGCTTCTTATTGAGTTAAATTTGATTTTTGGAAAAAACAGAAACTGGATGGACTCATCAAAAAAAATAATTATCTCTGGATTAGTTTTTACGATAATTCTTGGCTATTTGCTTAGATATTATTAAGAATTCTTGGTTATCTTCACTTGTTTGACCTTATTTACATCAATCTTTGAAGTCTCAAGTTTATATGATTCTAATTGTATACAAATATTATTCGTAGGGATCTGATCAAGGTGATCTATGATAAGCCCATTTAATGTTTTTGCACCTTCTTCTGGCAAGTTCCAGTCCATTCTCTTGTTGAGCTCTCTGATTATTGTAGACCCATCAGCAAGAACAGAATTCTCATCGACAATTTCATAATCTTCTTCTAATTCTTCAACATTCAATTGCCCAACTATTTGCTCTATTAAGTCTTCCAGTGTTATTAATCCTGTTACTTCACCATATTCGTCGACGACTAGAGCTGCTTCTGAGCCATTCTTTTGAAAGTTCTTTAGTTGAGCAAATAGTTGAGTGCTTTCAGGCACATAGTAGGGCTCAATAAGAAAGTCCGTTAAATCAGTTTCAAACTTTTCAAGCTGCTCAATTTCTTTTGAATGTATAAAACCAATTATTTCAGATTCAAGCTCTTTGTAGACAGGGTAGAATCTATTTCGTTCGTCATTTTCAAAATCGGCAACCTTGTTAAGGTTAAGACTAATAACTTGGTTTATAGGTATTAAGATGTCTTGGACTGATAATTCTTTTAAAGCCAATAAAGATCTCATTGCTTCCATTTCGTCATTATCTACCTGTTCAGTATCTTTATCTAAAACAGATTTTAGCTCCTCCCTATTTAAACTTTTTGCAAAGTAATTTTCTCCTCCCTTTACTCCTGTTATCCAAGAACTAAAGAAATTTAAAATTCTAGATAACCATCCTAGGTATGTAGTTAGAAACTCGAGAATTATGCTAGCTGGATAAGCAATAGCTTCAGGTTTCTTGGCTGCGAAATTCTTTGGTGCAATTTCTGCAAAAATAATAATAAGAATTGTTAATAATAAAGTACCAATCCAAACATATTCATCACCAAACTCTTTTATCACGAAATACGTTAATAATGCTGATGCAGAAATATTTACCAGGTTGTTGCCAATCAAGATAACACCCAATACCTCATCAATTTTATTTCTTAAGGAATTCACTCTTTTGGCTGATTTTTGGCCATTCTCAGCAGCAGTATCCAGTTTAATTTGATTGATTGCTGTTATGGAAGTTTCGGAACCAGAGAAGAAAGCGGATATAAAAATCAGCACAATCATAACTATTATTAGAATGAGGCCAAAATTATCCATTTATGTAATAAATAAAATTAATCAAGAAAATAAGAGATAAGTTGTGAATCTTTGCAAGAAAAGGTGTAAAATGCCATTTTCAAATATTATACAGCAAATTATGGTAGTAATAAGACTTTCAAGAGCGGGGGCAAAAAAACGTCCTTTCTATCACATAAGTGTTTCTGATAGAAGAAACAAGCGAGACGGTAGATTCATCGAAAGAATAGGTTTTTACAACCCTATAGCAAAAGATTCTGAAGAAAAGATCCGATTTGATCAAGAAAGATATGACCACTGGACTTCAGTTGGTGCAATACCTAGTGATACTGTTTTAATGTTAATGAAAAGATCAAAAATGACTGCAGAAGAAATTCAAAAAATTGAAGACAAGAAAACAGCCAGACAAGACAAAAAGAAACAAGAAAAAGTGCTGAAACAGCAAGAAGAAGCAGCAGAAGCAGAAGAGGCAGCAGCAGCAGAAGCTCCAACAGAAGAAGCTCCAGCAGAAGAAGCTCCAGCAGAAGAAGCAGCAGCAGAAGCTCCAGCAGAAGAAGCTCCAGCAGAAGAAGCAGCAGCAGAAGCTCCAGCAGAGGAAGCTCCAGCAGAAGAAGCTCCAGCAGAAGAAGCAGCAGCAGCAGAAGCTCCAGCAGAG
>NYUL01000038.1 GCA_002684055.1 Gammaproteobacteria bacterium
ACAACTACCAGCTCTATTGAAACTTAAAAGTTATAAGTCAGTTTATTCATTGGTTTCGTCTTATATAAAAAATGAAAAATTAAGAAGAATGTTAAGTATGCATCCACTTTTAGTTGGGGGAAATCCTTTTACCACAACTTCTATTTATGGATTAATTCTTTACTTAGAAAAAAAGTGGGGAATTCATTACTCTATGGGTGGAACTGGAAACATAATAAAAGGTTTTGAAAAGTTAATGAACGAAGTTGGTATAAAAATAATCAAAGGCAATGAAGTTACAAAAATTATTTCAAACAATAATAAAATCTCTGGTGTTCAGTTGAATAATAATAACAATATAGATGCTGATAATATTATTTGTAACGCTGATCCTCCTGCTGTCTATGAAAAACTATTAGATGGGAAAAGTAATAATTCACTCTTATTTAATTGGAAAAAAAAGAGAATGGAATATTCCATGGGACTATTCGTTTATTATTTTGGAACAAAAAAGATTTATGAAAATGTTGAGCATCACACTATAAAATTTGGTAATAAGTATAAAGAACATCTCGATGACATATTTAATAAAAAAAAACTAAACGACGATATCAGCTATTATCTTCATAGACCGTCAGCTACAGACAAATCAATGGCGCCTGAAGGGAATGATTGTTTTTATGTTTTAGTTCCTGTTCCTAATAACCAGTCTAAAATTGACTGGAAAATAGAAGGAGAGAAGATGAAAAAGTTAATTATAGATAAAATGGAAAAAGATCTGATGCCAAATCTTAAGGAAAATATTATTGAAGACTTTTACTTAACACCAGATTATTTTGAANNGGACTTAAATACAAAATATGGCTCTGGATTTTCTATACAACCAAAATTCACTCAATCAGCTTATTTTAGGTTTCATAACAAGTCAGAAATTTATGAAGGTCTTTATTTTGTTGGTGCTGGCACNCATCCAGGAGCTGGTGTTCCAGGAGTTTTATCGTCAGCAAAGGTGTTAGATAAAATTATATAATGACAAATCAAAACTACCTGTCAATTTATGCNAAGTCTTTTAATTGGGCAGGCTTTTTTCTNCCAAAANATACTTATCANAAGTGTTCAGCTTTGTATGATTTTTGTAGAGTTGCAGACAATATAGCTGANGATAATGATACAATTGAATCTAAGAAAAATAAATTTAAGAACTTTGAAAGTAATTTTAATAATAAAAATTTTGATGATCCTATTATTAAAAATATGTGGGCACTTGTANATGAATTCAATATTTCATTAAAAATTATTGATGATTTATTTGAAGGTATTAAATCTGACATAANAGAAAAAGTAAAATTAAACTCAAAAAAAGAACTATTAATTTATTCATACAGAGTTGCTGGAACAGTTGGCCTATTAATGGCAAAAATTCTTAAAGTAAGTAAAAAAAGTTCGTTAATGTCTGCAATTGATTTAGGAATAGCGATGCAATTAACAAATATATCCAGAGATGTGGTTGAGGATTTAAATAATAACAGATCTTATATAAATGAAAATTTTGAAGAAATTAAATCTACCCTAATCCTTGCAGAAAAATTTTATGAAAACTCTTTTCACTCAATTAATAGAATACCTATAAGCTTTAGATTTGCCATCCTAGTAGCAAGAAGAGTATATAGAAAAATTGGATATAAAATTTTAAAAAAGAAAAATTTAGAAAATTATAGAAAATCTGGAAAAATTTATGTTTCAAATCTTGAAAAAGTAATTGAAACTTTTCTTTCTNTTTTTGACCTAATTAAATTAGTATTAATAGATAAAAATGACGATCATATAAGACATGACCATTTATTAATTAACGAGGAATTAAATCTAGATGAAAGAATTTGATTATATAATAATTGGAGGTGGTTGTGCTGGGCTATCTTTGGCCTATGAATTGGATTTACACTCAAAATTAAAAGATAAAACTTTAGCAATTGTTGAACATAGAGATGAATATAAAAGAGATAAAACATGGTCTTTTTGGAAAGTTTCACCTCATAACTTTGAAGACTGTACTATAAAAAGTTGGGATAATTTTACAATTAACATTCCAAGTCATCTTAAACATGTTGATTGTAAAAATATGCCCTATCAAACAATTGATAGTGGTTTATTTTATCAAAAGATAATTGATAAAATAAAACAAAATAACAATATCTATTTTTTCAAAAATATTAATGAAGTAAATACAGAAAATTCTTTCATTTTTAACAGTGTGGGTGACAAAATAGATAATAAAAGTAGTTTGTGGCAACACTTTTCTGGCATAGAAATTGAAACAAGCAAAGATTTTTTTGATGAAAAAATATTCAACTTAATGGATTTTGATTGTGATCAAAAAAATAGTGTGCATTTTTTTTATACACTACCCTTCTCAAAAACAAAGGCACTTATAGAAACTACTTGGATTTCAGATCTTAATAACACTTCGTTAAATGATTATGATATTCAATTAAAGGATTATNTTGAANATAAACTAAAGATTAAAAATTATAAGATTAATTANAAGGAAACTGGNGCTATTCCNTTATTTCATCCAAATAATATTAAAAAATTAAATCAAATTGANATNGGTACTGCTGGAGGNATGACAAGGNTAAGTACTGGATATACATTTTTAAACATTCAAGANCAAAGCAAATATATTAGANAAAATATAGAAAATATTAANGATACAAAAATTTTTTCAATANAGANAAAATATGAATTTTTAGANAATATTTTTNTAAAAGTTTTAAAAAAAAATCCTGAAAGAATGGCACAAATATTTTATAAAATGTTTAACNGNTCNCCNAANACAGTTATAAATTTTTTATCTAATAAAAGTAATATTTTAGAGGATATTTCTATAATTTCTAAAATGCCNAANTNNGTTTTTTTAAAACANTTATTTTAATTATGGATAATGAAATTAAGAAAATAAATTTAACTCATTCTTTTATTTTTTTTTTATTTTCCAATATTTTTTCTGTAATAATTTTTAAATTTAATAATTTTGATATCTCTCCATTAATATGTTTATTGTTTATATTAACTATTGGCGTATCTCACGGATCTTTAGACCATGTTAAAGGTAAAAAACTATTTAATATTCTTAATATTAGTAAAATTTCTATCTTTTATTTCTCATACATTTTAATAGCTATTTTAGTGATAATTATATGGATAAAAATACCTTTCATTTCGCTGATGTGTTTTTTACTTGTTGCCTCTTATCACTTTGGCAAAGAGGATACTCAATTTTTAATGAATGAAAATTCTTATTTTAATCAATTACTTTTTTTTTTAAAAGGTTTGTTAATAATTGCTGCTCCTATGTTTTTTCATTTTGATGAAACAATAATTATTTTTAAATTGTTATTAGTTGATAATGAAATTTTTTACTCCACTTTAGAATTTATAGAAGTTAACAAGATAGTGCCTATAGCAATTATTTTAAGCTCTTTATCTGGTATTTGTTTGCTTTTAAGAAAATTTGAGATTAAGAAATTTATAATTTTTTTAGACTATTTTTCAATTTTGGTCTTAAATTATTATCTAACACCCTTAGTGGCATTTACAATTTATTTTTGTTTTTTACATTCAATTAGACACAGCATTACACTTATTTATGAAATAGACAAAAATGATTTTAAAAATGGTCTGAAAATATTTGGTCAAAAAGCTTTACCTTTAACTGTTTTGACGGCTATTTTTTGCTTAATAGGTCTTTATCTATTAAATAATAACTATGATTTTAATAGCTCAATATTAAAAATAATATTTATAGGTTTGGCGTCTTTAACCTTTCCACATATATTGCTGGAATATTTTCTCGAAAAAAATGAAAAATAAACAATTAAAAATTTTATTATCTGCACCGCGTGGATTTTGTGCTGGAGTAGAAAGAGCTATCGAAATTGTTGAAAAATCAATTCAAAAATATGGAGCTCCTGTTTATGTTCGTCACGAAATTGTTCATAATAAATATGTTGTTGATGATTTAAAGAATAAAGGCGCAGTATTTGTTGAAGAACTTGAAGAAATAGAAGATAAGTCAAGACCAGTTATTTTTTCAGCTCATGGAGTACCAAAAAAAATTCCTGATGATGCAAAAAATTATAAAATGACTTATGTAGATGCCACTTGTCCATTAGTCTCTAAAGTACATAGAGAGGCTGAGAATCTTAATAAAGCTGGATATCACATAATATTAATAGGTCATCAAAATCATCCTGAAGTAATTGGCACAATGGGTCAATTGCCTGTTGGAGCTATTGATCTTATTCAAAATGAAAATGAAGCAAAAAATTATAAGAATAATGGAGATAAAAAAATAGCATTTGTCACACAGACAACTCTATCTGTGGATGACACCCAGGAAATGATAAAAATTCTAAAAAAAAGATTCCCAGATATACGTGAACCATCAAAAGAAGATATTTGTTATGCAACTACTAATAGGCAGATGGCAGTTAAAAATATTGCAAAAGAATGTGACATGTTTTTTGTAATTGGTAGCAGAAACTCATCTAACTCTGTAAGACTTGTTGAGGTAGCTAAAAAGTCAGGCTGCATTAATTCAATACTAATTCATTCTGAAAGCAAAATTCCATATGACCAAATTCAAAACTCAAATACTATTGGAATTTCGTCAGGTGCGTCAGCACCAGAAATATTAGTAGAAAATTTTATTAATGATTTAAAAAATAGATTTACTATAAGTATAGATGAAGTAGAGATAATCAAAGAAAACGTAGTATTTAAAATCCCAAAAAAATTAAATTAAATGGCTGTTTACACAAAAATAAATAAAGAAGTTATTTCTATTATAAATAGTAAATTCGATATTGAAAAAATTGTTAGTTTTCAAGGAATTAAGAAAGGAATTGAAAATACAAATTATTTATTAAAATCAAAAAATAAAAAATTTATATTAACAATTTTTGAGAAAAGAGTTTCAAATAAAGAAATCCCTTTTTTCATGAAATTAATGGATCAATTAAACTATTCTAAGATTAATTGTCCAAAACCTTTAAAGAATAATAACGGAAGCTATTTAATAAAAATAAAAAATAAAACTGCCTGCATTGTTTCTTTCCTACAAGGAAAAGATAAAAATAAACTTAATTTAAAAAATTGTTTTGAAGTTGGTAAAATAATTGCACAAATGCACTCTATTACTAAAAATATTAAAATATCTAGAAAAAACTCTATGGGTATTCAAAATTTAGATCCTTTACTTAAAAGTATAAAATTTAAATCTAAGAAGTTTAGTAATCTAGAAAAATTTTTAAAAGACAATCTAAAATATATTAAAAGAAACTGGCCAAAAAAATTACCAAATGGAATTATTCATGGTGATTTATTTATAGATAATATCTTTTTTAAAGATAACAAACTTTCAGGAGTTATTGATTTTTATTTTGCTGCAAATGACTATTTTATGTACGAATTAGCTATTTGCATTAATGCACTATGTTTTGATAAAAAAAGGTCAAAATTTAAAATTGATAAACTAAAAATAAAAAGTTTAATTAAGGGGTACGAGAGTATTAAAAAAATTTCTTTTAAGGAAAAGAAATCATTAAATATTTTGTGTCGAGGTGCTGCAATGAGATATTTGCTTACTAGACTTTATGATTACTCAAATACACCCAAAACAGCATTAATAAAGATTAAAGATCCAAATGAATATTTTCAAAAGCTTATTACACATAACAGCTTGGCCTCTTATAAAGATTATTTAATTTAATGATTAAAATTTACACAGATGGTTCATGCTTAAAAAATCCTGGAGATGGAGGTTGGGCAGCAATTATAATTAAGGATGACGAAAGTAAAGAGATAAGTGGAAGTGAAAGAGATACCACAAATAATAGAATGGAGCTTTTAGCTCCGATTAATGCTTTGAAAGAAATGAAACGAGATGAACAAATTGAAATTTATACAGATTCTCAATATGTAAAGCTTGGAATAACTGAGTGGATTAATAAGTGGGTCCTAAACAATTGGAAAACGTCCAAAAAAGAGGATGTAAAAAATAAAGATCTATGGATCGAACTTTATAATTTAAATAAAAATTTAGATGTTAAATGGAATTGGGTTAAAGCTCATGCTGGAAATACAATAAATGAAAAAGTTGACCTATTGGCTAAAAAAGCAGCAAGCTTAAACTAATTCTAAAAAGTTTTCAGCTGCTGACATTTCACAAGAACCTGTATCTTTTTCTTCCTGTAATTTAACGACCTTCATATCATCAACTAGCATTGTGTATCTATTTGATCTAATACCAAGACCTCTTCCACTCTTATCTACATCTGCACCTATTGCCTTAGTAAAATTTAGAAAAGGATCTCCCATCATTAAAATTTTGCCCTCTACTTTGTTCTCTTTGCCCCACGCATTCATTACAAATGGATCATTCACCGAAATACAAATAATTTGGTCAATTCCTTTTTCTTTAAATTTTTCAAACATATTCACATAGCCAGGCAAATGTTTTGCAGAACATACCGAGGTATATGCACCTGGTAGACCAAACATTACTACTTTTTTGTTTTTAAATAAATTTTCAATATTTTTTTTAATTGGCTCCCCATCTTCTAGAATAAAAACTTCAGAGTTTGGTAGATTGTCTTTTTCTTTTATATTCATTAAATTCTTTCTTTTATGTGTTTTTTTACTTCATCAATATTATTATCAATAATTTTATAATTTTCTTTTTCATTCAAAATATACTTCAGTTCTTTTGGTAGTTCAGCATTTAAGTTTATAGCATTTTTTATTGCATCAGGAAACTTACAAGGGTGAGCTGTAGCTAAAACTATATTGTTTCCACTTATATTCACTTTATCAAAAGCTCCATAACCAATTGCACTGTGAGGATCTAAAACTACATCAAATTTTTTATAAACTAGTTCAATAGTTTTTAAAACTTCATCTTCACTCATTTTAGCTGACAAAAAATTATTGTTGATCTTGTCTAATTTTTCTTGATCTATTAGATATTTGCCTTTTTCTTTAATGTCATTCATTGCTTTAGCAGTTAATGAGTCGTCACCATTATTTAAATCGTAGATAAGTCTTTCAAAATTACTTGCAATTTGTATATCCATGCTTGGAGAAATAGTTTCTGCAACTTTTTCTACCTCATAACTCCCTTTTGAAATTGCTCTATGTAAAATATCGTTTTGGTTAGTTGCAACAATTAATTTGTTAATAGGGAGACCCATTTTTTTTGCCAAATATCCAGCATATACATCTCCAAAATTTCCAGTAGGAACTGAAAAATTTATAGGCTCATCCTTATCTTCTATTAAAAAATAGCTATAAAAATAATATACACTCTGTGCAATAATTCTTGCCCAATTGATAGAGTTAACTCCTGACAT
>NYUL01000039.1 GCA_002684055.1 Gammaproteobacteria bacterium
CCACTCGAGCACAATACCAAAGTGAGGTATTGGCACATCTTTTCCATCTACTTCATTAGATGCTGTGACAGAATCACCTATGTGACAGACTAATTGATGTCCAAAAAAATTGTAATCTACCCAATGATCAGCAGACCTACCTTCTTCAAAGCCTAATTTAGTACCATAAAATTCTTTTGCGGAACCTATGCAGCTTACTGGGATAGCTAAATGGAAAGGCCTAAGATTCATGTCCTTGCCTTTCTAATTTTGCTTCATATGAAGCCATATCTTTTTTCCATTCTTCCAAGTACCAACCATCATTTCCAATCTTACCAACATATGAGAAAAATACTCTGCCATTTTCATCGGTAAAACCTTTTTCAAAAGGTTGTCCTGTTTTGGGATTTGGTCTTTTATGCTCTTCTCTCAAATTAACAATCTTTGCAGTTTATGAAGCAAGTATTATAGTTTAGATATGAAAAAATTCTTATTATTTCTAATTGCTGTCTCCTTTTGCTCGCAAGCCGATCTAAAAATTTCACTTGAAGAAGAGCTGGAAACACTGATGCCAAAGGTCATTGAGTGGAGACATGACATACATGAACATCCAGAATTAGGTAACAGAGAGTTTAGGACTTCAAATAAGGTAAAGGTACATTTAGAAAGTCTTGGTATCAAAGTAGAATCTGGCATCGCCTACACTGGTCTTGTGGGCTTGATTGAAGGTGGAAGGCCAGGGCCAACTATCGCACTCAGAGCTGATATGGATGCATTGCCTGTAGAAGAAAAGACTGGCCTGCCATTCGCATCAAAGGTTAGAACAAAATACTTAGGTAATGATGTTGGAGTTATGCATGCTTGCGGACATGATGCCCATGTTGCAATTCTTATGGGTGTTGCTGAATTCCTGGCAAAAAATAAAGAGGAATTAAAAGGAAATGTAATGCTTATTTTTCAGCCTGCAGAAGAAGGTCCTCCAGAAGATGAAGGTGGCGGAGCAAAAATGATGTTGCAAGAGGGCATATTCGAGAGGTATAAGCCTGAGGTTATTTTTGGCTTGCATGTAACAAATATTCCAAATGGAGTGCTATCAGTAAAATCAGGACCAGCAATGGCGGCAGCCTCGGCTTACAGAATTACAGTTAAAGGCGTTCAAGCTCATGGCTCTACTCCATGGTCAGGCATAGATCCCATTATGGCTACTGCACAATTAATAGAATCATTAAATACCGTTGTAAGTAGAAGGATTAATATTATTAATAATCCAGCGGTTTTATCAATTGGTCTGGTCAAAGCTGGAACCAGAAATAATATTATCCCTGAAGAATCCATGCTTATGGGTACCATAAGAACTTTTGACCCATTGTTAAGAAAAGAAATATATGAAGAAATCGAACAAATTGCTAAAGGAGTTGCGGTTGGAACTGGAACTGAAATAAAAGTTGAATTCGATGTCGGTGGTTTTTATCCAGTTACATTTAATAATGTTGACCTTGTTTCAAAAATGACAGATTCATTAAAGCAAGCCTCACCAGGCAAATTCTATGAATCCAATACACCTGTAACAGGAGCAGAAGATTTTTCATATTTTTCTCAAGAAATTCCTGGCCTATATTTTTGGTTAGGTATAAACAAACCAGAAGATGAGGGGTCTGCAAATTTTGGAGATAAAACAGAAGTGGCAGGCAATCACTCTCCATATTTTTATGTGGATGATTCTGCTTTAGATGAAGGTGTGAAAGCCCTTACTTATTTAGTTTTAGATTACCCAGAAAAATTTTAAAGTAAGACTCTATCAACGAAATTAAGCATTAAGTTATGAGACTCAGGAGTCTCTACTAGTGAATCAAGAACTTTTTGAAATTGATCTTCACTATCTGTATAAGCATCTTTGTAAATTGCCAGTCTTTTAAATACTGTGGCCCTATCAACTTCAGGATGAAATTGGAATGCCCACAATGGTTTATTTCTTAGTTTGAAACTATGTAAGCACTGATTTGTATAAGCTAAAAGATCAAGGTTTGAAGGCAATTCAATTGCATATTGTCTATGAATAGATAGGGCAGGAAACTCATCGGAAGTGCCTTTAAAAACAGGATCAATTTCAGCAAGGTTAGTGAGCGTTATAGGTATGCTGCCCATTTCATAATCTTCATCTTTGCTTAAGATTGTGCCTCCGAAAGCTAAAACCGCTAATTGGAAGCCAAAGCAAGAAGCAAAAGTAGGAACCCCACTTTCACCTGCATGGTTTATCAAACTTATACAATCATTAACAAATTTATATCTTTTTGGCTCCAGCACATTGGCTTCACTTGCTCCTCCTACATACAAGGCATCATATCCATCTAATACATCCTCGTTAAAATTTGGGGTGTCAAAGACATTGAGTACTGTGAATTGCTCAAGTTCTAACTTGCTATATTTAGCAAAGCTTTCAAGCTCCTCTTTTCTAACAATTGCATCATCTCTTATCTGTAAAAGAAGAATTTTTAAATCTTTTCTTTGCATAAACTCTAAATTGACAATTTATAACAACCATAATTACTGTATAATAAAAATCATGGTTCAATACATAATAGTAGGTTTTCTTGGAATCCTTTCAATAATTTCTATGTGCTTATTCCTATTCATAAAAGAAGGCACAAAAGGAATAAAAGCAAAACCATACAAGACCAAAAGCGGCATCGTACACACTGCTGAGAGATCAAGACAAAATCATTTGGTGTAAGAAACTCAAGAAAATGGAGCCACCTGTCAGAGTCGAACTGACGACCTACTGATTACAAATCAGTTGCTCTACCAGCTGAGCTAAGGTGGCCCGAGCGAAAATTCTACACTAATTATATATGTTCTTACAATGGTGGTAATGCACAACCAGTGCCTTTAATTCCACAATATCCATTAGGGTTTTTTGCAAGATACTGCTGATGGCACTCTTCTGCAGCAAAGAAAGGCTGGTTTAATTTTATTTCAGTAGTTATTTTTGGAAAACCATTTTTAACAAGAGTTTGCTCAAAGATAGTTTTGGATTCTTTTGCGGCCTTAAGTTGTGTTGCATCTGTGCAGAAAATTACAGACCTATATTGTGTTCCAACATCGTTTCCCTGCCTATCTCCTTGTGTTGGATCATGACATTCCCAAAAGATCTTTAATAGTTCCTTAGTGCTAATTTTCTTATGGTCATAGATTATATTAATGGTTTCAGCATGACCCGTAACTCCTGTACAGACTTGTTCATATGTTGGGTTAGGTCTTCTGCCCCCTGAATAAGAAGCATATGTAATCCATATTCCCTCTACATCCCAAAATAATCTCTCAACTCCCCAAAAGCATCCTGCACCAAGAATTATTTCTGAGTGATCACTAGGATAATTTTTAAATAGGTCTCTGTTGTTTATAAAATGTTTCATATTTAATTAAAGGATTATATATGTATTGACTAACTTATTTCTAAGTTGATAATAACAAATCCACCCTGGAGGGGTTGGGGAGCGGTCAAACCCAGCAGACTGTAAATCTGCCGCCTCGTGCTTCGAAGGTTCGAATCCTTCCCCCTCCACCATTTCTACCCCATTTGTAAAAGGTATATAATGGTTGAAGCTTTGCGTTTTAGGGTATATGATATGCGCTCATATAGCTCAGTAGGTAGAGCACTTCCTTGGTAAGGAAGAGGTCACCGGTTCAAATCCGGTTATGAGCTCCAAACAAAAGAGGGAAATATGGCTAGAGAAAAATTTGATAGAAGCTTACCACACATCAACGTGGGGACGATTGGACACGTTGACCATGGTAAGACAACGTTAACAGCTGCATTGACAAAGGTTTGTGCAGATACATTTGGTGGTGAAGCGGTAGCATTTGATGGTATCGACAACGCTCCTGAAGAAAAAGAAAGAGGCATAACAATTGCTACATCTCACGTTGAGTATAGTAGTACTGATAGGCACTACGCACACGTTGACTGTCCAGGTCACGCAGATTATGTAAAAAATATGATTACAGGTGCTGCACAAATGGATGGCGCAATTTTAGTTGTTAGTGCTGCTGATGGTCCTATGCCTCAAACAAGAGAACACATTCTTCTTGCTAAGCAAGTTGGTGTACCTAATATTGTTGTTTATTTAAACAAAGCTGACATGGTTGATGACGAAGAGCTACTAGAGCTTGTCGAAATGGAAGTAAGAGAGCTTTTAGATAAATACGATTTTCCTGGCGATGATACACCAATCATCAGAGGTAGTGCGCTTAAAGCTTTAGAAGGAGATGCAAAATACGTCGAAAGTGTTGTTGAGTTAGTAAAATCATTAGATTCATACTTCCCACAACCAGAAAGACCTGTTGACAAGCAATTCCTAATGCCTATCGAAGATGTTTTCACAATTACTGGTAGAGGTACTGTTGTAACTGGAAGAGTTGAGAGAGGAATAGTAAGAACTGGTGATGATTTAGAAATTGTCGGTATTAAAGAAACCTCAAAAACAACTTGTACTGGAGTTGAGATGTTTAGAAAAACACTTGATGAAGGAAGAGCAGGTGAAAACTGTGGAGTCTTAATAAGAGGTGTTGAAAGAGATCAAGTAGAAAGAGGACAAGTCCTTGCTGTACCTGGTTCAGTAAAACCACACACTAAATTCACAGCAAAAATTACAGTTTTAAGCAAAGAAGAGGGTGGAAGACACACTCCTTTCTTTAAAGGATATAGACCACAATTCTATTTCAGAACTACTGATGTAACTGGTGAAGTTAATCTGCCTGATGGAGTTGAAATGGTTATGCCTGGCGATACTGTTGATGAATTAAATTGTGAACTTATTGCTCCAATTGCAATGGAAGAAGGTTTAAGTTTCGCGGTTCGTGAAGGTGGTAGAACTGTCGGAGCAGGTATAGTTCTTAAGATTGTTTCTTAATATTTATAAAGAGACATTAAGGTTATATACTTAGGAGATCGCAAAGGCCTGTAGCTCAATTGGCAGAGCGGCGGTCTCCAAAACCGCAGGTTGTGGGTTCGATTCCCTCCGGGCCTGCCAGCTTTAATTATGAATAGCACGTTAAACAACATTTTATGGTTAGTTTCACTGACTGCAGGATTCTCTGCAGTTATTCTGTTTACCTACCTAGAAGATTTAGGGTTGCTTTACAGGGTACTTCTTCTTGTGGGTCTGCTAGCAGTCTCTTTAGGGGTGCTTGGACAAACTCAGTTCGGAAAAAATGCTGTTAAACTAATTTCAGATTCGAGGTCTGAAATTGCTAAAGTTGTTTGGCCTAGTAGGGGCGAAACAACACAAATGACGATAATGGTTATAGTTATGATCTTAATACTGGCACTAGTATTCTGGGGTCTAGATTCATTTCTATCATTCTTATCAAGATTTATATTAGGTTAATTAAATGGATTATTACGTAATACAAGCTTTTTCAAATTGTGAAAAAAAAGTTAAAGCAGCTCTAGAAGAAAGAATAGACATATCTGGTCTTGCAAAAATGTTTGGCGAGATAATGATTCCTACTGAACAAGTTACTGAGCTAAAGAAAGGACAAAAAAAACAAATGGAAAGAAAATTTTTTCCAGGGTACATGTTGGTTCAGATGGAAATGAATGATGATACTTGGCATCTAGTTAGAAAAACACCAAATGTAATGGGATTTTTGGGCGGCAGCAGAAAAAAACCTATGCCATTATCTGAAAAAGAATTAAGCAGGATCACAAATAGGGTAGAAGAAACATCGGAAGTACCAGTATTCAAAACAATATTTGAATCAGGAGAGACAGTAAGAATAAGTGATGGGCCTTTCAATGACTTCAACGGGATAGTTGAAGAGGTTGACTATGAAAAAAATCTCATTAAAGTTTCCGTAAGTATTTTTGGGAAATCAACACCGGTTGAACTAAATTTTTCCCAAGTAGAGAAAAATTAATATGGCTAAAGAGATAACAACAATAATTAAATTACAAGTTCCTGCAGGCGGTGCTAACCCTAGTCCACCAGTTGGGCCGGCATTAGGTCAGCATGGTTTAAATATAATGGACTTTTGTAATGCCTTTAATGATAAAACAAAAGAAATGGAAAAAGGTCTTAAGGTTCCAGTGGAAATTACCGTTTATGTAGATAGAACATTTACTTTTATAACTAAATCACCACCAGCAGCTGTGTTGCTAAAGAAAGCAGCGGGTTTAGATAAAGCCAGTGGTGAACCAAATAGAGTTAAAGTTGCAAAATTGCCGAGAGCGAAAGTTCAAGAAATTGCTGAAATGAAAATGGATGACCTTAACTGTAATGACGTTGAGGCAGCTATAAAAGTTATTTCTGGTACAGCAAGAAGTATGGGAATAGAGATCAAAGGATAATGAAAAACACAAAATACAAAAAAGAATTACCAACACTAGACCTGGAAAAAGTTTTATCAATAGATGAAGCAGTAGAAACACTGCTTAACCAACCAAAAAGAAAATTTACTGAATCTGTGGATATTGCTGTGAGTTTAGGTATAGATCCTAAAAAATCGGATCAAAATGTTAGGGGTTCATTAACATTGCCTCACTCACTAGGCAAAGATGTGAAGATAGTTGCGTTTGTCGATGGTGACAAAGCAACAGAAGCAAAAGATGCTGGCGCTGACTTTGTTGGTACAGATGATTTGCTTGAAAAGTACAAAGATGGAAATATTGATTTCGATGTAGCAATTACAACACCATCCATGATGAAAGTTGTAAGTAAGCTTGCAAAAGTATTAGGCCCAAAAGGGCTAATGCCAAATCCAAAGTCAGGTACTGTAACTGAGAACATTGAAAAAGCTGTCAAAGATGTTAAGCATGGCCAAGTAAGATTTAAAACTGAAAAAGAAGGAATTGTTCAAGGAACAATAGCAAATTCAGAAATGGATAAAACAAAATTAACAGAAAACCTCAATTCTTTCATGGCAGAAATTAAAAGACTAAAACCTGCTTCCTCAAAAGGAATTTATATACAAGACATTTACCTCTCGACAACAATGGGTCCAGGGTATAGAATTGACGTCTCTCAATTTTGAGACATCGAAGACTGAAGGTGCTAAAGCTTAATTTCCTTCATAGATAGTTTCAGGACATCTAAGTCTTCACTTTAATATTTAAAATTTTATGGCACTAAGTGTAGAAGATAAAAAGAAAATCGTTTCAGATGTAAACGAACTTGCTAATAACGCATCATCATTAGTATTGGCTGATGCAAGAGGCCTAAAGGTTTCAGAAGCAAATCAGCTAAGATCCGAAGGGTATAAGTCTAATGTAAAGTTTAGAGTAGCTAAAAATACATTGGTCAAACTAGGTTTAAAAGGAACAAACTACGAAGGAGTAGATGAGTACCTTGATGGCCCAACAATGCTTGCATTTTCTTATGAAGAACCTGGTGCAGCAGCTAAAATTTTAAAAACATTTGCAAAGAAGAACGAAAACCTCAATATAAAAGGGTTATCAATAGACGGAAAGCACTTTGAAGCAGCTGAAATCAACAAATTGGCTAATTTACCAACATTTATTGAAGCTATTTCAAAATTTGCTGGACTTTTGAAGGCACCTTTGGGTAAAATTGCTTCTCTTATTAATGAGGTACCTTCTAAATTTGCAAGAACACTCACTAGCGTGAAAGAGCAAAAACAATAAGGAGAATATAATGGCAACTAAAGAAGAAATATTAGAATCTATATCAAATATGTCAGTAATGGATCTTGTGGATCTTATATCTGACATAGAAGAAAAGTTTGGCGTAACAGCAGCAGCAGTTGCAGCAGCACCAGTGGCTGCCGGAGCAGGTGGTGGAGACGCAGGTGAAGCAGCAGAAGCAGAAGAAAAAAGTGCTTTTGATGTTGTTATTACAGCAGCTGGTGACAAAAAAGTCGCAGTAATTAAAGCTGTAAGAGCCGCTACTGATTTAGGCTTGAAAGAAGCTAAAGATTTAGTTGATGGCGCTCCTAAAACTGTTAAGGAAGGCGCTAGTAAAGATGATGCGGAAGCACTTGTTGCAGCACTCCAGGAAGCTGGTGCACAAGCAGAGATGAAGTAGTCTCAGACTATTCAATTTAATGACATACTCTTTTACCGAGAAAAAACGTATTCGAAGACAATTCGGCAAATTGCCGAATGTCATGGCTTTGCCGTATCTGCTTAAGACCCAAACTGATTCTTACGCAGAATTCCTTCAAGTTGGTTCAGACCCAGCTAATAGAGACGAGAGTGGCCTAGAAGAAGTTTTTAAATCTATCTTTCCAATTAATAGTGCATCAAGTAATGCAGCGCTAGATTATATTAACTATGAGTTAGGTGAGTGCCTTTTCACCCCACAAGAATGTAAAACAAAAGGAATTTCATATGCTGTGCCATTGTATGTGAATCTTCAACTTCGTTTTATGGATAAAACCACAGGATATAAGACGGTTAAAGGAACTCCAATGTCAGACAGAGTATTTCTAGGAGAAATACCAGTTATGACTAAAGATGGAAGTTTTGTTGTAAACGGTACCGAAAGAGTTGTTGTATCTCAATTACATAGATCACCCGGCGTATTTTTTGATCACGATAAAGGCAAGACACATGCATCAGGTAAAGTACTATATGCGGCAAGAATAATTCCTTACAGAGGTTCATGGTTAGACTATGAATTTGATGCTAAAGACTTAATTTATGCAAGAATAGATAGAAAAAGGAAATTCCCAGCTACAGCTATTTTGAAATCGCTAGATATGAGCGACCAAGAAATTTTAGATACTTTCTATAAGAAAATTAACATAGTAACCAAAAAAGGGAAAATTTATCTATCAGTAACATCAGAAGAACTTAAAGGGAAAGCCTTTGATTTTGATATAGAGGTTGGTGGCAAAAAAGTTGTATCCGGTAAAAGAATAAATGCAAAAGTAGCTGCTGATCATAGCAAGCAAAAAAATGGATTAATTGAAGTAGAATTTGACGATTTTGTTGGGCAAACACTTGGCCAAGATATCGTTAACAAAGAAACAGGAGAAATTCTTTATCAATCAAATACTCTGCTTGATAAAACTGCACTTAAGACATTAATTGATCAGAACGTAGAAGAGTTTTCAATTTTATATGTAAACACAATTGATAGTGGTTCATACATCGCCGATACACTTAGGAATGATCCTAGCAGAACTAGAGCTGAAGCACTGGTCGATATTTATAGAATGTTAAGACCAGGAGAACCACCAACAAAAGAATCAACAGAGATTTTATTTAATAACCTTTTCTTTTCAGAGGACAGATATGATCTATCAGACGTAGGTCGTATGAAACTGAACTGGAGACTAAAAATCGAAGACAGGGCAGACACTTATGTTCTTACAAAAGAAGATATCGTAGCAGTATTAAGAAAACTAGTTGATATTAGAAATGGTAAAGACACTGTCGATGATATAGATCATCTTGGAAACAGAAGAATAAGATCTGTTGGCGAAATGACAGCTAATCAGCTCAGAATAGCATTAGTAAGGGTCGAAAGGGCTGTTAAAGATAGACTGGGAATGGCAGAAACTGAAGGTTATAAACCTTCTGATTTAATTAATGCGAAACCAATCACTGCTGCTTTCAAAGAATTCTTTGGTTCAAGTCAATTATCACAATTTATGGATCAAAATAATCCTCTATCAGAAGTAACACACAAAAGAAGAGTTTCAGCTCTTGGGCCTGGTGGACTTTCAAGAGAAAGAGCAGGTTTTGAAGTAAGAGATGTTCACCCTACGCATTACGGTAGAGTTTGTCCTATAGAAACCCCAGAAGGACCAAACATTGGTCTTATTAACTCTTTATCTACGTATGCAAGAACAGATAAATATGGGTTCATAGAAACTCCATACAGAGTTGTCAAAGATGGAAAAGTAACAGAAGAAATTATTTACTTATCACCAATAATGGAAAGTAACCATTACATAGCACAAGCAAATATAGAAGTTGACAAGAAAGGTAAAATCCAAAATGAATTTATAACTGCAAGACATCAGGGTGAAACTAGCCTTGTGAGTGTTGGAATGATCTCCTTAATGGATGTATCACCTAAACAAGTTCTTTCAGTGGCTGCGTGTTTAATTCCATTTTTAGAGAATAATGATGCAAATAGAGCATTAATGGGGTCAAATATGATGCGTCAAGCAGTGCCAACATTGATACCTCAGAAACCTTTGGTAGGAACCGGACTAGAAAGACAGGTTGCAAGAGATTCAGGATCTTGTGTTGAAGCAAGAAACAATGGAGTTGTTGATTCTGTTGATGGTGGAAGAATAGTTATCAAAGTTTCATCAGGCGATAGTGTGAGTGTTGATATATATAACTTAATAAAATATACAAGATCAAACCAAAATACATGCGTTAACCAAAGACCTCTTGTTAAAAAAGGGGATCATGTAAAAACTGGTGACATCATTGCTGACGGTCCTTCTATTGATCTAGGTGAATTAGCAATTGGCCAGAATATGAGAATAGCTTTTATGCCATGGAATGGATTCAACTATGAAGATTCAATCCTAGTGTCTGAGAGAGTTGTTCAAGAAGATAGACTTACAAGCATTCACATACAAGAACTAACTTGTATTACTAGAGATACAAAACTTGGGATGGAAGAAATAACATCAGATATACCTGGTGTCAGTGAATCTGCATTATCAAAATTAGATGAGAATGGAATTGTTTATGTCGGAGCAAAGGTTGAAGCAGGCGATATTCTTGTTGGTAAGGTTACCCCAAAAGGAGAATCTCAGCTTTCACCAGAGGAGAAGTTGCTCAAAGCAATATTTGGCGAAAAAGCATCTGATATAAAAGATACTTCACTTAGAGTTCCATCAAGTGTTACAGGTACTGTCATTGATGTTCAGATTTTTACTAGAGACGGTGCTGAAAAGAATCCAAGAGCAAAAAGCAATGAATCTTTAATGAACTCAGAGTTTAGTAAAGATTTAGATGATGAAATGAGAATTGTAACTAATTCACTCAAAAACACATTGATTCAAGCATTGAAAAAAGAAGGTCTTGTTACATCAAAGGGCAAGATCACAGCTGAAACAATTAATGAGATGGATTTGGATGCACTTTTAAAGCTTAAAGTTAAAAATAAAAAAGTAACAGATTTGCAGAAGAACATTGCAGACCAATTCAAGAAATATCAGTCCGAAAATAAAGAAAAAATGGCTATATTCAAGAAGAAGATCGAAGGTGGGAATGATCTTGCACCTGGGGTCTTATCTATCATGAAAGTATATTTGGCTGTTAAGAGAAAGATTCAAGCTGGTGATAAATTAGCAGGAAGACATGGGAATAAAGGTGTTATATCAAGCATAGTTCCAGTTGAAGACATGCCATACGATGAGCATGGAGTACCTGTTGATGTTGTTTTAAACCCTCTTGGCGTTCCATCTAGGATGAATGTCGGTCAGATACTTGAGACACACTTAGGATTAGCTGCGAAAGGTCTTGGAGATAAGATTGATGGCATGCTCAAATCAAAACAAAAAATTGAGAGCGTAAAAAAAGTACTAAATGATATTTATTCATATGGGCCACATGAAAAAGATGACATCAATGCATTAAAAGATCACGAGGTAATAGAATTAGCTGATAATTTAAGAGACGGTGTTCCTTTTGCAACCCCAGTATTTGATGGCGCTAATGAGCATCAAATTAAGGATCTTCTTAAATATGCAGACTTACCAGATAGTGGACAGTTCGATCTTTTTGATGGCAGAACGGGTGAGAAATTTGATAGGCCAGTAACTGTTGGTTATATGTACATGCTTAAACTTAACCACTTGGTTGATGACAAGATGCACGCAAGATCTACAGGTTCTTATAGCCTAGTTACCCAACAACCTTTAGGTGGTAAAGCTCAATTTGGTGGACAAAGATTTGGTGAGATGGAAGTATGGGCACTTGAAGCCTATGGCGCATCTTATACGTTACAAGAAATGCTTACAGTAAAATCCGATGACATTGCTGGTAGATCAAAAGTTTATAAAAACATTGTAGACGGAAACTATGAAGTTGAATCAGGAGTGCCTGAGTCATTTAATGTCCTAAGTAAAGAAATTAAAGCGCTTGGTATAAACCTGGAACTAGAGGACTCAAAAGAGAAATAATATGCAAGATATCATTAAAAACATTAACCGTAGTTCGAAAAGAAATTTTGATTTAATTTCTTGTGGCCTAGCTTCGCCACAAATGATCAGGTCTTGGTCCTGGGGAGAAGTTAGAAAGCCCGAGACAATTAACTACAGAACTTTCAAACCTGAAAGAGATGGGCTGTTTTGCTCAAGAATTTTCGGTCCAATTAAAGATTTTGAGTGTCTATGTGGAAAATATAAACGAAGAAAACACAGAGGTGTAATTTGTGAAAAATGTGGAGTTGAGGTAACAGCAACAAAAGTAAGAAGAGAAAGAATGGGTCACATCGAGCTAGCTTCACCAGTTGCTCACATATGGTTCCTTAAATCATTACCATCAAGAATCGGTCTATTCCTAGACATGACTCTAAGAGAGATTGAAAGAGTTCTTTATTACGAAAGTTTCGTTGTTGTTGAAGCTGGAATAACTGACCTCAAGAAAGGACAGCTACTTACAGAAGATGAGTATTACGAAGCACTTGATGAATACGATGAAGATTTTAAAGCAATGATGGGTGCTGAGGCTGTTCAAATTCTTCTTTCAGATGTTGACGTTGAGAAAGAAACACAAATGATTCGTGAAGAATTGAGTACGAGTGGTTCAGAGACAAAAATCAAGAAACTACAAAAAAGATTGAAGCTTATGGAAGCTTTTAGAGAAAGTGGACAGAAACCTGAATGGATGATCATGAATGTTTTACCTGTTTTGCCACCAGACTTAAGACCATTAGTGCCTTTAGATGGCGGTAGATTTGCAACATCAGATCTCAACGACCTTTACCGAAGAGTTATTAATAGAAATAACAGACTAAAAAGACTTCTAGAGCTTGGAGCTCCAGAGATTATTGTAAGAAACGAAAAAAGAATGTTGCAGGAATCTGTCGATGCACTGTTGGATAATGGCCGAAGAGGAAGAGCTATTTTAGGCACAAATAAGAGACCATTAAAATCACTTGCTGACATGATTAAAGGAAAGCAAGGAAGATTTAGACAAAACTTATTAGGAAAAAGGGTAGATTACTCAGGCAGATCTGTAGTTGTTTCCGGCCCTACTTTGAAATTACATCAATGCGGTTTACCTAAAAAAATGGCCTTGGAGCTTTTCAAACCTTTCATTTTTAATTTACTAGAACAAAAAGGCATTACTATCACAATTAAGGCAGCAAAGCAGCTTGTTGAAGAAGAGACTCCTGAAGTATGGGATTGCTTAGATGAAGTGATTAGAGAGCATCCAGTTATGCTTAATAGAGCACCTACNTTGCATAGNCTNGGAATTCAAGCATTTGAACCNGTTTTGATTGAAGGNAAAGCTATTCAATTNCATCCTTTAGTGTGTACNGCTTTTAANGCAGACTTTGANGGNGACCAAATGGCAGTTCACGTGCCACTTTCAATNGAAGCACAAATNGAAGCAAGAACNTTNATGATGTCTACAAATAATATTCTTTCACCAGCTAGTGGTGANCCTATTATTCAACCAAACCAAGATGTTGTTTTAGGCATTTATTATTTAACAAAAGAAGANTTTAATCTTCCTGGTGAAGGCAGAACNTTTGTNGATGTGCATGANGTCAAAAGAGCATNCCTNGAAAAACAAGTAAANCTNCATACTAGAATNAAGGTTAGGGTCAAAGANGTTGACGGGAAAAAGCTTTACGAAACTACTGTCGGAAGATGNTTGATGTANGAAATTATGCCAGAAGGNCTAGATTTTGAAAAAGTAAATAAAACTCTNAAAAAGAAAGANCTTCTTAATCTNATAGCAAGTGTNTATAAAGATTTTGGGCTNAAAGAATCCGTACTATTNGCNGACAATCTTATGTATCTGGGCTTTGAATANTCAACTTCATCCGGAGCATCAATTGGCGTNAATGACTTTGAAATACCAGATGATAAGACATCAATAATTTCAAATGCTGAANGTGANGTTCAAAATATTGAACAACAATTTGAATCAGGGCTTTTAACTAAGGGTGANAAATACAACAAGATAATTGATATCTGGTCTAGAACAAATGAAAAAGTTGCNAGNTCTATGATGGGAGCTCTTGGCGATAAAAAAGATATTGATAAAGATGGTAANGAAGTTATAACACCTTCTTTTAATAGTGTNTTTATGTACGCAGATTCTGGAGCAAGAGGATCTCCAGCTCAAATTAGACAGTTAGCAGGTATGAGAGGACTAATGTCCAAACCTGATGGNAGTATTATCGAGAGTGCTATTACATCAAACTTTAGAGAAGGTTTATCAATGCTCGAATACTTTACGTCNACTCANGGAGCTCGTAAAGGTCTTGCNGATACAGCTCTTAAGACGGCAAACTCAGGATACTTAACNAGAAGNCTTGTAGATGTCTCACAGGATGTTGTAATTACTTCTGATGACTGTGGTACTGAGGAAGGTATAACGGTAGAGGCAATTATTGATGGAGCTTCTGTAATTCAGACTGTTTCAGAAAGAATTTTAGGNAGAGTTTTACAGGAAGACATTAAAAAAGACAAAAAAGTTCTTTTTGAAAAAGGGCATTTATTTGACGAAGAAACTTCAGTTGAAGCACAAAATTCTGGTGTTAAGAAAATAAAAATCAGATCACCAATCACTTGTGAGGCAAGTCATGGTTTATGTGCTAAGTGCTATGGAAGAGATTTAGCTAGAGGNCACCTTGTTCATATTGGNGAAGCAGTTGGTGTTGTNGCAGCCCAATCTATAGGTGAGCCAGGAACACANCTTACTATGAGAACGTTCCACATTGGAGGTGCTGCATCAGGTACTGCTGAAGACGATTCAGTCACCACTCTGAGAGGAGGCAANATNGTATTTGATAGTTCCATAAAAACAGTTGAGAAAAAGAATGGCGAGTTAGTAGTTGTATCAAGAAATGCTCATTTCACAATTCAAGACGACGATGAAAACCTTCTTGAAAAATATTCAATACCTTACGGAGCTGAAATTCTGTATGGCAACAAATCAAAAGTTGAGCCTGGAACACTTATTGCTAAGTGGGATCCATTAACACTGCCAATCATTGCAGAAGTTGAAGGAACAGTTTCATTTAATGATCTAACTGAAGATGTAACCATGAAGGTTGAAGTCGATGATTTAACTGGTTCAACAACTAGAGAAGTNATTGATGCAAACGATAGGCCTGTCAAAGGNAAAGGTATGACACCGTCAATTATTGTCTTGGATGGCAAAAAGAAAGTCATCGCATCTTATTCATTGCCTTCAAAATCAATTCTTATGAAAAATAATGGTAACAAAGTTTCAACTGGTGAATTTATTGCTAGAGTCCCTGTAGAAGGTACTAAAACCAAGGATATTACTGGTGGTCTTCCAAGAGTTGCTGATCTATTTGAAGCTAGAAAGCCGAAAGATGGCACCATATATGCAGAAGCTTCTGGAACACTTTCATACGGAAAAGAAACTAAAGGTAGAAAGAGATTAGTTATCACTCCAGATAAGGGTGAGCCTGTAGAAATGATGATACAAAAATACAGAGCAGTATCTTTCCTAGAAGGCGACTTCGTTGAGAAAGGCGACATAATTTGTCACGGTCCGGTTGATACTCATGCCCTGCTTGCTATGCACGGTGTTGAAGAATTAGCAAAACATCTAATTGCAGAAGTTCAAGATGTTTACAGGTTACAAGGTGTTGTAATTAATGATAAACATATCGAAACAATAAGCAGACAGATGATGAAGAAGGTAACGATTACCGATCAAGGTGATAGTGAATACTTAGAAGGCGATATTGTTGAGCTAACTAAGGTAAGAGCATCTAATAAAAACCTTGTCGCTTCAGATAAGAAGCCGGCAGTATTCGATAGAATGCTTCTAGGTATTACTAAAGCAGCGTTATCAACAGATTCGTTTATATCAGCAGCCTCTTTCCAAGAAACTACTAGAGTGCTTACAGAAGCAGCAGTTACAAGTAAAAAAGATACTCTGAGAGGGTTAAAAGAAAATGTCGTTGTAGGAAGACTTATACCAGCTGGTACAGGTTTTGCAGCGAATCAAAAAGCTAGTGTCTCTTCTGAAGAAATACAAGATATAGAAGAAGCATTGAAAAAAGAACTACTGGAAAGCTTTCAGTAAACATTGACCCATGCTTAGCACTACTATATTATTCAGTTTTTAAAAATGGCTACTATTAATCAACTAGTTAGGAAACCACGTAGAACAAAAGCTACAAAGAGTGATGTTCCTGCATTAAAAAATTGCCCACAAAGAAGGGGTGTATGTACACGTGTATATACAACTACACCAAAAAAACCAAACTCCGCCTTAAGAAAAGTTTGTAGAGTAAAACTTACTTCTGGTTTTGAAGTGACTTCTTACATTGGTGGTGAAGGCCATAATTTACAAGAACACTCAGTTGTTCTTATTAGGGGTGGAAGAGTAAAAGACTTGCCTGGTGTTAGGTACCATACTGTTAGAGGAGCACTAGATACATCTGGTGTTTCAGATAGAAAACAGGGCAGATCTAAATATGGTGCGAAAAGAGGCAAGTAATGAGAAGAAGAGCTGCACCAAAACGAAAAATTATCCCAGATTCTAAATACGAAAGCGAAATCATCGCTAAGTTTATGAACCAACTAATGGTGGATGGAAAGAAATCAATTGCAGAAAGCATAGTTTATGGGGCATTCGAACAGCTAGAGAAAGATGCAAAAGGTGAAGATCTAGTTGAGGTATTTAAAAAAATATTAGATAAAGTTGCACCAGTGGTGGAAGTAAGATCACGAAGAATTGGTGGAGCAACATATCAAGTGCCTGTTGAAGTTAGAGCAAAAAGAAGAACAGCACTAGCAATGAGGTGGCTCGTAGAGGCAGCTAGAAAAAGAAAAGAAAAATCTATGCCTGCAAGGCTCGCAGCTGAATTAAGAGAAGCAAAAGATGGAAAAGGATCTGCTGTAAAGAAAAAAGAAGATATGCACAGAATGGCTGAAGCAAATAAAGCTTTTGCCCACTTTAGGTTTTAATCATGGCTAGAAAAACACCACTAAATAGATATAGAAACATCGGAATATGCGCCCACGTTGACGCAGGAAAAACAACAACTACTGAAAGAGTGCTTTTCTATACTGGTATTTCTCATAAGATCGGCGAAGTTCATGATGGAGCAGCAGTTATGGATTGGATGGAACAAGAACAAGAAAGAGGAATCACTATTACCTCAGCGGCTACAACTTGTTTCTGGAATGGTATGGACCAACAATTTGATGAACATAGAGTAAATATTATTGATACACCAGGTCACGTTGATTTCACTATTGAAGTTGAAAGATCTCTAAGAGTGCTTGATGGAGCAGTAGTAGTTTTCTGTGGTTCATCCGGCGTTCAACCTCAATCAGAAACTGTATGGAGACAAGCTAATAGATACGAAGTCCCAAGAATTGTCTTTGTAAATAAAATGGATAGAGCTGGAGCAGATTTTGAAAGAGTTGTAGATCAGATTAGAGACAGACTTGGCGCAACAATTGTTCCTATACAGTACAACATTGGCGCAGAAGATGATTTCAAAGGTGTAATAGATTTAATCAAGATGAAAACAATTACATGGAATGAAGCAGATAAAGGATCAACATTTGAATATACAGAAATACCTGAAGATTTAGTTTCTAAATGTGAGACGCTAAGAGAGGAACTTCTCGAAGCAGCTGCAGAAGCAAATGAAGAGCTCATGGAAAAATACCTTGAATCAGGTGATCTTGATGAAGCAGAAATTAAGAAAGGTTTAAGACAAAGAGTTTTAGCAAATGAAATAACCCTTGCACTTTGCGGATCAGCATTTAAAAATAAAGGTGTTCAAGCAGTGCTAGATGCTGTTATTGAATTTTTACCTGCACCAGACGAAGTTAAAGCTATCGAAGGGATTAACCCAAAAACAGAAGAACCAGCAGCTAGAAGTTCCAGTGATGATGAACCATTTGCAGCTTTAGCATTTAAAATTGCTACAGATCCGTTCGTGGGCAATCTTACTTTTGTTAGAGTCTATTCTGGTGTCCTATCACAAGGCGATGGTGTTATTAATACAGTCAAAGACGACAAAGAAAGAATAGGAAGAATGGTCCAGATGCATTCAAACAACAGAGAGGAGATTAAAGAAGTACGAGCAGGAGATATTGCTGCATGTATTGGTCTCAAGAATGTTACTACTGGTGACACTTTATCTGATGCAAAAGACTTAGTTGTTCTTGAGAGGATGGAATTCCCTGAGCCTGTCATATCTTTGGCAGTAGAACCGAAATCAAAACCTGATCAAGAAAAAATGTCTATTGCATTAGGAAAGCTTGCTCAAGAAGATCCTTCATTCAGGGTTAGTACAGATGAAGAATCAGGACAAACTATTATTTCTGGTATGGGTGAATTGCACTTGGAAGTCCTCGTAGAGAGAATGAAAAGAGAATTTAGTGTTGAAGCAAATGTTGGTAAACCACAGGTAGCATACAGAGAAGCAATAAAATCAAATGTTGAAGTTGAGCATAAATATGCAAAACAATCAGGTGGTAAAGGTCAATATGGTCACGTTGTAATGCGTATGGAACCATGTGAGGAAGAATTCGAATTCGTTGATGAGATAAAAGGCGGATCTATACCGAAAGAATACATACCCGCTGTTTCAAAAGGGGTTAAAGAACAATTACAAAACGGAGTTGTCGCCGGGTATCCACTACAAGGTGTCAAAGTTACTCTTTATGATGGCTCATATCACGAAGTTGATTCAAGTGAAATGGCATTTAAACTTGCAGGTTCAATGGCTGCAAAAGACGGAGCTTTAAAAGCTAATCCAGTTCTTTTAGAACCAATGATGGATGTTGAAGTTGTTACACCAGAGGACTATATGGGTGATGTTGTTGGAGACCTTAATAGAAGAAGAGGACAAGTTCAGAATATGGAGGACATCCCATCGGGAAAGGCTATAACGGCATTAGTTCCTCTCTCAGAAATGTTTGGATATGCAACTGATTTAAGGTCAGCTACTCAAGGTAGAGCCACTTACACCATGGAGTTTGAAAAATACCTAGAAGTCCCATCAAATCTGACAGAAGAAATTATCAATAAGAATTAGATAAATCCTTTGACACTCCCTATTTAAAGCCTTAAAATCGTGGTCTTTCTAATCTAAAAGGCGATTATGGAACAACAAAAAATTAGAATAAAACTTAAGGCTTTCGATCATAAGTTGGTAGATAAATCAACTAAAGAAATTCTTGAGACAGTTACAAAAACCGGCGCAAAAGTTGTTGGTCCAATTCCGTTACCTGTAAAAAAAGAAAAAATTACAATCCTTACATCACCACACGTTGATAAGAAAGCTCGTGATCAGTACGAGACTAGAACACATAAAAGATTGTTTGATATCATTAACCCAACCGAACAGACTGTAGATGCTTTAATGAGGTTAGATATAGCTGCCGGAGTTGACGTCAAAATAACACTTAATTAAATATGCTTGGAGTAATTGGAACAAAAGTAGGAATGACGCGTGTCTTTAAGGACAACGGTAAATCTGTGCCAGTTACAGTAATTGCTGTTGCAAATAGCAAGATAGTGCAGAGAAAAACTCCTGAGAAAGATGGGTATTACGCTGTTCAAGTTAACTATGGTTCAAAAAAGAAAGTTTCAAAAAGTCTTGAGAAAAAATTTACGGAAAATAACGCAGAGAAAGGATACCTAACA
>NYUL01000040.1 GCA_002684055.1 Gammaproteobacteria bacterium
TCAAAAAATTGAAGACAAGAAAACAGCAAGACAAGATAAAAAGAAACAAGAAAAAGTGCTGAAACAGCAAGAAGAAGCAGCAGAAGCAGAAGCAGCAGCAGCTCCAGTAGAAGAAGCTCCAGTAGAAGAGGCAGCTCCAGCAGAAGCAGTAGCAGAAGAAGCTCCAGTAGCNGAGGAAGCTCCAGCAGCNGAGGAAGCTCCAGCAGCAGAAGAAGCTCCAGNAGCAGAAGAAGCTCCAGCAGNAGAAGAAGCTCCAGNAGNAGAGGCAGCTCCAGCAGNAGAAGCTCCAGCCGAAGAAAATACTGAAGAAAAGAAAGATCAGTAGTTCAGACTTAATCCCAATAGGAAAATTTGGAAAGACACATGGTCTTAACGGAGAACTTAAATTTATTTCTTTCTGTGACCCAATAGAAAATATACTTTTATATAAGCAATTCTTCCTTGAATTAGATCAAATAGTAAATTTAGANTTTAAGTTAACGGGCTCTAATTTAATCGTTAAAATTCATAATATTGAAAAAATTGATCAAGCAAAGAGCTTTGTTAATAAAGAAATATATGTAACTAAAAAAGAGCTAAAATCATTTGATAACGAATCGATATACTGGACAGACCTTATTGGATCAGCGGTTATAAACACTAATGGCAATAGTTTAGGTAAAGTAATCAAAGTTGAAAATCATGGCGCATCTGATTTATTGTTTGTTAAAGGTAATGATGTTGAAGAGGTTATTCCAATAACAGACGAATTTTTTATAAATTTTGATAATGAAAATAAAATTATTGAAGTTGAATGGGAGCAATTATGAAGATTAATGTAATCTCATTATTTCCGGACATAATTGAGTCATCACTAAAAGGGTTGGTGGGTAAGGCATTGGATAACAAGGTTGCCATTCTCGAGCTTTTAGACCTTAAGAAATTCTCACAGAATGAATACGGTAGTGTAGACGATTCACCCTATGGTGGTGGAGAGGGCATGGTAATGTCTGTTGAGCCTTTAGAAGCATGTCTAAAAACAATAAAAAAACCTGGGAAAGTTATATATCTAACACCTCAGGGGCAAATTTTTAATCAAAAAAAAGCAATTGAGTTATCTAACCTCAAACATGTAACCTTTGTGTGTGGTAGGTATGAAGGAATAGACCAAAGATTTATTGATAATTATATTGATGAAGAGTTATCAATAGGAGATTACATCCTCAGTGGAGGGGAAATTGCCGCATCAGTTGTTATTGATGCGCTTTTAAGGAACAAAGATGGTGTTTTGGGTAACAAAGCCTCAGCAACAAATGATAGTCTTAGCCAGGGCCGCTTAAAAGGACACGCGTTTACAAGACCAAAAGACTATAAGGGCAATAAAATTCCAGAAATATTATCGTCTGGAGACCATAAAAAAATTGAAGAGTGGAAAATTGGCAACAGTTTGTGGGTAACAAGAGAAAAACGTCCTGATTTATTTAAACAATTACAACTTTCAGAAAAAGAAATGATATTATTACGTCAGTACGAAGACTCTATATTAAAAAAGCATGACTAGAAAAATTATTGATAAGATCGAAAACGATCAACTTAAAGAACTACCAGAATTCAGAACTGGCGATACTGTAGTTATTAAAGTGAAGGTTACTGAAGGCCAAAGAACTAGGCTTCAGGCTTTTGAAGGTCTNGTTATAGGTAAAAAGAATAGAGGTCTTAATTCATCTTTTATAGTAAGAAAAATTTCTAACGGAGTAGGGGTGGAAAGAACNTTCCAAACACACAGTCCTNTNATAGACTCTATTTCTGTGAAAAGAAGAGGCTTGGTTCGTCAATCAAAGCTTTATTACATTCGTGAAAGATCTGGAAAATCTGCTAGGATTAAAGAAAAAATTAGTTAGTGCAGTCTGAATCAAAATTACTCATAGAAACATTCNTAGATTCTCTTTGGCTTGAGAAAAATTTATCAAAAAATACATTAGAGTCTTATAAAAANGACTTAAATAAATTTAAAAATTTTTTGGAAAAAAATGAAAAGACTGTTTTAGTTGCAGATCATTTTCTANTACTATCTTTTTTAAGCTATTTGCTAGATAAAGGGTTTTCATCAAAAACTGTATCTAGAAACATATCATCACTTAAAAGTTTTTATAAATATCTAATTTCAGTTGAACATATAAAGCTTAATCCTATGTTAAATATAGATAGCCCAAAGTCAGGCCTATTCTTGCCAACAACATTAACTATCAATGAAACACAGCAAATACTAGATGCTCCAAATGAGGAAAGGGCTATTGAATTAAGAGACAAGGCAATGCTTTACACTCTTTATNCTACCGGTATGAGAATAAGTGAATTGATAAGTCTAAATTTACACAACGTAGACTTGATCAGGGGTTCTGTGCAAGTCATTGGTAAAGGAGGCAAAGAAAGGCTAATCCCACTTACTGAAGAATCAATGAGGATGATTAAAAAATATTTGCATGATGCTCGTGATAAATTAGCTAAAGGCAAAGATCATAATAATATTTTTGTTTCTACACATGGCAAACAGATTAGCAGACATAGTTTCTGGCATAGGATTAAAGCTTACATGAAAAGGGTAGATGTAAATAAGGATGTGCATCCGCACACGCTCAGACATGCATTTGCTACACACATGTTAAATAATGGTGCTGACTTAAGGTCTGTACAGTTACTTTTGGGCCATTCTGATTTAGCTACTACACAAATATATACTCATGTGGCGCAATCCGAAGTACAGAATCTTCATAAAAAACATCACCCAAGAGGCTAATGAAACGTATAGCGTTAATTTTATTTCTTTTATGCTTTCAAATAATTTCAAATGAAAGCCTAGAAAGCAAAATATCTAAAATATTACCATCAGGTTTGCCAATAAACTTTATTGAGGAATCATCAATNCCAGATTTTTATGTTGTGAATGTGGCAAACAATCAAATCCTTTATGTCTCAAGAGATTTTAAATTTGTAGTAGCAGGTGAAGTTATCGAGTTAGTCAATGGTGAGATCTCAAGCTTGAACGATAAATATGAAACAAAGTTTATTAAAAGTATAGTCAGCTCAATCAAGCCAGATGAAAGCATTGATTTTATTGCCAAAGATGAAAAGTTTAAGTTGAAAGTATTTACAGATATATCGTGTAGTTACTGCAGATTATTGCACAGTGAGATTGACCAATATTTATCGCAAGGGATAACCATAAATTATCTTGCATTTCCAAGGGATGGTCTGGATAGCAAAGTTTACCAAGATATGGTGAGTGCATGGTGCAGTTTAGATCCAAAAGACTCTTTAGCAAAACTCAAAAAAGGCGAAGAAATTAATGATTATGATTGTAAAAATCCTGTTAAAGACCACTTTAGAAAAGGTAGTTTGATTGGAATTACAGGAACACCTACAATAATTTCAGAAGATGGAAGAAAATTTTCAGGATACATACCTGCAGACGAGCTTTTAAAGATATTAGAAAATGGATAAAGCAGAATTAAATTTAAGTCTTAATAAAACCCTAGAACGAGTGGAAGAGCTGAGGGGGTTTCTTTGACCCCGATAAACTCAAAAAGCAGCTAGAAGAATTAGAAGAAAAACTACAAGAACCTGACTTGTGGAATGATCATAAAAAACTAAATGAGCTAAATAAAGAGAAAATATCGCTTGAATNGAAAGTTCATGAATTTGACGTTATTGAAACAAAGCTCACGGATATTCAAGATCTGATAAATATATCAATTGAATTAGGTGAAATTGATGAATTGGCAAATCAAAGCACTGCCTTAGTGGAATTAAATGCTGAAATTGATGCACTAGAAACAAAAAAATATTTTTCTCGAGAGACTGATCCTAATAATGCTTTCTTAGANATTCAATCTGGTTCAGGTGGCACCGAGGCGCAGGATTGGGCTGAGATGTTATATAGAATGTATATGAGGTGGTCTGAAGACATGGGTTTTAAGGTAAAAATTGAAGAATATTCTGTTGGGGATGTGGCTGGTATTAAAAGTGCAAGTATTCATATTACTGGTCAATACGCATATGGATGGTTGAGAACTGAAACAGGCATTCATCGATTAGTGAGAAAATCTCCATTTGATTCTGGTAATAGAAGACACACATCCTTTGCTGCAGTNTTTATTTCGCCAGAGATCGACGACGATATTGAAATTGATCTAGATATGTCAAAAGTAAGAATTGATACATACAGAGCGTCTGGAGCAGGAGGGCAACATGTGAATAAAACAGACTCAGCCGTAAGATTAACTCATATACCTTCTGGACTGGTTGTTCAGTGTCAATCTCAAAGATCCCAACACCAAAACAAAGATAGAGCTATTAAACAGTTAAAATCAAGGTTGTATGAGTTAGAGATGCAGAAAAAAGAAGAAGAAATTAAAAAAATAGAAGACTCAAAAACTGACATTGGCTGGGGTAACCAAATTAGATCTTATGTATTAGACCAATCAAGAATAAAAGATATAAGAACAAAGCATGAGGAAACAAATACTCAATCAGTATTAGATGGTAAAATTAACAACTTCATTAAAGAAAGTTTAAAAAATGGATATTAAAGATTTNTCAAAAGTTCAGAAAGATAGGGAAGCGAAANTAGAAAAACTTCGCTCNGAAGGCTTTAACTATCCTAATGATTTCGAAAAAAAATATGAAATTTCTCANTTAATTAATGAATATGGAAGCTTANCAAAAGAAGACCTAGAAAAAAGGAANGAGCTCAGCTTGTAATGCCGGNAGGGTAGTTTTAAAAAGAGAAATGGGAAAAGTTGTTTTTATGACAATTGAAGACTTTTCTGGACGNATCCAAGCGTATTTTTCAAAAAATAATTTAGAGGAAAGGTTAGATGAAGTAAAAGATCTTGATATGGGAGATATCGTTGGTATTGAGGGCACATTATTTAGAACAAGAACGGATGAGTTAACGATTGAGGTTAAAAATTTTAAGCTTCTAACAAAATCACTAAATCCAATGCCAGAAAAGCATGCAGGTCTAACTGACATTGAAACAATCTATAGGCAAAGGTATTTAGACTTAATGAGCAATAAAGACTCTAGAGATACATTTGTAAAGAGAAATAAAATTGTTCAATCAATACGAAAAAATTTGGAGGAAGCAGGGTATCTCGAAGTAGAAACGCCTATGATGCATCCTATCCCAGGAGGTGCAAATGCCAAACCTTTCAAAACACATCACAATGCGCTAGACAAGGANTTATTTCTAAGAATCGCACCAGAGCTCTATTTAAAAAGACTATTGGTCGGTGGTTTCGAAAAAGTTTTTGAGATAAACCGCAACTTTAGAAATGAAGGATTATCTACAATTCATAATCCAGAATTTACAATGCTAGAGTTTTANGAAGCATATGGAACGCTTAAGAAAACCACCTTATTTGTACAAAAATTAGTTCAAGATAGCATATTGGCTGTCAATGACTCCCTAACGATTACATATGAAGAAAAAGAGTTAGATTTAAAAAATGACTTTGATGTTAAATCTTTAAAAGATTTAGTTAAAGATGAATTAAANGTTGATCTTGATACNGAAGAACAAATATTTAACGCTGCTGAGAATAATGGCATAAAAGTTAAAAAAGATTGGGGTTGGGGTAAGGTGCTTCTTGAGTTGTTTGAAGAACANGTTGAAAAGAAGCTTTGGAAACCAACTTTTGTTAAAGATTANCCTTNTGAAGTTTCCCCACTTTCAAGAAGAAAGGATGATGATNNAGACTATACAGANNGAATTGAANTNTTTATNGCAGGAAGAGAGTTNGCAAACTTCTTNTGTGAANTNAATGACCCNNCTGATCAAGAAGANAGATTNATGCAGCAAGTNAAGCAAAAANANTCTGGTGATGAAGANGCTATGNTGTNTGANGATGATTATATCAATGCTNTAAANCATGGAATGCCACCAGCAATGGGNGTTGGTCTAGGTATTGATAGATTAGTAATGCTGGCAACAAANAAAAGCTCTATAAGAGATGTTGTTCTATTCCCAACATTAAAATAATGTCGCTAAAACATCTCATTACAATTTTTTCTATACTAGTTTTGACTGCTTGTGGTGGAGGTGGTGNAGGNTCTTCATCTCCTGAACTATCACCAACACCAGCCCCAACACCAGCCCCAACACCAGCCCCAACACCAGAACCNACTCCNGCTCCAACAGGTGTTTATGAAATGGATGAAAACTGCCCCTCACACATTAAAGACGCATTTTTAGANATNAGCCAAGCTCCTGGTCCAGGAGAGCAATATAATATGATGCCAAGATTACAGGTATCTTGCTCAAGTGGAAATCTAGTAATAAATTCAAATTCTGTTCCGCATTATAGTTTTATACCAATGACTCCAAATGACTTGGTTGAAAGAGATGAAGAATGGAGAGTGCCGCTTGAACCGTCCTATGACCCATTAAGAGAGCCCACAAACATTGGTGCTAATGGTCCAGTTGTGCTTGGTTANATGGGATTTACAAATACTGGTTTAAACATTTTTGGCCCCACAGAAGGAGGCCAACCAGCAAACCAAGCTTATGGTGATCCAGTTTATAACAATATCTTAGATGATTGTGGAGGGCATACTGCCTTTGCTTACCATAACCATGCACTTAATATTAGGTGTTTTAATCCAAATGGTTTAACTGCTAATCCGGGAACAGACCCACAACCAGAAATCTTATATACCTCATTAATTTTAGGGTTTGGTCCAGATGGCTTTCCANTCTTTAATGGATATGAATACGCTAACAATGATGGGGTCAATCTTGTATCACCACAAAGTAGTTATGAATTAATAGCTGGTCAAAACCCCCAAAGGTATGTATTTGACGCATACGAGTATATTGAAAAAGGCAATCTAGAAATTTACTTGGATGAGTGTAATGGTCATAGCCATGAAAACCCCCATGGCTATGAATATCACTATCATGCCACTGAAGATTTTCCTTATATTTATGGGTGTCTAAGAGGGGAGCCTATTGGTATAGGTGGTGGACAAGGTGGAAATAATGATTAGGCTAACTCTTTTTTTGTTCTTAGCATTTTTTGCCCAATCTGAAATAGTAGAAACCTTTTATAAAACCGGTGAATTAAAAGAAAGGTTTGAGCTTCAGAATGGCATACGAGACGGCCTTTATCAAAAATGGTATCTCAATGGACAAATAGGGAAGCAATCATCGTATAAGAATGGNGTCCTNAATGGAGATTTAATNACCTGGTACCCAAATGGAGTGGTGAAGGGNACCTACCCAATTGCTAACGGTAAAATAGAAGGCACTGCTAAATATTACGACAATGAGGGAAATTTAAGTTGGCAAGTATATGANGGAAATATACCCGATCAGGATAATAAAATAATTCTTTCGGGATGGTGTTTAAATTAAATCTTTGACTAAGTTTCTTTCTTCAATTAACTCATTTGCTGTTTTCTCTAACCCTGCTTTGGCAAAATCACTGAGTTTATAATCACGTACAATTTCTACAGAGCCTTTACCATCTGAGATAAGAGGAAATCCAGAAAATATGCCTTCAGGCATACCATAAGCACCATCACTAAAAATAGCTGCATTAAATACATCACCTGATCTNGTTGGGTGCTCAACAGCTTTCACAGTATCGCATGCAGCTCTAGCAGCTGAAGAAGCTGAGGATGCACCTCTTGCTTTAATAATCTCTGCTCCTCTTTGTTGAATTTTTGGCAGAAATTCATTTTGAACCCAGTCATGATCATTAATTGCAGTGTATGCATTTTCCCCTTTAATTAATGTGTTCTCTAAGTCAGGAAACATTGTTGGACTATGATTCCCAAAAATAGCTAAACGATAGATGTCATCAACATGACAGTTTAGCTTTTGAGATAATTGAGCTTTTGCTCTTAAGGCATCTAGCATAGTCATAGCCATCCATAATTGATTATTGTTATTAGAACTTTTCTTGCCTATTAGCGCGTTGGTGTTAGCTGGGTTTCCTACAACAAGAACCTTGCACGTATCTTTAGCATGCGCACCTATTGCTTTGCCTTGTTCTGTGAAGATGCCACCATTAATTTGCAGTAAGTCTGATCTTTCTTTGATTTCTTTACCATTTAAAACAATTCCACGAGGTATCGATCCAACCAGCAAACACCAATCAGCATCAATAACTGCATCTTGAATATTATCAAAAGTGTTAATTGAGTTAACAGTTGAATAAGCAGAGTCTTCAAGTTCTTTTACAAAGCCCTCAAGTCTGCCCATGGCTTGTGGTATCTCAACCAAATTCAAATCTAATTTTTCTTCTGAACTAAAAACACCTTTTTCACACAAAAAGGGAATTAATGAATATGCTATTTGACCTGCTGCACCTGTTATTACTACTTTCATTTCTTGTAAAAAATAATCTTTATTCTATGTTTACTTGTGATCGATTTCCATTAGAATTTACACTCTAACAGTTTATTTTAAAGGAGTCAGAGAATGTCACTAGATTTTGAAGGAAAAGTTGCCATTGTCACTGGATCAGGTGGCGGTATAGGTAAAGGTTATGCTTTAGAGCTTGCCCAAAGAGGTGCAAAGGTTGTCGTAAATGATTTAGGAGGCGCAGTAGATGGATCAGGCGGATCTGTTTCTGCAGCTGAGTCAGTAGTTCAAGAAATAGAAGCTGCCGGTGGTGAAGCTATGGCAAACGGTGCGAACGTATGTTCTGAAGACGATGTCAAAGCAATGGTTGAAGACACCATGTCAAAATGGGGAAGAGTAGATATTCTTGTTAATAATGCTGGAATACTCAGAGATAAATCTTTTGCAAAAATGGATTGGTCTGATTTTGTTACTGTAGTTAATGTACATCTAATGGGTTCTGCACTGTGTGCTCATACAGTCTTTCCTATCATGAAGGAACAAGAATATGGAAGAATTATAATGACAAGCTCATCATCAGGCTTATTTGGTAATTTCGGTCAAACAAATTATGGTGCAGCAAAAATGGGAGTTGTAGGTCTTATGAATACACTCAAACTTGAAGGAGCAAAATATAATATTCATGCTAATTCTGTAGCCCCAACTGCTACAACAAGGATGACAGAACACCTATTCCCTGCAGAATTTGCAGAAAAACTTGATCCACGATTAATTATTCCTGCAGTTGTTTTCTTAGCAAGTGAAAAAGCCCCTAATGGAGAAATCTTAGAAGTTGGTGGAGGTGTTGTTGCAAACACATACATTATGGAAACAATGGGCAAGTATTTTGGCACTGATGAAGGTTTTAATGCAGANGCTGTTGCTGAGCATTGGTCTGAGGTTATAGATACTAAAGATGCTAAAAGACCTTTCCAGGGTGGAGATGTAGCAATTAAGCACTTAGAGGTAATTGGTAAAGCAGAAAGCTAAATTTTTTATTCTTATTAATAAAAAAGGCTCGTAATGAGCCTTTTTTTTTGAGAGCACCGCCAATAGTTGCAGACCTAAGGCAGTGCAAAACACTAGTCGTCAAACTTCAGAGAACCACCAACCTGATATTCAATTACTCTTGTTTCAAAGAAGTTTTTCTCTTTTCTTAAATCCATAATCTCTGACATCCATGGGAAAGGATTCTCAGCNCCTGGGTAAGCTTCTGGAAGATTAATTTGAGTAAGACGTCTATTGCAGACATATTTTAAATACTCTTCCATTGTCTTAGCATTCATNCCTAGAACGCCTCTTGGCATTGTGTCTCTGGCATAGTTAATTTCAAGCTCTGTTCCTTCAACAATCATGTCAGAGGCNTTCTTTTTCATTTCTTCGTCCCAAAGGCTTGGGTTTTCATTAATGATTGAGTTAATAACATCTATTCCAAAATTAACATGCATTGATTCATCTCTCATGATGTATTGAAATTGTTCTGAAACGCCTGTCATCTTATTTCTTCTTCCCATTGAAAGGATCTGAGAAAATCCACAATAAAAGAACATTCCTTCCAAGACACAATAGAAAGCGATCAAGTTTGATAAGAAAAGCTTATCGTTTTCAGGTGTTCCAGTTTTAAAAGTTGGATCTTCAAGCGCTTGAGTGTACTTTAGGCCCCATGCAGCCTTAGCTTCAACGCAAGGCACTTCTCTATACATATTAAATATTTCACCCTCATCCATACCAAGTGACTCTACACAGTATTGGTAAGCGTGTGTATGGATTGCTTCTTCGAANGCTTGNCTNAGCAAATACTGCCTGCACTCAGGATTAGTGATGTTTTTGTAAACAGCAAGAACAACGTTATTTGCAACCAATGAATCNGCTGTTGAGAANAAGCCTAAGCTTCTTTTTATTATCGTTCTTTCATCTTCGGTTAAACCATCTTCCGATNTCCACAAAGCAATGTCTGCTGTCATATTTACTTCTTGAGGCATCCANTGGTTTGCTGACCCATCAAGATATTTCTCCCATGCCCATTTATATTTGAAAGGAACAAGTTGNTTTAGGTCTGCTTTTGAATTTATCATNGCTTTNTGACCTACTTGTACTCTTCCTTCTAGAGCACTCGCCATTCTTTCACGAACTTTTTCNAGCTCAGCTTCAGTTGGCTCTTTCATTGTTGTGTAATTTTCAATGTCTTGCATAGCTTCTGAATTCATATCTTCAGTTACAAGCGTATCTGTATCTGGTGTTTGAACTTGTTCAGTTTGAACTTGTACTTCTTGAGTATTTTCTACTCCAGTTACTTCTGCTACTCTCGGCTCAGGACTCTTTGTTTNTTCCTTTTTAACCGGCGCCTCGTCTTTATAATAGTCTTCCCAACTTAACATAATTACCTCCGTTTATTGACACGCCTCACAATCTGGATCAAGTATGCTGCAAGCACTTGGTGCTTGCGCATTTGCTTGCGCTTCTTGATTTGATTGTACAGCATTCAAGCTGCTCCTCTCCACCGTTGATTTTTCAGTCGCNGTCGCTCCCATTGCTCTCAAATAATAAGTTGTTTTGAGACCCTTATACCACGCCATTCTGTATGTAATATCTAATTTTTTACCATCCACATTTGCAATGTATAGGTTTAANGATTGNGCTTGATCGATCCATTTTTGTCTTCTNCTTGCNGCNTCNACTATAAATCTAGGTTCGATTTCAAATGCAGTTTTAAATTTTTCTTTTATGTGTTCTGGTACTCTATTAATTTGTTTCAGNGATCCCTCAAAATACTTTAAATCACTCAACATAACTTCATCCCAAAGATTCTCTTTCTTTAGCTCTTCAATCAAGTAAGGATTAACAACTGTAAACTCTCCTGAAAGATTGGATTTAACGTAGAGATTCTGGTAAGTGGGCTCGATTGATTGAGAAACTCCTGTTATGTTTGCAATTGTTGCAGTTGGCGCAATTGCCATAACATTTGAGTTTCGTATTCCATGTGTTGCGACTTTTTCTTTAAGTTTGTCCCAATCAAGAGTTTTATCTGTATTTTGATCGATAAACTCTTTGCCTCTTTGTTCTGCAAGAAGATTGATAGAATCTAATGGGAAGATGCCATTATCCCAAAGAGACCCTTTGTATGTTTCGTAAACTCCTTTTTCTTCGGCAAGCTCACACGAAGCTTCTATCGCAAAATAGCTTATTAGCTCCATAGACCTGTCGGCAAACTCAACTGCATCGTCAGAATCGTATGAAATGCCAAGCTTATATAAGGCATCTTGAAAGCCCATTAAGCCCAAACCAATGGGTCTGTGTTTTTTATTCGAATTTTCTGCTTGTGGCACAGGGTAGAAATTTATATCTATGACGTTATCTAACATCCGAATGGCTGTTTTTACAGTACCTTTGAGCTGTTCAATATTTATTTTTCCATCATCTATGTGTTGAGGTAAGTTAATACTTCCTAAGTTACACACTGCAATTTCTTCTTCATTGGTATTTAAGGTTATCTCTGTACACAAATTCGAGGAGTGAACAGTTCCAACATGTCCTTGTGGTGATCTAATATTGCATGGATCTTTAAAAGTGACCCATGGATGTCCTGTCTCAAATAACATTGATAGTATTTTTCTCCATAAGTCTTTTGCTTCTATTGTTTTGTAGTATTTGATTTCTCCCGTTTCGGCCATTTTTTCATATTCTTCGTATCTTCTTTCAAATTCAGTTCCATAGATGTCATGGAGATCAGGTACATCTGATGGTGAGAATAGTGTCCATTTTTCATTCTTTTCAAGTCTTTTCATGAAGAGGTCAGGTATCCAGTTGGCCGTATTCATATCGTGTGTTCTTCTTCGATCGTCACCTGTATTTTTTCTGAGATCCAAAAATTCTTCTACGTCCATATGCCAACATTCTAAGTATGCACAGAAAGCACCTTTTCTTTTGCCTCCCTGGTTCACAGCGACTGCAGTATCGTTTGATACCTTAAGGAAAGGCACAATGCCTTGGCTTTTTCCATTTGTTCCCTTAATTCTAGAGCCGAGAGCTCTGACAGGGGTCCAGTCATTTCCTAAACCACCAGCCCATTTAGAGAGCAGAGCATTGTCTCTAATTGCACCATATATTCCTGAAAGGTCATCGGGTACAGTTGTTAAGTAACAAGACGAAAGTTGAGGTCGATTGGTACCAGAATTAAATAGTGTTGGTGTTGAGCTCATATAATCAAAGCTTGATAGAAGTTTATAAAACTCTGCAGCTCTTTCATTTTTGTTTTCCTCGTTAATAGCGAGGCCCATTGCTACTCGCATAAAGAATACTTGTGGCATTTCATAGCGAGTTTCTTCATGCGTTATAAAATATCTGTCATAAAGTGTTTGAAGACCAAGATATGTAAATTGATAGTCTCTTTCTTCTAATAGAGCTGTTCCAAGCATATCCAAATCAAATGTTTTGAGTTCTTCACTTATGAAATCTAGCTCAATACCTTTAGCAATTGTTTTTGAAAGTGCTTCTGCATACATTTTTGCTCTATCTTTTCTTTCACTTACACCCAAGAAACCACAAACCTCGTTTTCCATATTATTAAGCAGCAGTCTTGCTGTTGCATATGAGTAGTTTGGTTCTTTTTCTACCATCGTTCTTGCTGTCATAAGCATGCTATCTGCGAGATCTTTCTCAGAAATTCCTTCGTAAGTGGCATTTTTGATTTCTGCGGAAAGAAGGTTTTCGTCAACATTATCTAGTCCGTGGCAAGCTTTCTTGACTGCAGCATCAATTATTTCTTGTACATTTTTCTCAACACCTGTTTCTTCTTTTTCTTCGACTCTTTCATTTTTTCTAGCTTCTCTGTAGAGCACGTAAGATCTTGCAACTTTGTGATGTTCATTTCTCATTAGTTGTAGTTCTACTTGATCCTGTATCTCTTCTATATGAATTGTTCCGCCGGACGGCATTCTTCGCTCGAATACTTTGATTATATCTTTAGCCATTTGGTCAACTTCTTCGTGTATTCGTGAGGACCCTGCTGCGGTTCCTCCCTCTACAGCCAGAAATGCCTTCATTATGGCTACTTTGATTTTCTCATCTTCAAAAGAGACAACTTTTCCGTTTCTTTTTATGACTCTAATCTTGCCTGGTGTCATTACTTGGTTGGGAGCTAGTTCCTTTTTTTCTTCTGTTGAATTTTGTGTGATTTGTTGTTCCATTACTTAGGCTATTTTTCTATAGATGGTGACGACATTCAAGCATTTCAACACAATATGTTGTGTTATTTTTTACTTTGCACACTAGATGCTGTAATTTTCTTGTTGATAACTTATGGATAAAATGTTGTTTATTTGATGAAATCCGTTTAAATAAGGCTTTTAAATGTGTATTCTTTAAAATTCCGAAATAATGAAAATACTGGTTCTAAATAATATAGCTAAACAAGGTTTAGACATTTTTGATCAAAATAATTATGTTCTATCAGCAGAAAAAGAAAGTGCAGTTGGAATTGTTTTAAGAAGCGAAAACCTAACACAGTTTCAGCTACCAAAATCCCTGCTTGGCATTGCTCGTGCTGGAGCAGGAACCAACAACATTAATGTAGAGGGTTGTTCAGAATCGGGTGTGGTTGTTTTTAACACCCCTGGAGCCAATGCGAATGCAGTAAAAGAGATGGTGGTCTGCTCATTAATTCTATCAAGAAGAGATTTGGTTTCTGGAAATAAAAATTTGGACTCCTTTGTTGTAGAAGACAAAAGTGATGAAGAGATAAATTCAGAAATAGAATCAATGAAAAAGAAGTACAAAGGTGAAGAAGTTAAAGGAAAGACTTTAGGTGTAATCGGTCTTGGTGCAATTGGCTCGATGGTTGCAGAACAAGCTATGGCTTTAGGCATGAAAGTTAATGCTTTTGATCCAGGCTTAACAGTTGAAACTGCGTTGCGTCTTCCAAGCACTCTAAATAGGTTTAACAGTATAGATGAAGTGCTGCAAGGCTCAGACTTTATCTCCCTTCATCTGCCCTTGAACAATAAGACTAAAGGCCTCATAAATGAAAATAAGCTTAAACTGATGAAAAAGAGCTGTGTTCTAATTAACTTTTCAAGAGGTGGTATTGTTGATGAACCTAGCTTAATCGAATCTTTGGATAATAATCACCTTCACAAATATGTAACAGATTTTCCAACAAAGAGACTCATACAAAGACTGGTTTCTGATCAAGACGTCATGATATTTCCACATCTAGGGGCAAGCACAAAAGAAAGCGAAACAAATTGTGCTGTTATGGCATGCTCACAATTAAATGACTTCTTAAAAGAGGGAAAGATTGTTAATAGTGTAAATTACCCAAACATAGCATCTGAAAAATTTGGGAACCATAGAATATTCATTACGAATAGAAACCAACCTGGGATCATTAGTCGAATTGCAGAAACCTTAGCAGCAAATAAAATTAACATTTCAGAATTTGTGAATAAGAGTCGTGGTGATCTGGCCTGTAATATTATCGATACTGACGATAAAATAGATGTCTCAATTGTCTTAGAGCTAGAGAAAATAAGCGGTGTTACAAATGCAAGGCTTTGCTACTAAAAAAACTCTCTTTTTTTTTACCATAGGTATTGCTTTTCACACAAGAATAAGCATTAGCTATTTTTCCTGAAAACAACTTATAATTTTTCAAAAAATTTGAAAGGCACCGCCTGAAGTCCTTATTTTTAGCGGTTGATTATATATTGATCATTTTTTATACAATCTGTTGAAAGCATTTTCTTATATGGGATATATGAAATTTGAAGGTACTTTTCCCCAAGGTTATCCACAGTTTCTGTGGATAAAAAAANTGTGNTATTTTTANTACATGAGTCACCATATAACNTGGCAAAAATTTATTGAACTNGAGACAAAAAAAAACTACTTTAAGGCCCTTAAAATGCGCTTAGTTTCTGACAGTAGTAAAGAAAAATTAGTGCTTCCAAAACCTAACGATTTCTTCAGGGCATTTACGGTCTGTGAGCTTGATAAAATAAAAGTTGTTATTGTCGGGCAGGATCCNTACCACACTCCTGGTNTTGCAAATGGTCTTGCATTCTCTGTGAATAAGGGATCAAAAATTCCTCCATCATTAAAGAATATCTTTAAAGAATTGAGAGCAGATTTAGGTATTGAAAGCATGCATGGTGATTTAATTAGCTGGGCAAGACAAGGAGTGTTTCTGCTAAATACTTCTTTATCTGTTTGTGCTGGTCAGGCAGCTTCCCATTCAAATATTGGCTGGGAAAAATTTACAGACAAAGCTATTTCNNTTGTCCAGAATAAAAAAAATATTATATTTCTTCTTTGGGGCAANCAAGCTCGCAAAAAAAGAAGCCTNATAAGTAGTGATAATTTTGTNTTTGAGGCTTCACATCCTTCTCCACTATCTGCCCATAATGGATTTCATGGTTGTAGACATTTCTCAAAAACTAATGCAAAACTTATTGAGCTAGGTCTGGATCCCATTGACTGGAGACTGGAATAAGCCTTTGTCCTTTATAGTAATAATCAGTATCCTCAATAAAAAATTGAGAGAGCGCCAATTCTTTGCCTTTAACCTCAAAAACTTTCTTGCCAATTGTCTTGCCTTCAGAATTGTCGATATTTTCATAATGACCATCAAAGACTACAGATTTCTTAACTTTTTTTCCGAGGTAAGTTAAGCGTGCAATAATCTCTTGNCCTCTGTAACAGCCTTTTTCATAAGAGACATATTTTTCAAATCTATAGCCTAGCTCACTAATTCGATATTTTTTTGAATAGGTGNTAGTTATATCAAAACAAAAATTTTTCATGGTCTGNATGTTCCATTCAGCNGTTGATAATNNAGTTTNNACANTTCCTAAGTGCTTAGTAAAAACATGATTTTTACATANCCCATAAATTCTTTGCTGCTCTTCATATATCTCACATTTAAAAAATTTTGCGAACTTTTNNAGTTCTTTGANCAGANAGTCTGCAACAGACTNNTCGANNATTATTACGAAATAATCTCTTTTNATAATGACAGCATTAGATATGACATAACCCTTTTCGTCACAAAACAANCCATTAAAGTTGGTTTTATCAAGNGATAGATCACAAGAAACCTGTCCNTGTAGTAGNTTCTCGGAATCAACCCCTTTAACNAATATAGAAGTATAATTTGGTAAGGNAAATTTTAATGTCATGACAAATGAGCTCTTACTTAAAAAACTAAATTTTAAATCAAGAAGAGGAATGAAGGAAACAACATTNTTTGTAAAAAAAGTTATCAATGATTTTGAGAACATGAATGAATTTCAAAAAGAAGATTTAGACAGGCTGCTTGAACTTAATGATCAGGAGCTTTTTGANTTGATTTTNAAGAATAAACAGCAATTTATTAACAAATTTCCGCATTTAAAAAAGTTTGCTAATTAAATGAACTTAATTAAAAAANNGATATCTAAGGNGTGAATGAAAAAAAATAGTATTCCNCAATTAGTGGAACTCTCACAGAAAGGCGACTCGAATGCTTTCGAGTTGCTTTTTACTACATTCAAAACAAGACTACACCATTCCCTNTTTAAGATCTTAAGAAATTACCATGAAACTGAAGATGTTGTTCANCAAGCCTTCATGAGAGCATGGGAAAAAATTGGTACTTTCAAAGGCAATTCAANCTTNTATACCTGGCTNTATAGAATNGGTTTTAATTTGGCAATNACAAAGATTAAGTCATCTCGAGAAAGTCAAATTGATGAAGGTTTNGAGAGCACGCTTGCGGCCCCNAATAATGTNGTTGAATCANTNGAGGACTCTGAATTNGTAAACTCAGTNAAAGCNCTGCTTAATGAGTTACCTGANGANCAAAGAACTGCATATATATTGTGTGANGTAGATTCAAAAAATTANGAAGAAATCGGACACATTACAGGAGTGCCAGTAGGGACAGTTAGATCAAGAATTTTTAGAGCAAGACAATACTTAATGGAGAACTTAAAAGAAAGATTA
>NYUL01000041.1 GCA_002684055.1 Gammaproteobacteria bacterium
AGTGCTATGGTCTCTTGCAGCAATTTCTGGGATAACTCCGCCATATTCAGTGAATAAATCTATCTGCGAGTTAACTAAGTGTGCAATGAGCCCATGCTCGTCAGAATAAAGGGCTAAGCCTGTTTCATCGCAAGAACTTTCAATTCCTAAAATTAACATTGTTGATTCTTTTATATTTATCCTTAAAATACACATTACATTATGCCAAGTATAAAAATTAAAGAAACTGAATCCTTCGATGTAGGTTTAAGAAAATTCAGACGAGCTTGTGAAAGAGCAGGAATTGTCACAGAAGTACGTAAAAGAGAATTTTTTGAAAAACCAACTGAAGAGAGAAAAAGAAAAGCTGCAGCTGCAGTCAAAAGAAACTATAAAAGAGTCATGAAAGACTCTTTCTCAAAACTTAAATAAGTTGTCTTCTTTAAGAGATCAAATTAATGAAGAACTCAAACAAGCTATGTTTGATAAAAATGTATTTGTAAGAGATACATTAAGACTTGTCACATCTGAAATAAAAAGATTTGAAGTTGATACTAGACAAGAACCTTCTGATGATGACATCATCTCTATTCTTAAGAGAATGGCTAAACAAAGAAAGGATTCAATTAAACAATATAAAGATGGCGGCAGACCCGACTTAGAAGAGATTGAACAGAACGAGCTAGATTTATTAGATAAATACCTGCCTCAGGCATTAAACGGAGATGCCCTTAAAGATGCACTCCAAGCTATTATTTCTGAACACAATTTTAGTGGTATGCAAGATATGGGAAATATCATGAAACAACTAAGGTCAAGACACCCTAATGCCGAAATGTCTGAAGCTGCAAACATAATAAAAAAAATACTTAACTAGATAATTCTTTTTGTAGATGCTGCATTATAAAAGATAGATTATCTTCAACTGGTGAATTTATATCTCTATAAAAACTATAGCATTCAACTTCTTTCGCAATTTCTGTAATATTCTCTAACTCATTACTAGCTTGATTTTCAATTCTGTAAGAGTAAGCAAATATTTTTTTAAAGGCTTCTATCTTTTTCATTTTGATTAATGACCTGTTTTTATTCTGTATTGGAAAGTAAAAAATTTTTGGCATAGAGCTTATAGTACAAACTTTATTATCAGGTATTTTGTAAAATATTCTTTCTCTTGCATCATTCTCAATTGGTATATTTTCAGTAGATTTTATGCTGCTCTTAATAAAGTTTGCTTCTGAAGATTTTGCCCATGGGTTAAAACCTAATATTTTTTTATTTTGAAACACACACAAATCTTCTGTTACAAAATCTAGTCCTAAATTTGTAAGCCCAAGGGCCATAGTTGATTTGCCTGCTCCTGATTTACCTATTATGCAAGCAGCTTTATTGCCTTTAGAAACACAGCAACCATGTAAAACATTTAATCCATTTAGCTTTAGAAGATATCCAAGAGGTAAACCAATAAGTATTCTGCTTAATTCGTTAGGGCTATCAGCAGAAGCTGGACAAATGCTTATTTCATTTTTTGAAATTTTATAAACAGATCCAGTTTTGCTTTTATAGAAAATACAATCTTTTGAAAATATTGTTCTTTTGTCTTCAAATTTTTTATCAATAGAGGATGTAGATAGGGATATTTTTATTCTGCCTGTATCAGGCTTATCTCTTTTATTTAAATAGGGTATGCAAATTGTAGAATCAATAGATAAATTACCTATTTCATAAAAAAACATTCAATATCTTGATATGGATTTAACCAGATTCCAGAGTATCTTCTGTCCCTGGAAAGGTGTCTCCAGAACCAGATATAAAAACATTCTTAATGATTTCCTTCGCATCGCCCATATCGACAATAACAGGAGATTCATATTTTTTCTTTTCGTTACTCATAGATGTATAAATTATACATATTTTAAGTAATTATCAAGTAATTATTGTAAAAAAAAATTAATCTATCAGCTGTAGCCATCTATTCATGACAACAAATGCAAATAACTTAGATGGAATATTTGACCTGGTTGAGAATTTTCTTGGGTTACTTAAGAGCTCTCTCCAATAGACTCTTAACTGCCCAATATCCACAATATTTTTTAATTCTTCATGAGGGTTATTCAGATGGGTATCTATTAAATCCTTATCTATATCCCTGTAGTTTAAACAAAGAGCATGCCCTAGGTTTGATTTGGTTCCTCTTAGAACCAATTTTTCAGGAAGAATACCTTTCATTGCTTCTCTAAAAATATATCTAGAATAGCCTTTTTTGTTTTTAAGTTTTGCTGGCATGCTTACACAAAACTCAATAAACCTTTTACCATAAAAAGGGTAATGTTCTTTTACGCCTAAGAAAGAAGCGATTCTACTTTGAATTTCAATAGCATTTGAATGTAATGATGTTAACAATACTTCTTCATGCCTTTTTCTTGCACTCGAAAAAAATACTCCATTAAATATTAATTGGTCAATTACTGCTCTCTTAAAAATAAATATCTTTGATTTTTTTCTTTTGGTTGCAGTCTCTTTTATGTTCTTATATAACCTTAACCATCTGAATGAAAGAAATAATTCAACAAAATACTCATAACCATGGGACAAAACTGAATCCCCATCATTTCCATTTAGAACAGTGTTAATATTATTATTTTTAGCTTCTTTAAAAGCTTTCGCAGGTATATAAAGATTTGGAAAGAAGAAGGGTTGGCCTAAAATTTTAAGGTAATAGTCCAAATCTGAAAGGGTGGTTAATCTTTCAGCTGAAAAACTTTTATTTTCAATATTTTTTCCGTTCAATACTTCTTTTTGATATTCGGTTTCATCTATCAAATGCCTTATGCTTTTATCAATATTTGAGAAGGTTGCTGAGAATGCATAAAGTTTTTGATTGGAGGCCCTGTGGCGGTCAAACATTGATAGGACTGAAGAGGAATCTAATCCTCCACTAAATAAAAAACCAACTTTATCTAGAGCTTTATTTTGTTTTGTCATAACAGTCTTTTGGAATTCAACTTCTAGATTTTTTTTGATCAATTTGTTTTCACATAAGTCTGTTAATATTAGTTTTGAGTATTCCTTAGACTCTTCAGATTCTTTTTCAAGATGAAACTCTGTTCCTGATGCAACCTTAAATACTTCATTAAAAAAGGTGTTAGTTTTGGAGAAATCCTCTAAGTTAAGGAAATCTCTAATTTTTTTATGGTTTAGGCTAAAATTTTTTAGTGGTAGGCTCGATATATTCTTGAAACTTGAAGATAAGAAAATATGTCCTTTCTCTTTTAATAAATAATAGTTTTGGAAGCCTACATGATCCCTATAAATACTTATTTTCTTTTTGTCATTGTCAAAAAGAAAAAAACAAAAGTCATTTTTAAGTTTAGAAAAACCTTCAGATCCAAACTCTAAGAAATAAGCAAGCATAAGTTCAGATGTTGGAATATTGCCTTGATCAGTGTTTTTAATCTTGGCTTTGACTGTAGTCTCATCTTCTAATGTTAAATTAGCTAAACAGTAATATGTTTTAGAGCCTACTATTTTCTTACAAAAGTTTCTCTCACTGCCTACAAAGCTTATATTTATAGCATCATCATTAAAGGCTGATATATTATTATCTGGACAAGATTTAGATAGGGTTGTGCCGATATGATCACAAAATTTTATGTTTTTTTCACATAAGCTTATTTCAGCTAAAAATTCTATCATTTTAAATTGTGAAAGATTTTATATATCCATCAATTTCTTCGTCTGCTTCTATAATCGGTATTTCGTCATACACTATCCAAGCATGGCCATCTAATTTTGAATATTTATCTAATTTCACCCCACTTTGAATCAACACTTGGTAGCCCAATGCTGAATAAGCAATCTTTAGGGCAATACAATTCTTCAGACACGACTTCAATTTTAAGAAATTTTTTATCCGCATAAAAATCTTATAAATTTCAAATTCATTCAAGCTAATCTTATTTTTATTTTTAAATAAATTGGCTAACGTCTTGGTGTCTTTAATAATACGCTGGAGACCGAATAAACTGAATAAAATTTTAGACAATAGTATTGAAAGAATCATGACTATTACTACCCTTAACTTTATAACGCGCTGTCTTGTTATTTTATTTTTTGAGAACTTCAAGGAGCCCTCTTTCATCAAGTTTACTTAAAAAATCAGATAAATCTTCTTCACATTTTTTTTCTGAAACATCATATTTATTTATTATTTTATTTCTTACTTCATTTAGATCTGTAAAGTGATTAAGGTTTGCTACTATGAATAAGCCAATGCTATTGAGTTGAAAATAAATGCCTGAGCTTAAATTTAATAAAACAGCTTCTTGGTCAAGCTCAGACACAATAGAGTCATCAAGAATTTTAAATTTCGTTTGAGTAAAGTTTTTCATAACCTTAGTAATAGTTTAGGCTTCCATTTTTTTTTGCTATCTTCAGAGCATAATATACGAAAAGAGCTCCTGTTGGTAATAACAATATAGTCTGGACTCCTATTAATAAGAGCTTCTCATATATATTAATTGAATCATAGCCATTAAGAATTATCGTTTTTGTTAAATCAAGTCCAATATTTAATGGTACATTTTCTCCAATTATAGATAGTGTTGATGGCAATAAATCTGTCGAGAAAAAAATACCAGAGAATAATATTGAGCCTAGACTTATTAGAAGGTTTATTACATTTCCAACCTTGAAAATAATTACAAATGCTGCAGAAAATAACCCAATTCCTATGAATGGAAGGGAGCAATAAAAAATAATTCCTATGAATATTGGCATATCTACTAAATCTAAGTTCATTCCGAATAATAATTTACAAATAACAAAATAAAGAATGACTCGAATAGTTGCCCTTATAAATGTCAAAGCGTAGGAAGCTAAAATAATTGTTAATATCGATGTCCTGGTAAGCAACAAGGTTTCAAATGTTCCTTGTGTTTGTGCCAATCTAACCTCACGAGAAAACACAGATATGCTGGAAAACATGTAATCAATCAGCGCAAAACCCATAAACAATGTAGTGAAATTTCCTGTGCCACTAACACCATTACTGCTCCCCAATATCGACTGTTGTCCATATGTGAAGAAAAGCAAAGAAAATATAAAAATATAAAATAAGCTTTGAAAAATAATATTAAATTTATATGAGACTGCTATTTTGAGGTCCTTAATAAAAAATGCTAAAAACTTTTTTATAAAAACTTTCATATGATTATTAATTCTTGATTTCATTACTTCTATTTTGAATGGATAGAATATCTATCTGCTTTTCAAAAAGAATTTTTATAAAACTTGAGATGGTATTTGTTTTCTCTTCTTGAGATATGATTATTGTGTCTGAAGTCTCTCTAAGAACATCCAATTCTATTTCATCATTAATTCTTGCTAAACTATCTTTACTGATTTCAATAAAATAGTTTGACATACACTCCTTTCTTTTTAGCAGATCGCTATACTCGATAACTTTTATTTTTTTCTTACTTACGTGCCAATATTTATTACAAGTTTGGGACAATTCATTAAAATTGTGGGAGCACCAAATCGTAGCAATATTTCTTTCTGAAATTATTGTACTTAAAACCCTAATTAGATTATTAGAGGCAGAAAGATCTAGGCTTGTTGTTGGCTCATCAAGAAATAAATAGTCTGGCTTCTTCAATAGGGCTCTAACTATATTAAATACTTGCATTTGGCCTGATGACAGAAGCATGAATGGTCTATCCAGCAAGGGAGTGAGGCTAAAGCTTTCTGATAGTTCTTGAATACTTTCATTAATTCTATGATCTGACATATTAAGCAATCTACCAAAAAAAACTAAATTGTCCCTTGCTGATATTCTCCAGAAAAAAGATCTAGAGTTTGTATTGACGTAGCCCATATACTTGTCTTCTCCACCTATTAGTTCAACTTTTCCTTGATCTGGCTCTATAAGACCTAGCAAAATTTTTAGAAGTGTGGTTTTACCAGATCCATTGGGCCCAATAAGACCAACAATATCTCCACTTGCTACTTCAAAACTTACTTCTTTAAGTACTTCTTTCTTTTTTCCAAAAATCCCATTGTCGTTAAAGCTTTTTGAAATATCTGTAACTTTTATTGTCATCTTATGCTTTTATTTACCCAATTCTCAATTTCTTCTAATGGTTCAAATCCACTTACTGATTCTTTTTTCTTTAGCAAAAGGTTTACCACTGTTGCTCCATGGATAAAAACCTTAGTGAAAAAATTAATTAAATAATAATACGATAAGGAAAAAAAATTTATATTTAATATTTCATAGGCCCTTACTAATTCCTTTTTTGTTAAAAAAATTCTTTTCATTATGATCTTAAAAGTTGCAAAAGAATGGGGCTTTTTTGATAGCTCAAGCATAATATTTTCATTCATGACTGGCTTCTCGATTCTAAATGATTTTAAGTATGCTTTTACTACAACATCTCTAGGTGGAAAAAAATTAGAAAATTGTTCTCTTAAAAGCGGTAAATTTTTTGTGATTACTGTATTGAAATTAATTACTTCTAAAGCTAGTGATAATGCTCTTCGTATTTTTTCTTCTTTGTATTTTAGGAAGATTTCTTCCCAATTGATTTCATGACTCTCCTGCAATACTTTAACATCTGCGAAAGTTCTCAATAACATTTTAAATTTTGTATTTAGTGAAAAATGTATCAATTGATGAATGATAAGATTTTCATTAGATGGTGTTTGTATATCAATTTTTTTAAATTTTATAGGCTTTGTTTCTTCAAAAAAATTGTCACTTAGAGGGCATATAGAAAAATCTTTAGGCAAAGTAATTCTATGGTGAAGTTCAATCATTATATTGGTATCTCTATGGAGTGGGGGAAGGTGATGTGTTTCTTTTAAGATTTTTTTATTGTTTGAAGTGACTTCTATGGGGAAATTTTGATCTACCTGTTTAAAATTATGTTTTTCTAGAAGGTTATACGCAAAAAAAAGATCATCTTTTTTAAATAAAATATCAATATCTACAACAGGTCTCAATAAAACATTTCTATATTCATGCATAAGAGCAGAGCCTTTTAAATACAGAGGCTTTAAATCATTTTCTGAGAAAATTTTATTTAGAAAATATATTTCTTTTACAGTTTCCAGCGAATGGAAACTATACCTCTTAGTCTGGAAAATAATTTTATTTAGCTGCTCGGATTTAAATAAATTTTCCAGCTTGTTATCTCTTATGTAGGCTAGAAATAAGGGTGCTAGTTTATTAGCAAGTATAGTATTGGTTACGTGTATGGCTTCTATATCTGTGAGCTGACTATATTTATGTCTAAATTTATTTGGCTCTAAGCAATGAATCGGCGCTAATATTAATTCATTAACTGAGCTATCCAATCTAATCTCTTGATCTATAAGAATTAGGTTTGTCTAATTCTTTAGTATATCTATCAGTTAGTTCTTTATACCTATTAGACAAGTCTTGTTTTGTGCCATCAATCATTACCATTTCGACTGAGGACATAAGCTCTAGNGGATCATTATCCCATACCACTAAATCAGCATCATAACCTTGTGCAATATAACCAACATTCACTAAACCAAAAATATCAGCTGGATTAGATGTTATTGATTTTAGAGCCTCACTGTAATCAAGCCCCATTGCTACAGAGTTACCTGCTGACTGAGTCGCTAAATAAGCATTGTGAGCGCCAGCACCCTGCTCATAATAAAAAGCCATCTCTACCCCGGCTTCGTTTAGCCTTGTAACATTTTCATAAGTAGCATTGAGTGAATCAAATGAACTTGGAATATTATTCAGCGGGTCCATAACTACAGGTACGCCAGCTGCAGCAATTTCATTTGCTACCATATGCCCTTCATTTGCTCCCCAAAGTACAAGTTCTATTTCTTGAGCTTCAGCAAACTTTAGAACATTCAATATATCCGTTGCTTTATTCACCTGAACTACAAGTGGAATCGCATTATCTAAAACTTTTTTTATTGCTTTAAAGTCCCTACTGGTAAATTTATATTCATTCGTAGTGCCCAACATAAATTGAGTCATATCAGCATAATTATCATCATAGTTTGTTCTTACATAACTAAAAAGATCTTCCATATACATTAAATTTGCTGCTCTTGAATCGTTATATGACTGGCCATAGCTTGTAACCAAACCCAAAGGACCTTGTTTCTTTTGCTTCATACCATCGTTGATCTTTGTAAAAGTGAGCATGCCAGAAAAATAACCAGAAGCACTAGGTGTATTAACAGTAGAAGTTACTCCTTTAGCTCTATTTAGTCTCACTGCTTGTGAAAATGGATTATATGCTCTGCTGGGATCAAAGCCTGCATTATAGATATCTGATCCAGTGTCATTTGTTTCAGATAAAGCTCCTATCTCTAAAAGACCTAAGGATGAGAAAACTAAAAGACCAGGGGTTATATATTTGCCTTGCATATCTAACACCGTTCCTGTTTCAATGTTATCTATAAAGTCATCTACTAAGATAATTTTTCCATCATCAACTAAAACATCTTTAGCAACAAAACCATTGTCACCTAGAAATACTTTTGCGCCCTTTAGGAGGTATAGATCATCGCCATGAGTTAAGGCAATAAATGGAATAAGGATTAATAATCTAATTAATTTCATTATTTGTCCTCCCATTCTTTTATACCAAGGTCAAAATCGGTGTGTGGCATAAAGTTTGTTGCTTTATCAAACGCTAAAGCTCCATCAATATATACTCTCTCAGCTTTTGTATAAACACTAAAGGGATTCCCGCTCCAGATAACTAAATCAGCATCTTTACCCAGCGCTAAAGTTCCTGTTTGGTCTAGTATGCCCAATGATTTAGCTGGGTTTCTTGTTAGCCATGTCATTGCCCGAGCTTCTGAAATATCAAAGCCTGCTTCTCTGCCTGCAGCAAGAGCTTTTGCTGCCTCTTGGTTCAATCTCTGAATGCCGCTAGCACTATCAGAGTGAACTATTGCACAACCAGTGCCCCCTCTGGCTTGATCAACAATAGCAATGTTAGCAATAGTCATATCATAAGCTTCATGTTTAAAGCCCCACCAGTCTGCCCAAAGTGCTGCACATATCCCTTCCTCTGCAAGAAGGTCAGCTATTTTATACGCCTCAACTCCATGATGAAAAGTTGAAACCTTATAACCAAACTCTTCACTAATATTTATCATAGTGGCCATCTCGTCTGCTCTGTAACAGTGGTTGTGGACAAGAATTTCTCCATCTAGAACACCCACTAATGTTTCATTTTTTATATTTCTTTCGCTGGGGTTACTTTCCAGAGTTTTTCTGTGTTTTTCTGCTCCTATCCATGCATTTCTATAACCAGCAACATTTCCCATTCTTGTAGAAGGTCCTCTTGAGCTATAAACTCTTTTTGGGTTTTCACCACATGCCATTTTTAATGAGTGTGGTGCATCTGGAAATTTCATGTCTGGAACTGTATTTCCAGAAACATTTTTTAATGTTACCCCTCTACCTCCAAAAAGATTTGCAGAGCCTGGAAGCACATGAAATGTGGTTATGCCACCTGCCAAGGCAAGTTTGTATTGCGGGTCTTGAGACCAAACACTATGCTCAGCCCATACTTCAGCAGTATTAGGGCTTGTGGCTTCATTACCATCGCTGCTTGTTCTGACACCTGGAGCTGAATATACCCCCATATGTGAGTGATTATCTATGATGCCTGGTGTTACATACTTTCCAGATCCATCAATTTCTGTTGCATCATCAACCTGTAAATCTCTGCCAATAGCAGCTATTTTCCCGTTTGAAAATTGAACATCATAGTTTAAAAATTTATTTCCATCGCCATCAAAAACTGTTGCATTTCGTATAACAGTATTTTCTGAAGGCAAGGGAACATAAGTTGAGGCATAAGTGCCATGAGTATCATCTTTGAAATGAGTTACGGAGCCTTCAGCTTCTTCTTGAAAAATGCCACTGCTTTGTTCGGAGCACCCAAAAAGCATGAAAGCTAGTAATGTTACTAGTAATTTCTTTATCATCTATTTAATCCTTGACTGTATAATAGTAAACAACAAATTTAGCTATGCAAAGATTAGATAATCGCAAAAACAACGAATTAAGAGAAGTAAGTATAATTCCTGATTTTAATATCCATGCTGAAGGCTCAGCATTAATTAAATTTGGAAATACCCATGTCATATGTAATGCCAGTATTGATAAGGCAGTGCCTAGATGGATGCAAGACAAAAAAACAGGTTGGATTACAGCCGAATATGGCATGCTGCCAAGATCAACAAATGAAAGAATGAATCGTGAAGCTCAAAGAGGTAAACAATCTGGCAGAACAATGGAAATTCAAAGACTCATTGGAAGATCATTAAGGCAAGTTGTAAATCTTGATCAATTGACTGGATATACCATAACTATCGACTGTGATGTTATACAGGCTGATGGTGGCACAAGAACAGCATCTATCACAGGCGGGACAATTGCATTATGCAAAGCTTTACAGAAAATAGGTAAAGAAAGTGCCATTAATAACTTGGTTGCTGCTGTGAGTGTTGGAATATTCAAAGATGAGCTTGTTCTGGATCTAAACTATGAAGAAGATAGCAATGCCGAATGCGATGTGAATATTGTTATGAATGACAATATGGACTTCATTGAAATACAAGGAACTGGGGAAGAAAAAGCTTTCAGCAAAGAACAATTTAATGGATTAATGGATCTAGCTGAACAAGGAATATTTGATCTATTCAAACTACAAAACCAAATAATCAATCATAAGTGAAGGACTATCAAAAAAGATTTTTGAAACTTGCCCTAGATTCAGGTGCCTTTAAAGTTGGAGAGTTTACACTTAAATCAGGAAGACGAAGCCCGTACTTTTTTAATGCCTCTGCACTGCTAGAATATGGCTCCCTAAGTGATTTAGCAGACATCTTAGTAAGCAAAATAGAAGATTCTAACCTACAATTCGATATGATTTTTGGGCCGGCTTATAAAGGCATTTTTTTAGGTTCAATTCTGGCAACAAAAATGAGTGAAACAATGAAGGTCCCAGTCTGTTTTAATAGAAAAGAGGTAAAAGATC
>NYUL01000042.1 GCA_002684055.1 Gammaproteobacteria bacterium
ATATTCCTAGAAGTATCATTATTTGCTTTGTGGTAACTATCTATTGCTAACAAGCCTGCATACTCTCCTTGAGAGCCAGCATTAGGCTGAAGTGATATAGCTTCATAACCTGTTATGTTCGCTAGCCAAATTTCTAAATCACTTATTAATTTTAAATAACCTTGAGTTTGGTCTACTGGTGCATGAGGATGGATATTAGCAAACCCATTCCACCCTACTGGAATCATCTCAGATGTTGAATTCAGTTTCATAGTACAAGAGCCTAGTGGGATCATTGATCTGTCTAGAGCTATATCTTTATCACCTAGGTACCTGATATATCTCAGAAGTTGTGTTTCAGAATGATGAGAATTGAAGACTTCATGCGTTAAAAATAAAGTCTCTCTTGTTAAGTAATCAGGTATAGACTTTTCAATGCTTTGATTTGAATGTTTGGAACTATCAAAAATACCTAGAATGATATTTATATCCTCTTCTTCAGTTGTTTCATCCAAGCTGATCCCAATTTGATTTGAGGAAATTTTTCTAAAGTTAAGTTTCTTTGCTTCTGCAAGCTCATGAATGCGATTAGTATCCTCAGCTTCAATTACAATTGTGTCGAAAAAGTTTTCATGCTTAAGTTTATAGCCCTTTTTAATTAGAGCATTAGCTAGCTTAATTGTGAGCTTGTTAACTCTTTCAGCTATAAGCTTTAAGCCATCGGGACCATGATAAATAGCATAAAATCCTGACATAACTGCCAGTAAAGCTTGAGCTGTGCAAATATTGCTTGTCGCTTTTTCTCTTCTGATGTGTTGTTCTCTTGTCTGAAGTGCAAGCCTGTAACATGGCCTGCCTTGCTGATCCTGGGTCAATCCAATAAGCCTTCCAGGCAAGGATCTTTTAAAACTGTCTTTTACCGCCATGAATCCAGCATGCGGGCCTCCAAAGCCCATAGGTACGCCAAATCTTTGTGCAGATCCAATAACAATATCCGCTTCAAATTCGCCAGGAGCTTTGATGAGTGTCAATGCTAGTAAATCAGTTCCTATTATTAATAATCCTTTATGCTCATGAATTCTTTCTGATACCTCGGCAAGATCTTCTATACCACCATCAGCATTTGGGTATTGATAATAACAACCAAAATATTCCACTCCCTCATCCATTTCCTCACCAACGGTTATGTCAATATTTAGTGGTTTTGCTCTGCTTTTAATAACAGAAATTGTTTGTTTAAAACTGCTGCTATGTACAAAGAATTTGTTTGATTTTGATTTTGAAACTCTATTAGCCAGCATCATAGCTTCAGCTGCAGCTGTAGGCTCATCCAGCAATGAGGCATTGGAAATATCCATGGATGTTAAGTCAGAAATCATAGTCTGATAATTCATGAGTGCCTCTAGTCTGCCTTGAGCTATTTCAGGTTGATATGGTGTATAAGATGTATACCAGCCTGGATTTTCAAAGACATTTCTTTTGATGACATTTGGGACATTGCAATTATAGAAACCTTGTCCAATAAAGCTTTTAAAGACCTTATTTTGTTTTGATATGCCCTTAAGGGTTTTGAGGGCGGCTGGTTCGTCAAGTGGATTTGGTAAATCAATTTTATCTAAGTCATATATTGAATCAGGCATTAAATCTTCTAAAAAACCCGCTAAACTCTGATATCCTAAATCATGCAAGATATGTTGAATATCAGGGTTCTTAAGCCCTATATGTCTATGAGAAAAATCTCTTGATTTATCAGTCATTCTAGAAAAAAATAATTAGCCTTCACTTGAACTTTCATACGCATCCGCATCTAAAAGTTTTTCCATTTCACTTATATCTTGAGGTTTAATTTTAAAAAACCAACCATCTTCATAGGGTGATGAGTTAATTATTTCTGGATTGTCATTAAGAGCCTCATTTATTTCGGTAACTTCACCAGTTAATGGTGAATAGACATCCGAAGCCGCTTTTACAGATTCTACGATAGCTATATCTGAGCTTTGAGATATCTCTTTACCAATTTCTGGTAGCTCAACAAACACAATATCACCTAGCAGTTCTTGAGCATGATCAGAAATTCCTACTGTTACAGTGCCATCTTCTTCAACCCTAGCCCATTCATGAGATTCTAAAAATTTTAAATTATTAGGAACTTTTGCCATGGAACTTATTTTAAATGCTTTAAAAAATTTGTCTCACAAAATTGCAAATTAATCTCTTTATCTCTAAGCAAAGCACTACCTTGTGCAGGATAATTTGTATCAACCCTACATAGCCCTATATTNTTTNTAAAAGTGGGGCTGTAGGTGCCACTAGTTACAATGCCCTCTCCNCCCTCGAAGAAAATTCTTGATCCTGCACGNAGAACNCCACGTTCTTCNGTATAAAAACCAATAAGTTCTTTCTTTGTTNNTTGNTTNCCANNTAAGCNTTNTTTGCCNATGTANNANCTGCTTGNATCNGNATNATCAATNGTCCANGCTAAATTTGATTCGTAGGGGTGATTTTCTATATTCATATCAGAGCCATATAAATTTAGGCCTGCTTCAAGCCTAAGAGTGTCTCTAGCTGCAAGCCCAATGGGCTGCACACCTTGGTCAATGAGGTGATTCCAAATCTCAAGACCCTTAGCCTCGTTAGATATAATCTCGAAGCCTAATTCACCGGTATAACCTGTTCTTGCAATCATCACCTCATTCTCTTGGTAAATGTGAAAGTTTTGAAGATCAACTGAATATAAGCTTGAAAGAACTTTGTTGGATTCTGGTCCTTGGATAGCGATGATTGATGCATTTTCTTTAAAATCTACACCAACATTGTATTTATTTGCTGCTTCTGTAAACCAAGAATTATTTTGTTCTCTGGTTGCACAATTCGATATGATCCTAAAATTATTATTTCCCAAATGATAGACAATAAGATCATCTAGAATACCCCCCTCCTGATTTAGTAATGGTGAATAAAGCGCTTTAGCACTCCCTAAAATTTTATTTACATCGTTTGGTAGCAGTTCTCTAAGAAATTCGGCTTGGTTATCACCAGTAAAATCAAATACGGCCATATGAGAAACATCAAATACCCCTACATTAGACCTCACCTCATTGTGTTCGTTAATTTGTGATCCGTAATTTATGGGCATTTCCCAACCAGAAAAATCAACTAAATTTCCTCCATTGGCGGCATGAAATCCATTCAGGTAAGTTTTTTTCATTTATTTGCTGTGAATTCAATTTCCACTTCTGCCCCGAAAGGTAGGCCCAAAACGGCAAAAGTAGTTCGTATTGGAAGAGGTTTTTCAAAATAGCTTAAATATATTTCATTTAATTTGGGCATATGGTTAATATCTGATAGAAGGATTTTGGCTTTTACGACATCTTTATAACCCAGATTATAGTGGGCCAAGCCTGATGCCAAATTTTTGAAAATCTGGTGCAGTTCATTCTCAAAGCCCCCAGCTACGATACCATTCTCATCATTACCAAGCATGCCTGAAAATTCAATAATATTTCCGATTTCTAATGCATCAGAATAAGGCGTATTAAATTTTTCGGAGTTTATTGTTTTATATTTCATAAAAATAGTGAAAATTTACAATGTTTATTGTACAGTACGGTTTTATGGCNGCAAACAAACAACAAAAAGTTTATTTAATTCCTGAGGGCGAAACTAGAGATAGCCACACTTATCACTACACTGTGGTAAAAACAAAAAAATTTATTCAGGAAAATGAGAAGCTAAAAATCAAAAAGTTTAACCCTGTTAAAAGAAAACATGAGTGGTTCGTAGAAGCTAAGCTACCACCACACAGTAAAAACTAGAAAATTTTCCTAACGTCCCTATATCTAATNTATGAACAGAATTAATAGGCTATTTGAGTATTTAGAAGACCTAATATTATCAATAATTGCGGTTATGACGCTTGGTGCTGTGGGTTTCGAGCTATACGATATCATTCAANGAGGCTCAATTGAGCTAGCTGACCTTCTTTTAATGTTCATTTATGCTGAAGTATTAGGTATGGTGGCAATTTATTTTCGAAGCCACGTATTACCAGTAATTTACCCACTTTTTATAGGTATTACAGCACTTGCAAGATTAATTGTTTTGCAAGGAAAAGATTCTATGCCTGAACAGTTAGTTTATGAAGCAGGCTCCATACTATTGTTAAGTCTTGCAGCATTACTCCTCAAAGACGTGAAAGTTACACTTACACACAACAAGAAAAAATCTTAAACTAGAATTATCTCTAGTTTAAAAAAATGAATCAGTCAGGAAGATGTCAGTGTGGCAAGGTAAATTACTACTTTAATAAAGAAGATGTAATATCGGCACACCACTGTCATTGTAAGGACTGCCAAAGATCTACAGGATGTGGAAAATCTACAATCATCTACATCCCTAACAAAAAATTAAAAGTTGATGGAGAGATTAAATTTTTTGAAAATAAAGGAAGCATGGGTACAACCATAAGAAGAGGGTTTTGTGAAAACTGTGGTTCAGGGCTAATGAGTTATGCTAAGGAGCTTCCAATGCTAAGGTTTATTAAAGCTGGCACTTTAGATGACAGTAGCTGGCTTACAGTAAATTCAAGTTTTTTTACTAAATCTGCAACAGACTGGAATGCGCCAGACGAAAATATTAAAAGCTTTCAGGGCAATCCAGATATGCTTTCAAACATTAAAAATGTCATTAAATCATTGTAAATAAATGCCTGATTACTCGTCATATATTGGTATTATCGGAGGCGGCATATCAGGCTTAACAGCAGGTTGTGCTCTGCGCTCTCAAGGTATAAAAACTATTATATTTGAAAGGTCTGCAAGTCTTAATGAGCATGGCGGTGGTATTTCAGTATCACCTAACGCCATAAAAGTATTAGATAGGCTAAATGTAAAAGAGCAATTTATAGGTTCTTCATCTTCACCAGAAAAAATATTAATTCATTATAAAAATAAAAAAATTGCAGATATTAAAGGCGATAAATATTTTGTAACTTCTACGAGACAAAACCTTCTTCAAATACTCTATCAGAAGTACATAGAGCTTGGTGGAGAGATAAATTTTGGTCATATATTTAAGGGCTTAAACCAAGATAAAATTGAACTTTATTTTACAAATAATCAACAATATAAAGTAAGCCATATTTTGGGGTGCGATGGCATAAAATCTCCTATAAGAGAAGGTTTTTTTCCAGACTCAGGTAAACCTATTTACAGTGGATATAATGCTTGGCGAGGAATTGGTTCCGCTGAATTACAGGATGGAAAGATCTACCTTGGTAATGGAAAACACATTGTAATATATCCTGCGAACTCTCATGGAAAAGTCAGTTTTACCGCAGTAGTCAAAAATAAGAATTCGATAACTGACTCCTGGAGAACAAAGGGTTCAAAGCATGAGTTATTAGAAGATTTTAAAACTTTTAATGAGGAAATATTTTCAATGCTACATTCTGGAGAAGAAGTTTATAAGTGGGGCATCTACATTCGCCCTCCTCTTAATTCTTTCTACATTAAAAACTTAACTTTGCTTGGCGATGCAGCTCACCCTATGGTTCCTTTTTTAGGTCAAGGTGCCTGTATGGCAATGGAGGATGCTTATACATTTGGAAAATTAGCTGGTAAGTTTTCACCTGACTTTAAGACCATTCAAAATCTATACGAGACTTTAAGACTTAAGCGCACCAACAGCATACAATCCCAGTCTTTGCTTCAAGGGAGAATTTATCATTTAGAGAATCCTGTCATGGTTTTTTTAAGAAACACATTTATACGATATACGCCGTCAGTAGATTACAGAATGAAAAGAATCTGGGATTACGATGTTCACAATGAGTTAGATAAGCACCTATAAGCATCAAATTCTTGTAATCACATACCGGTTAAGAGTTCATGTCATAAATGAATATTTGTACCATTAAAATAGAGCTTGCTTCATTTAAACATTGACCTATAGACATTACCCCTGTAATCTCCACGAGCATACAAATAACGATTTAAATGAAATTTTCTGACCTAAATTTATCAAACCCCTTGATTAGAGCGCTCAAAGATAAAAAGTACGAAAAACCAACACCCATACAATCAAAAGTTATTCCAACAATTCTCAATAACCGTGACGTAATTGCTGCAGCCCAAACTGGAACTGGCAAAACAGCAGCGTTTGTCTTGCCTATTTTAAGTAAATTATCTGATCCAAAAGATAACGATAAGGGCCGTAAAATGAAAGCTTTGATATTAACGCCTACAAGAGAACTAGCTGCCCAAATAAGAGAAAGTATAGATGCATATAGTAAGTACCTAGATATTCGCTCTACGGCTGTATACGGAGGTGCAAGAATACATAATCAACAACTTAAGCTAAAAAAAGGCGTTGATATATTAGTTGCAACCCCAGGAAGGCTTCTAGATTTGTACCGACAAAAGTCAGTCAGTTTTATAAACATTGATTTTTTTGTACTAGATGAAGCAGATCAAATGTTAGATATGGGTTTTATAAACGATATTAAGACAATCATGAAACTCTTACCTGAAAGAAGGCAAAATCTTATGTTTACTGCTACATTCTCTGATCTCTTTAGATCATTAGTTAAAGAAGTTGCAAATAAACCTATTGAAATTTCTGTTACGAGTGACAACGAGACAGGCGCAAATATAGATCACTATGTACACCCAGTAGACAAAGCTAGAAAAGCTGAACTTCTCCTTAATCTAATAGAAAATGAAAACTTTTCACAGGCTCTCATTTTTACAAAAACCAAACATGGAGCAGACAGATTACAAAAGCGATTAGAAAAATTAAAAATTACATCTAAAGCAATTCACGGTAATAAAACACAAAATAACCGTATGAAAGCCCTTGAAGCTTTCAAAAAAAATAAAATCAGGATGCTTGTTGCAACAGATGTAGCAGCTCGAGGGTTAGATATTAAAAATATGGAACAGGTAATAAATTTTGATGTTCCCACCGTCGCCAGAGACTATGTGCATAGAATCGGCAGAACTGGCAGGGCTGGTAAAAAAGGCAAGGCCATAACGTTAGTTAGTGCTGATGAATTTCGGCTGCTCCAGGATATAGAAAAATTACTTAAACAAAAAATTAAAAGAGTTGAAATTCCGGGTTTTGAACCTGAGCAACCCCTTCCAGTCGCTTTAAATCTACCTAAAAAGAAACATGGTAAAAAAGGAATCTTTAGAAAACCAAAAAACAATAGCAACAGCAATAGAAGCAGAAGCAGGAATAGAAGCAGAAGTAGAAGACGGTAGTCAGCAACCTAACGCTTACAACAGTTTAATTTTCCTATGACAATAAAACCTAGTTAAGCACAAGGATTGATAAATTTAAGATTGCCGCAAAAGTAATCCACAGCAAATAAGGCAGGTAAAGAAATAAGCTCAACCAAGCCTCTTTTATTCTTAGCTGTCTTGCTATTAAGACATTTAGCAAAATCAATACCACAATATTTAAAAAGGCCAACTCTAGACCGTTAAATACGAAGAAAATCCAGCTCCATAAACCATTTACGCAAAGTTGCATTAGATACAACCTATAAACTGTTCGAGCATTCAGAAAACTTACTATAGCCATTAGAAGATACAGGATTGGCCATACAATGCCAAAAAGATAGTTTGGTGGGTTAAAACTAGGTTTATTTAAACTCTCATACCAAGTCCAATCAGTATATATAGTTGATAATCCACCTAGCCAAGCAACAATACATGTCGCTAAGACCATGCTTATTTTTAATAGAAATCGTTTAGAAGTTAATTTTTCCATTTATGTCAAATTGGCTCAAAAAGTCCCAAATCTCATCTGCTGCAATGATATCGTACTGATTTAAATCTGTTGGCCAGTCATGCCCCATACCTTCCATAAGAAACAGCTCTACCTTCACATCATTTAAACAATCAGTTTCTTGATAAATGGAACCGCCGTCTCCATCATTATTTACATCGGGCAATGTAATAACATTTTGTGCTTGGCAATTATTAAACTCTTTCCAGTAGGCCATCATATCTGGCACTGAAGTAGAGCGCCAATTGCCTTCATATGGAACTACTGTGTCGTTATCTCCATGGATATGTATGATAGAGATTGGATGGCTAGGACTACAGTTAGAATAAGTATTTGGTGTTATAGACCCTCCTACTGAAGCTATCCCTGCAAATCTATTGCCGATATTACAAGCTAAGTGATAGCTCATTTTTCCTCCGTTCGATTTGCCGGTGGCATAAACTCTATTAAGATCTATTTGATACTCACTAGATGCCCAGTCAATTAAGCTAGAAATAAAACTTATATCATTTGCTGGGCTCTCGGTTGACCAGCCACTATCATTCCAATGGGGCTCTCCTGAGCTGGGTAAAATTGAACCTTGAGGATAAATTACAATAAATTTTTCAGCCTCAGCAATTGATTGAAAGCCGGTAAGGCCTGAAAAATCATTTGCTTGACCCCTATAACCATGAAGATTAAATAAAAGTGGTGTAGAGGTAACTGTAGTGCCAACATTATCCGGAATATAGGCATAAAACTCACGATTTAAACCCTCATATTCTACATTGCAGTAATTCGTATTTGGAAGGTTTGAGTCGGTACAATCTGGCGATGGTTCAGGAGTTGGTGCAGGTGTAGGCTCGGGAGTTGGAGCTGGCGTGGGTGCTGGTGTTGGCTCGGGGGTTGGAGCTGGCGTGGGTGCAGGTGTAGGAATTGGTGCTGGAATGACAGATTCAGAAGAAGACCCTCCTCCACACCCATACAATAGTAAAGTTGTGACAATTAATATTTTTTTAAGGAATAATCTTGCCATCTATATTGAACTGTTTCAGGAAATTCCAAATTTCATTTGCTGCAATAATATCATTATTACCATCTCCAGTTGGCCACTCATGACCCATATTAGTCATTAGTAACAAGCGTAGATTAACGTCATTTAAGCATTGGCTATATAGATATTCAATACCACCATCACCATCACCATTTTCATCCTCTATGGTGTTTATGGTTTCATCTTTGCAATCATTATAATTTTCCCAGTAGCTCATGACAGTCGAAATGGGCCTTGAAATTGAATTTCCATAATAAGGAACAACACCGTCAGAAGTACCATGAATTTGCAACACAGCAGTTGAGTGGACCGGATTGCAGGAATTATAGGTTTGAGGTGTCATTGATCCAGTTACCGAGGCTATAGCTGCAATTTTTGAACTTAGGTTGCAGGCCAGA
>NYUL01000043.1 GCA_002684055.1 Gammaproteobacteria bacterium
TGTGAATCAGTAACCGAGGGATTCCAAAAGTTTTGCCGCATCGGTTGCGCTATCCCCAAGATCAACCCATGCATCTGCTGCGGATACGTTGTGGTCTCTAAGTAGACGCTTTGCATCTTTGGATGTGAGGAACCCTGCATCATCCGCAGCGTTGAGTACTGATTCTTCGTAGGTCATGGTGTTGTCTCCTGATCTGGAGTGTGTGGTGTGTACGTGGCCGAGTGTAGTGGNCCACGACCNAGAACATGGCACCTNNTGGACCTAGGCGCAACAGTCAAAAGGCACAATCAATGGCATTTGTAACATTTGTACATGAAATCGCCACAGATGTGTAAGGTTTATGGCTGAGATCCCTTGGTATGACTGGGTTTTAGGCTTAACTATTGTTTATAACAATTAAAATGTTATCTCTTCTAGTACCAAAAAGTGTTACTGATTCTATAAATAAATCAGAACCTAGGACCATAGGTACCCACCCCCAGGGGTGAACTGCGTCCCTGTACCATCGTTAATAGGCTTGAGAAATTTCTGCCAAAAAAAGAGGCCCTGCGGCTACTGCAAGACCTCTGTGAGCCACCATGACTCTAGACACGTTACACGCTACACGCAACCCTTAACATCAGTCGATTTGTCATCAGCTTTTAGACCAACCACCACTGGTTCCTGTTCAAACGACAAAAGCCATTGACGAAGACAATCACCCGTAGGTGTTTTAGGAGGCCATTTAACAAATTTAAGAAGAGCTTTCCGATCAGTAAATAGCTTTGATGTTTTACCAGACCAGCAGGTATAGACATACGGTGGTCCTTCACGTTGTTTAGTNCGTTCAATCCAAAGTTGACCAGCTACAAAGCGTTCTGATTTCATATCTAAGTAATAAATGAATANTTAGATGTATTCCTACATTAAATATATTTAGTATGTTAAAGAAGATACAGTCTTCTTAGCTGACTACTGACTACCTAGAATTCGTTCCCAATCACTCCGTTCACTTCGTTCACTACGTTCTTGGACTCATTGACTCTGTCTTTTTTAATAAGGACAACGTTTACCCACTAACGGAGGACCACCTAAAACTCGTCACCAATCACTTCGTCGCTTTGCTCCTTGTTCTTGGACTCGTGTCTTTATATCTAGTCAATTTGTCGTCTTACTAAAAAACAGGAGGAAAGTCCACCCTCTCTCCCCCCGTATTGTTCCGCCCTTGGAATTTCCCTTGATATGACTGGTGTCTTATAATGAGTCTCAAGGTTGTCTCATTCCATGTTATTAAGGACTTTCATGACCTGTTTAAGCTTGTCATCATCAATGTCAGAGCCAATTATTTTAATGAGTTCATTTTTAGCTGAATTAAGCTTTTGTCTGGCTTTTTGAAGACGTTCTTGGTATTCTTCAGTACAAGTATGGTCTTTAAAACATTCAGCGATAATTTTTGACATGCTTGAATGTTCAGCTTTAGCTAACTCTTCGACCTGATCAGCGTGAAAGCTGTCTAGGAGGACTTGAATTCGCTTTGTGCTGTCGCCCACTGATGCATCATATGCATTGCTACTTGTGTAGGGTACACCCCTATAGGTAAAAACGGTGTTCAAGTTGGTACGAAAGGGGTCTTTTTATTAAGGTACACTACTCACTACACCCATTTATGTAGCGAGCCGAACTTTTTGTTTAGGCGAGCCTGCTGACGTTGCTTTAGATCAAAACCCATGACCATATGTGACGCAGCTTGTTCAGGGTCATCGTTCCAAGCCTGTTGTAGGTCATTCCAGTCGTCCAACTGTCTGAGGGTTATCTGTTCTTGAGCAGATATAGAGAGACAATCCGTATAATATTTAACACCTTGAGCTAAGCAGTCGAGACGGTCGTCATGTTTAACGGCACCTTTTTCTCGACACATCCGACTCATTTGGTAAAAAAGCATATAGAGCAGTCGTTCTTCAGGAGCTGCGTCTTGGTTGGATCTGAAGTCCCAATCGACCACAGAACGGTCCACGATAAGACGATGCTGATTAAGGACAGGTTCCAGGGAGTCAATAATGCGGTCTTCTTTTCTGACATTGGCACGTACTTCTTCTATGTCTATGTTTTGTTTATTATTAATTAGATGTTTTCGGAATAGTTCAGAGACGATACCATCACCGAAGTTAGTTTCAATTACAAGTTTAGTAACGTTATATTTTTTACAACCTTTTAGAATACTGAGTAATGTTGAATCACTGTATCCATCTTTATAAGCTTGCATTTCGTGCAAGTACAGGAAACCGTTTCGTTGGGAGATAAAAGCTGCTGCTGTCTCATCTGAACCACGACCCGATGGATCAACTGAGCAGATTGTTTCGGAGTAAGGTCCCCATTCTCCTTGGAGNTGCACTGGAGAGTAGAAATAATCTCCAGGTAAACCAACAGTGGGAGCGTCTTTGATGATGTTGGAGGGATCTGACGACCAAATAACAGCTTCGGGGCAAGACTCAGGGTTAACAGCAGTAACAATGAGATCAGCCATTTTAAGAGGGAACTTTTCTGCATCACTAAGGGAAGTATCAAGCATGAACTGGAGCATGAAGTTGCTCCGACCCATGGCAGCTTCACGTTCCATCAGGTCTTCTTCGTCAAAGCGTTCCGGGTCAGTCAGAGATAATTCTGCTGCACCGTTTGCAATATCTTCTACAAGTTGTGGAGCTAGGAGACCTTCATATTTAGCTTGATCACGAGGAACTCTTGCAGGCCAGACAAAGGGTCTGTAATTACGTTCAGCAAGCTTTCTATAGATGGTAAAAGTAGTCTGAGGGGTGCCTAGGTACATGATTCGACTAAAATCATGCGGAGTAAGGATGGATTCAGCCTCAGTACATAGTTGTAGAAGCTTTTCACGCATCAATTCAGTCAGTGAGTTACCAGGAACTTCAATGTCGTCCAGAATCATGAGATCTGCACGAGATCCGGTCAACTGACCAGTAATACCAACTGATTTAACGGATGGGGCTTGGTGTGGTGAGCAATTAATATCAAAAGATACCCGAGACCAACGGGAGTCATCTGCTTTCGGGCGAAGATGGTTTAACCAAGGGGTCTCAATGATTAGTTTTTGTAGGAAGATAGACATATTATCTGCACGTTCTTTTGATGCAGAGATAATCATGATCTTCTTTTCGTTGTCATTAAAGAGAGTCCACAGGACGAACGCTCCAGTGATCCAAGATTTGCCTACACCACGGAATGCTTGGATCTGTAATCGTTTAGGGCCATGCTGTAAGTAGTCAGCGATGGCATATTGAGCTCTAGTAGGAGATGGGAGATCAAGCTGCCCCCAGAGAGCCTGGAGGAACAGCTTAAAATCGTCTCTTAATGCACCTACTATATCGGTGCTATTCATTTACTGAGATATAGGTTGTTAGTAATTAACCGATGTTTGACATACCAGTGCGTCCGCTGTACAGAGTTCCACCAGCACGTTTCTTTTTCTTATTACGTTCAGAGGCAATCTTTTTACCGAGAGCTTCTGCTTCTTTAATTTTACCTGATCTACGCAGCCTGTCATATTCTTTATTACGACTATCCTTTGCGTAGGCCCGTGATTGAGGTGTAGAAGGCTTTGTGGCGGGCTTTTTCGCTGCTTTAGGNGCTGGCAATTTAGGCGCCTTTGGGGCGGCTTTAGCAGTCTTTTTAGGGACACTCATATTGCCATCGCCTTTATTTTTAGTAGTCTTGCTATTAGTATCTTTGTAGCCTTTATTTTTGGTTATTTTAGACCCATTTTTTTTCTTATTACGCTGTTCAGCTGTACTACCGCGAGCTGAATCAATAACATCACTTGTCATTTTTGCAGCTAACAATGCTGATCCAGATCCATCGTCACGTCCAGCTAACAAACGCGCAACCCCTTTAAGAGCTTTACCGCCAACAGTCTTAGCTGTTTGTACAGCAGTACTACGTTGAGCACGACTTACAGCCTTACTAACCCTATTAGCCCCATATTTACGATTAGCAGCACCTGCTGGTTGACCAGTACGAACCTTTGTAGATGTTGAGCCTTGTGCAGCTCTAGATTGCTTAGCTGCAGCTTGAGCACGTCTGGCAGAGGCTCTACCTTGTGGTCTGTTCTTTGCTTGAGGCAGAGTTTTAGTTGTTGACCCTTTAAGTTTTTTTTGAGGTTCTACTTTAACTTTTACTTTTTCTACTCTTGTATTGGTTACTGCCCTACCTCTACGGTTAGTTTTAGTAACGGCTGAAGGGCCGCTTTTGACGATTGCGCTCCCTTTCAATCTAGCTTTTTTAGCTGCTATTTGTGCTTTAAGCTTTTCTCGCTGACTCTGAATAAATGATTTGCGTTTTGGTTTAGCCATTAATAAAATCTGTGATAAGTTGTTCTCGTAGAGGATTTAGACCATATCGGTCTCTCATCCAAATAAGCCAGTTATTACTTCCTTTGTCCTGATTACACTGTAAACATGCTGGTACGACGTTTCTAATATCTCCACCTCCTTTAGATTTAGGCTGAACGTGGTCGAGTGTAAGGTTGTGTAATTCATAAGTATTTCCGCAATAGACACATGTACAGTTAAAGTGTTCTTTAATCGAGCGCCTCCAAAGACGCTTCGCTTCAGAGGATGTCATGGCTATTAAATTGTAAATGTAATGATCAGGACTTGGAAGTAGTGGTGTCATCGTTTAGAGTTTGTCTTCTTCGCACCTTTCCTACGATTTGTCTTACGTGACACGCATTTAAGGTTCTTGCGATTATTATTTTTAGGATTATTATCTATATGGTCAACTTCTTTGCCTTTACCGCATTTCAGTGACCGTCTAGCACGAGTCCTATGTTTATCTTCTTCACGATGATTGCGACGGTATCTTTTTAAGTAAGTTCGTCGAGCTGCATATTCTTTTTTATGGTTACGTTCGGCTGCCATACAGCCTCCGTTGAACCAACTCTGGATCAACGTCAGGAATAATACTTGCTAATTTACTAAGTGGACTTCCTTCCATTGCAACACCAGAGATGTCATTAGTTTTAAGCCAATCACAAGCTGCTTTTAAATCTTGTGTAGAAGCCTCACCCGACTTAATGCGGGCGAGGAACTCCTTAGTCACAAGGTTATGAAGCTCATTAAATTGATCTTCAGTAGCCTTTTTTTTCATTTAATTAATTATTAAGGGTCAAGACATGGATTATTGGTTGATGGAAGTAGTCTCCATTGCATGTTTTCGGCAAAATCTTTTGCACCTTCCCACTTGGCGGAACTATTAAATTCGTTAGCAGGATCGTCACCTACATAAGAGATAGTTATGAAGACACAAGTGCTTCTCCAGTTAGCGGCATCTATTTGGCCGTCATATGTAATCGAAATTATTTTTCTAGCCATATTGGCTTGAGAATTCCAGCCACTATAAGCATCTATCCATTGATTTGTGTAAGGGTCTAAATACTGTAAAGTTCCATAAGTTTGAAGTTCTTGACATCCGCTAGGTGGTTGAGGCGGTGTACCAATCGGTGTACATACCTGAGCACCAATAGGGACTTCTAATTTAGGACAATTAGCTTTATCCCAAGTTACGTTATAAGGTAGGTCTACACAGTCATCAGGACGTGGGTCTGTTTTACACCCTTCTTTGTCACATACTCCGCCTGTTATAGGGATTACAGTAAGTCTCCAACGCAAACTTTTTAAATAAGCACCATCAGTATCCGTATTAGTAGCTCTAAATGTTCTCTGTGCCACTCCTCCTACATAATTCCATGTAATAGTATGTCGCCATGGGTCACTAAACTTAGGAGGTGTATTAACAATGCTGACAATTTCCGTTGCTGTTATACTGTCTTGATAATTTGTGTCACCGGCACCGAATGCTCCTTTCCAACCAGTTCCATCATTAAATTGAAGCATGCCATAACCACCTTTAATTTTACGGCAGCCTTCGATTTGACATGGGTTAGTCATAATTAAATAGTTCCCGACGAATCAGATCTACAGCGTAGTCATCAACTTTGTTGTCGGAACGTTTGGCATAAGCAGTTAGTAGTTCAATTACAAGGTTCTTTACTGAGTCTGAAGTAAGGAACGCAAATAGAATTGGTTTAATTAGTTTAATCATTTGATAATAATGCGATCTAGTTTGTTTTCAATTCGGACCATATGTGATTCCACTCGTTCAAGAACAGTAGAGAACTCTGTTTTAGTTAAATAGTCCTCTGCTATTCTTAATTCAACGCCATCTAAACGGCGATCAAGCTCATGAACTCGGGAGTGGAGCCGAGTCATAAGTATGCTGAATCCTGAAGCAAGTGCAATCCCTACAGGAATTACAGCTTCTAGCATAGTGGTACTCCAGTTTGAGTATTATCCGTTGTACAGAACCTGCCAGGTTGATCATTTTCATTAACTGTTTCCCTAAAATTATTATTGACTTTTTGCCATGGGTTAGGGACAGCTGTATGACCATTACCAGATACATTTTTTGTTTTAAATAGAAACTCACCCATCTTTTTAGTAGGATCGGATGTTTGAAAATCTTCTTGAGTTAACATGTTATTAGCGAAAATACCTGTGTTTTCTCCTCGAACGTAGATAGCAGCAGCATCTTGTTGAAAAGCTATTCTCTCAGGACCACCTAAAACTGGATCTTGTATTAAATCACCATTTGCATCAACATTGCCTGTAAAACCACCACAACCAATGTTTAGAAAAGTATTGCCAGTAATATTTAGACCTGTAGCGTTTATGGTATCTACTTTAATAGCACTATTTAAGAAATAAGCAAAATTATTATTGCTAATCACAAGATTTCTTACACAACAACCTCGTCGCTCGTTCTGTTTGAAATTTTTGATAACGATTGCATTTTTGCAACGTTTAAATGCTTTGGGAGGACAATCTGTGCTTTTGTATGTATTGTCCTGTCCATAGAAAGAGTTACCGGTAATTACATTACCGTCATACCTGCCATCTTCGAAGCAAATAATACCACCGTTACTAGTTTGATTGCCGAATGAATTATTACTAATAATGCAATTCTTAAGTCCACCGCCAACACCATTGCTATAAACTCTGCTGGTTGGATCATTCTCATTATCTTGAGAACCACCTGTACCAGTAGAACAGAAGTTCAGGAGTTTACCTCCAATATCTGAAAGATTACCATCAATAATCATGCCTGAGCATTGATATTTTCCATACATAAGAATGCAATTAGCTTTCCTATCCATATGAAAGAAACAACCAAGTACCTGTACCCTTCGCCAACCATAGATACCACCTTGTGATTCGTTACTCAGACTTTGGTTGATCTGACAAACATCAGTCCCTCCTTGGGCTATCATATATTCTGTCCAATCGTATCCAGGTCTATTTGGAAATGTAAGTACTAGACCGTTATAATTGCTATTAAAAGAACAGTTACTAATGTAAGCATTGCGACCAACAACTTTTAAAATGCCTTCCCTGTCTCCACCTTTACCTCTAGATCCGAATCCGCAATCAACAAATTCTGTATCCATGTCGGCAGAATCATGCTGCTTACGTAAAGCGAATCCATTTTCATCATATTCAGGTGCATCAGCTTCAGCAGTACCAAACCTATACCCATTATTGGAATAAGCTCTGAACGCTAATACAGTGCTGTATGGAGCGCCGTCTGGAACATCATTCTCATAATCATCTGGATTATCAGGGTAACTAGGGTTGTTGTCTTCATTAGCTGGTACATCAAAACCAAATGATTGATGACCAACAAAAGTAATACCACGCACCTTACCTTTATTAGCTAAGCAGAATTGTCCATACAGTTCCATGCCATCAGATGTGATCTGTGTTGGAGGACAACGCCATAGCAAGGTTTTAGGAGCATTAGGACCGCTATCTTCAACACGTTGCTCCATTACAAATTTCGTCACACCCCTACCTTCACCTACAATAGTGACATGTTCTTTTCTAATAACATTAGATAGTAGGTGATACGTACCAGCAGGAAAAACTACAGTTTTAATAGGACCATTATCTAAGACATCACTAGGAGGTACAAAGTTAGGATCATCTTTACCAGTTGGAGTTGTACCAGTCTGACCGGATGCTAGAGGTCGAATAGGGTTTTTCTGTAGCGCCCTATTAAAAGCATCTGTCCAATCCTCTACGGTATAATTACCTTGAATAGTTGTTCCATCTGCAGCTGTATCTCCAGAATTATATTCAGTTGTAGTAGGACCACCGAAGATAACATCATAGATACTATAAACACCAAAGGCAAACTGACGTTCATTAGGAATAATTCTAAAGTCTCTTTCCTCTTGTACTCCTTGGTTATTGATATACCTATCGTTAATCCAAATACCTTCATTATTAGTAGTTTCAAGGATTAACCTATCACTTCTTTTGACACTGATTCTACTGGTAAATGAAGACTCAGTGCTGTTAAAAACAATACGTGGGCCGATGTTTGTGGTCTCGTCAGTTAGACGAACAGTACCGGGATTTATTACAGTACTTTTGCCGTCAGAAGAACCTACTAAGGCAAAGTCAGCTTTATTAGGACTTGCATCTGAAGCATAATTACCGGCATTTAATACTGCTTGAAGGGTGTTGGAGTTATTATTTACTGTTGTGGATTTCCAAACAGCTTGATTAAGGTTATTAAAACCTACTACTTCATAAGTAATAGCAGTTATAGTGGATAACCATTCATCGCCAATTACAAATGGACCAGTACCAATACCAGCCTCATCCCTATTTTGTGGAAAGTTAAGATTAGACACTATTAACTCCGTTGTTGTTATTTATGTTATTCATAAGGGTTGTCTTATTTGGTTGTATTAGTAATGTAACGAAACTCTGAATCTAGTTAATTTGGAAACTCAGGCCAATCAATATCCCATGGGAAACCAGATTGTGCAGGAACATCCCTTAGAGAGTTACGATAAGCAGCCCATAATTGTTGATCAGCATCAGATAAGGGGCTGTCATTAAATTGTGTCCAGTCAGTCGTATTTAGCAGACTATTTCTTTCAGCACGTACTAAGTCTTCCTGCTTCGAGTCAACATCTGCACTTTCATCACCAGTCATTTGACGGACTGACCATCCTTGCTCCCAAAGATCGTCGGAAACTTGAACAGGAGATGATGGCTCAGCTACTTCATATAGACCTAGCTCAGGTCTGGACGATTCTTGATAAAAAGCATAACCACGGGAGACGACATCTTCTGATGCTATTGGTCGTGTAAAAGATACATTGTTGTAAAGAGCATAGAACTGATGCTCAAAGATAGGGTCGCCAACAGGTTGTCCAGAAGTGATTTTGATAAACATAATAATTAATAGGTGCCGAGAATTGTTCGTGAAGCTGGAATTACAGTTGACGGGTTATTGGCAGGGTCATATCCGCCGCCTAGCGCGTGAATAACAAGAAGCCCCTGCATGTAACCGAATTGGTTAGCCCCAGCCGGCATATGGTTAATCGCACCTTTTCCATGGCCAGATACATAATCTGAGTGATTAACTTCCGGTGGGTTATGGTCAGTCCCTGCAATTGTAGTTGTGTATAGATTTCCAGTAGCGGTTGCATATCCAGTGCCTCCATTACTATTGGCATGGCTAGAATTACCACCTTGATAGCCTCCGCCACCATCGGGCGTTCCGCCTGATAAATAACTTCCTGGGTTATGCGAAGATACCGTAATTACATTTTGGACAGAGGCTCCACCACCTGCGCCTCCGTGTCCGTCAATACTGCCGGCACCACCACCACCGGCAATGATTAAAGGGGTAGAGCCACGAAAAATACCTGTAAAACCACCACCATTACCTTTCGCACCGTTATAATTCCCTGATGAGTTGCGGCTTCCGACACCGATATAAAGATACTCACCGGCTGTAACGGGAATAACTGCTGTAGAAAATCCTCCACCTCCACCATTGGTGCCACAAAAGGGGGCGTTCCCAAAGTAAGGACACCACCTACTATTTCCCGTATAGCCATACGCGCCACTACCCCAAGCCACAGCTTGAATGTATTGAGTTTGAGCAGGAACCTGCCATTGATAGCCGTTGTAAGTTCGAGGTGTTGTAAATTTATAAGTACCAATATATTCAGGACCACTCGGCCCACCACCACCACAGAAAAGTATTGCTCTAGAAGTTTGATCCATTTTTATTACCTCTATTAATTAACGAAATCGACCAAGGCATTAGCACGCCACCTAGTCCCGCCGTTATCAGTTAAAAAAACAAACAAATGAGTCGTATTATCTGTTAGTGTAGGTGCAGAATCACCGGGAAACTTAACAGAAGTCGGCCAAGTAATGCTTCCACTTGTATGAGTAATTTCAAGCGTAAAAGAGTAGATCCCACTCGATGGTACATCGCTGAACGTAAATGTACTGGCACCATTAATTGTTTTTGTGAAATAGTTACCTGAACTACAATCTATATCTAGAGCTGATACAGCAACAACGTTAGACGTATATGTGCCGTTCAAATCAAAAGCGCCAGTAAGATCTGAATTGCCAGTAACTGTTATATCTCCCGCATGTGTGGTATCACCAGTAACATTTATATTGCCAGTAGTAGTTATATTACCCGTAATATTGATATTAATGTTTCCGGTAACATCCCCACCATCATTGGCAAGCTTGTTCCACGACCCACCGTGAGCGTAATACATTGCACCATCTGCATGGCTGTGTGCAATTCCACCGTGATATGTGGCCGCACTAGGAAAGGCTGCTTGGTCAGCAAAATAAACTGGGTTAACAACTCCTGGTTGTAGTGCAGTATCTGCAAGAGCACCTTGAGCAGTTGTTGCTGCGCCTACATCTGAAGCTCCTAAAGTAATAACACCAACTTGTCCATTAACGCTGTTAACAGGAATATCAGTAGATGCAATTTCTACCCAATTCCCATCTTGTCTTCCGTAAACTTTACCATCAGAAACTGCGTCAGATCTGGAAGAAGTCTCAACCCATTGCTGACTATTACCATCGTCATAGTAAACATAGAGATTACCATCATCAGTATCCCACCACAGCTGACCATCATAACTTGATGTTGCTGCAGGGGGATTAACGTCCATATGAACAATATCTCTGATCCTATTTTCAATGGCTAATGTAGAACCAATGTAGCAGTCAGATGCATTCCAACCATTATTGGAGTAATTAGTTTCACCTGCTTTCTTCCAATAAATATCGTCAGGGTCATCGGGATCAACGTCCCCTCCAATAAGACCTTCTACGATACATCTTGTATCTTCAATAGCATTACGCAATTGAACAAAGTTGTCATCAAGGTCTTGGGCTTTGATTGGAGAACCAGGTTCAAAATCAGCTTTAAGTGGGTCAATGGCTGTTAACCTATAGACCATAAACTTCTGATTATTCTCCGGTGGTTCCTTAAAAATAACAAACGAACCATTAGATCCAATATCTACGGTATATTCATAACCAGAGACATTAGATTGGATAGTTTGATATTTTTTTACAATAGCTGAGTACCATGCAACATTAATGTCACCGGTTTCAACAAAATCAAACGGCAGGTTATATGAAGTCTTGACTCCATCACCTGTATAATATTCAGTTGTGTGACATTCAAGATCTAGAGTCATAATTTATTTAACCTTTAGAATATTTTGAACGGTTGAAAGTAGGTTGTCTTGTTCCTGAGTCTTATCTTCGTATTTACGATTTAAGATAGAGTAATTACTATTAGCATCAATTTTAGCAATAGCGTCTTCTTTGGCAAGGTTTAAAGCTCTAGTCAATTCAGTATGTATAGACGTAAATTTACTAAGCTTTGGTTCCATACCATTCTGTTGTGCAATACGGAATGCTTCACGGAACTGTTTACCAGTTTGTGATTTCATTATCCGTTCTACTTCAGATTTAAAAAGCTTGTCTCTACCCATAATTCTATAAACCTCAGCTTGTTCCTTAATGGACAGGTCAGTACCGCGACCATCAGTTTTTAGGTTTGGTCTGTGGTCATATTCAATATCAATCAAGAACTGTTTGACATCACTGATTTTTCCATTAACTTTCCAAGGACTATACGTATTCCAAAGGCGGGTTAGAATTTCTTCAGGTGCATAATCTACAATCTTATCTCCATCAATCCAATCATATTGGTCAGGCAAAGTAGCTTTAAGAGGCGTTCTATTAGCCAGCATGGCATCAAGACGTTCTTCTACGACACGTAGATTAGGAGACATCAAACGAGTAAGTTCAGCCATCTGACTTGCACCTGGCATCGTTGCTGCAGGAAGAAAGCTAGATGTCCATCTGTTAATAGCTCCGACATTACCATTAGCCATGTCATACAAAGGTTCAATACCAGCAAGCATTGATTTATCGGTAATGCTCGCACTAATGACAAAACCCATAGCACTAGCAAGTTGCTCAAAATCGCCAGCTGCTAACACATCAAAGTTATCCATAATATCAGCAGTCAATGCTATCCAATCGGTAATAGCTCCAAGGTTGTCATAGCTAACCCATTTACCACCAGGTAGGCGGATAGAACGTGGTTTCCAGTCAAACTGTCTACGACCTTGCTGTTTCTGTCTGTCATAAATACCATTACCAGTGATATTTCCGTTAAGGAAAAGACCAATAGTTCCCATAACAGCAACAGTACCTAATGCCTTACGGCCTTTCATTTCAGCACGGATAGAGTTATAAGCAATCTCTGCAGTCTCAGGATTAAATTCAATACCTTTTGACTTCAGAAGTTGCTCTGCTTTACCGGCAGGCAGTTGATCAAAGTTCTTACCAAACTGTGCAAGATCATCAATAAACAATGCCATTGGGCTATGAGATACAGCAAAACCCATCATGTTGATAGGTGTTTTAGTAAAGAGCAGGAAAGGTTTTAAAGCAGGAACACTACGAATAACACTAGACAAAGCATCGTTAGGAGCATTATCCAAGTTCATAGCAATTTCACCAGATGCCTTCTTAACAGCTTCGTCTGAGATGATTGCTCTACCTTGTTCATCTAGTTTCCAGATCTCCTTATATGCAGATTGAGCGACAGTATCCATAGCATCAGCATCAATCTTGCCTTTAGCAACCAAATCAAATGCTTTACCACGAGCTTCTATATTGCCGATAACAGCCTGCGTAAAGCCGTCAGCAGCCTGCATAAGACGTGTTCCCATCCTCAACCACGGATGCTTAGCTAAGTCATCAATAGCCTCGATCTGAGCCATCATGGCTTGAGGACCATAATCACCCTCTAAAGCCTTTGCATCAGCAAAAGCATTCATGATTTCTAGTTGCTTATCATTCTGTTTAATGAGTGATTCACGACCAGCAACACCAGAGTAATTAGGGTCAATACCGGATCGACGTAAGGTCTCTCCGAAGTACTTCATGCCCTTACCTAGAGTATCCGTCATAGCCATGTATTGATACATGCCACGACGCATTGTATATCCATCTCCTTTAATTAGAGCACCAGCCATAAGTGTTACTGGTTTCTCAACTAGAACTGCAGCATTAGCCAGCCCAGCTTTGATTGGTGTAGCGAGTGCAGACAACGTAGAGTTATAAACGTTTGCCCAGAAACCTTGCATTACAACTGAAGGAATCTCTGGTTGACGATCAATAAATGCCTTACGTAAGACACCAGTTGATTGACGCATATAATTGTTCAATGCATCCATAGTCTTAACAGAACCATCTGTATTCTCGTAAGCCAACAAAAGAGGACCAAGCATATTAGGTCTGGTTTCTTTTATCTCACGAAGTACATCAACAGTCTGTTTAGCTTCAGCTTGAAGTTGTGCAGTTATGTCAGCACCTTTCTTACGTAATTCCTCTGGTGATAGTTCTTTACCACCGCGACGGACAACATCAAGCATTTTTAGCAAGAACCCACGTTGCTTACCTGCCTCACCGTTAGCCACCATAAGCAGCTCTATGCGGTCAAGAAGTTGTTCTTGAGTTCTAGGTACAGCGGCAGTGCCTTCAGCGTATCTAGAGGCTTGTGCGAGGTCTGAGACCTGTCCAGCAATACTGGTACGAACCAAAGCATCAGACTCTCCACCAAACTGCCTCATAGCTTCTTTCAGTGAAGCTTTAACAGCTTGAGCAGCCTTTGAGGACAACATCGGAGCACCTGTATCAGGGTTGATACCGGTCTGATAACGCTTAAGTAGAGTGTCAAGCTCACTATTGGTCATGTATCCCATGTCCTTAGCAAGTTGTTCACCAGCATCTTTAATAGTCTTAGAGTTAATTACCTTGCCATCAGACAATCTATAACCATATTGATCTGCTTCTGACAATGAATCACGAAGACCTCTCATTACAGAGTCATATTCTTCTACACCTTCTAAAGCAAACTTCAGTGCAGGCTCAGTCATTACTGAGCCAAGGCGACCATATACAGTATCAAGGTTATTGTTAATCCTAACTAGGTCAACAGAAGCACCAACAACACCTAGGTTGTCAGCAGATCGAATACCACTTTCCTCATATCCATACATATCATGGAGACCAAAGACTGGTTCGTCTAGGTTTTGTGACTTACTAAAATTGTAAGAACCCAAACTATCTAGATCATCAGAACGTTTAGCCGCACTATTGGCTACAACATCCTCAACATCATCTGCTATTTCTTCTGCATTCTTAGCTAGCCAGTTTTTAGCTTTCTCTGATTCAGGAATCCACTTAGTAGCATTCCTTACTTTACTTGAACCACGTAAGATGGTAGCAAATGAGCCAACAATATCTCCAAAGAAACCTAATCCAGCACCTTCAGTTATATTCTTGATGCGTTTAACATCAGGCATATCACTATCGAGAGTAGCTATATCATCTGGTATCCATGCAAAGGTTTTAGGAAAACTCTTTTTCAGACTACCTGCAGCATTATGGTCTTCAGATAGTTCAGAGATACTGTCAACTGTTGCACCAGCTCCAGCACTAAAAGCAGTTGTACCTAACCACTTAACAAATGGATCAGCCAAAAGTTTTATTTTAGATGCTTTACTTGCAGCACCCAATACACCAATACCTGTCAGGGACAAAGCAATGGTAGGTACTACAAGACCAGAAATATCACGAACAGCTTGTGCTACATTATTGTCATGCTTACCAACCTTTTGTACATCAACACCAGGTATAAGGTTAACAGTATCAACAGCAAAGTCAGCAACACCTAAAGGGATAGCAGAGGCTAATTCACCGACGTCATCCATATCAAAGGTATCATCCTCTTCTACTTTTTCTTCTTCTTTTGGGTTCACTGCCGTAGCAGTCTCTTGCTGTGGTGATTGTGGACTAGGTGAAGATTGAGGTTGTTCTTCCTCAGCAGACATATCCGCTAGATCATTGATTCGTTGCTCTTGTGAAGCTTGAATCACTTTCATCTCATCTTCATCTATTCCATCAGGTTCACCATTGAAGATTTGATCAATGGGATCTGTCATAGTTGTTGTGCGATAGAGGAACGCATTGTTCCAGGATCATTTAGTGCTTTTTTTCCGTAGCCATATTTACCAGCTGCCTTTAAAACTTTAGGCAAATAGTTTTTATTTTCATCACCTGCAGAAGGAATAGGATAAGGTCTATTATGATTAGGACCCGCATTGTACATATACAAGGCTGTATTTATATCAACTCCTTTTGTATCCATAATATAACGCAGATACTTTGCTGCACCATCAATAGCTGAGACTGGATCAGTTACATCTACATCAAAATCAGACGCCGTACCAGGCATAAATTGAGTCAGACCTCTAGCACCAGAACTACTTACTGCATTAGGATTCCAACCACTTTCTGTTTCAATAAGACCAGCAATAATTGCCGGATCAATATTGTATTTAGAAGCAGCATTTTGTATAGTCTGTCCGTATCCACCAGGTACAGTTTCAGCATAGTATTTAGTTTGTCCAATCAAACCACGACTGCTACGAGCTGGTGTTTTAAATTGATTCAGTAGTCTCTGCTGTGTAGGAGATAGTTCATTCTGAATTATTTCCATAGCAGGACTTGCTGGTAATGCATCCATACCTTGCGCCTCCCTTGTTCTGTTTAATACTGTTAGTGGATCTACACCCTGTTGTTCTGCTACGTACTCAAGCTGAGGACTAGGTCTCCAACCTTGTTTGCCATATCCTTTACTAAATGTGTCTAGTTCAGTCTTAGTAAACAGTGTTACTTCTTCCTTAGGATCTAGGTCAAGTGCATCTTTTCCATGTCGAGATAGAGTTTCATCTAATTGAAATGTCTTTACCAACATATCCCTTTCATTAGCAGCATCATACTTTGGTACTGCAGTAGAATATGGATTGGAAGGATTAATAAGTGTACCGCTAGGAGTAAGCTCAGCAGCTTTAAATTCTTTGTCTAGTTGAGCATAAGCCAAGGCAGCAGGGTTTTCTTGCCCAGTAAGACTGTATTGATTAAGTAGTTCATGGAAGCGTGCTTTTTGTTTGGCAACCATAAACCCAATAGCTGGAAAGTTACCTATTGCACTGACAACCTTGGCTGGTTTCTTAACCATATCCTCAATAGCTGCGTCATAGGTTTTGAAGTTGTTTGTATCCTTACGTAGCTTGGCTATTCCTTGCGCTGTACTGAGATATGTCCTTTGAAGTTGTGGATCAAAATTCTTTAGACGTTCAGGTGTAAGCAGATTCATTTTGATCAGATCTTCAATCTGATCCTTCTGCTTTTCTCTTGTCTTAGCATCAACTGAGTTCTTTTTAAAAACAAGTAACTCACGACTTTCATAGCCAAATCTATCTAAAATTAAATTGTAAGCCTCGTCAATTTGCTTATCAGTATGACCATCAGGGTCACCATCTCTGAATGCATCTACAAACTGCTGTTCAAATTGTTTAGCCTCAACTTCACGTTGAGCTTCGGATTCGTTGAAAATCTGTCTAGCTTCTGCAGCAACCTGACGTTCAATCAGTTTAAACTTAGGAGCATGATGTTCACCATAAGTACGACCTTTAGGATCGCCAGGGATAAGTTGTTTCTTCATGTTCTCTACATCAGTAGCAGACAACATTCCGGCTTGACGTAGCTCAGTTACACGAACATTCCAGAGATCCCATGCACCTGCATATCCAAGAGGATTGCCGTTTCTGTCTAATGTATTACGAGTAGCATCTAAGAATGCTGAAATATCCAGATCCAATTCTAGATTCTTAGCTGCATCATCCTGACGCATTGCTGAATCATCGATATTATTTTGCTTAGACCATGCAGTAACTGCCCTAGCCTGAGCTTCAATCATCTTTGGATAGATTGTATTAGCTAAGAACTGTGGTGGAAGATCTAGGACATTATTACGCTTTGCCCACTCTTTTGTTTCTTGCCTCAATGCAGAAATATAAGAAGCTCGATCTGGATATTTATTGCGACTTAAAGCAGCTGTCATTTCAGCTGGATAACCTGCAACTGCTGCTCCAACAAAAACTTTGGCCTGCTGGACATTACTAAAAGCAGTGCTTTTTCCAACAGCTGATGATGCTTCGTAGTTCTCGCCGTTTTCACCTAAAATACCTGCCTCAACATTTGCAGCAGTATGTGCTTGATCTTTAGCTGTTTCCATGTTTTTATCATGGTCACTCGTATCAAGCTTGCCCATTAAAAATTGCTCCATTGCCTGAGCAGACTTTTCAGCTTTTTCTTCTTCTTGCTTTTCTTTTACAATATCACCTACAAAATCTGTAAGCTTATTAGAAAATTTACTCAGTGCTATTAGATCATTACCAGAATCCTGTGCATTCTGAATACGTACTGTATTATTACGATCAATTTGAGCAAGTGCTTCTTGTTCAGCTCTAGCAAGTCTTTGGTTTCTACGGTCTAGTGTTTTAGTGTAGTCAATCTGCCTTACTGGAGCAAACCCTTCACCAGCAAAATTATCATCAAATTGTAGTTGTTCCATGATTATTTTTGAGGACCACTTTGAGGACCAAATTGTTTATAGGTTTTAGCGCCATCAACACCCGCACCTAACAAGCCAGCCGCCAAAGATAGTCCAGACGGACCTTGCCTCATTACAGGCGCAGGAGGTGCCACACCAAGTTCAGGGGCAAAAGCAACTTGTGAGTATGCTTCATTTTGTGCAGATGTTAGTTTACGGTTAATCGCACCAGTCCTAGCCTCGAAAGCAGACTGTGCTCCTAATAAACTCTCAGCCATAATCGCTTGATTGCGACCAAATTGTGAAACAACATCAGTGTCAAGACGTTGAGTAGATTGTCCAGTTCTTCCTGAAGCTGCCATTTTTCCAGAACTCTGTGCAAGTTTGACCAGTTGGTTCTGTTGAGCAAACCCTGCTTTCTTATAAATATTATTCAGACGTTGTTGTTCTGAAACATAAGCACGGTTAGCTGCTGCATCATTTTCTATTGTTTGTCTTTTGTACTGACCAACTTGAAGAGCATACCTCTCACGTTCGCGTTTCCAATTGGCTTCACGGACTTTTAATTGATACTTGTAGTTTCTAATAGATCCTTCATTTTGAGCACTAGCCGCAGCTGATGCAGACTGGTGAGAGCCAACTGCAGCCATTGCACCGCTTGCTACTGTTAGTGCTGTTACGGGTTCACACATTTACTAAATTCTATAAAGGTTAGATTATTAGGTCCGTATTTAATCTCTCTTAAGAACTCGAACCCAAGGAACTTAAGTAATTTTAGGTGAACAGTATTTCTTTTATCAACAATGTTCCATAGTTTTGGCTCTGGTCTACTGTCAATAAATCGTTTTGCTTCTCTGGCAAACGTAATAGGGTAGTCATGAATAGCAGGTGTACATAACATCCACACTGCTCCTTCATCTGTTACGCCAGCTATACCGGCAGTCTTGCCGTTAGGCACCGTGAAATAGACGCAGAAGCCTTTCTGAGAGGCTAGAGGTATATGAATGGTAGGTATATGACCATGCCCTTCTATAACCTCTCTAGCGTCGTCTGGTCGTAGGTTAGAAGCGACCTGATAGGCAGCCTCTAACGTACAAGGATGGATAAATTTAGACACGTTTGTAATAACGGTTAGTATAGTCTCCTTCCCATCTCAAAGAATAGATGATACAAGGAAGATTAAAATCACTTCTAATTGAAATATTGATATTAGTATTACGATCGTAAACAGGTACCGTCTGTTCTTGTTCTAATGCAATTGGGTAATCCCTTTCAGCATCTCCAGCTATACCACCATCTGCATATGGCTGTTCATACAATATTTTATAGTCATCTTCAGGTTTACCAGTCCTTTTAATATCAACATAGTAAGCACCTACTGCACCATGATTGATCTTGTACCTATGCATGGTAAGTGATGCTGTGGTATCAGAACGGAACTCCGAACCTATTGTAGAAGTTACATAGTATTTTGGTAGATCAACTTGACAGTTATATTTGATTCCTGTGATATTATGTGGCGAACCATCAGAATATTTAGTAGAGACACTAGGTACAATGGTTTCGTTGCTAGTAAGTTCCCACGGTATGTTTTCTTCTTTTAGATCGTTCTTCCAGTAGTCAACAAACTCTGTCATATTATCTAGTGAAGATGCTGCACTATTGAATGCTCCAACATCTAATGATGTGTAATAACATTCGGTTGCATTTGCATTTACTTTACTATTTCCTGTAATTACGTACATCTTGTCATCTTTAAAGAAGTGATGCTTTACAGGATGTGGAAATTCAAACCTTACCCAAGCTGTTTGTTGATCACTTTGGCTGCTATCTTTTAAGTAGATATAGACCCACATGATCTTACCTAAATCAATATCTTCTTGAACTCTATTTTTTGCTATAGGCAAAGGTCTAGTGTATGCTAGTAAATTATAAGTTCTAGAAGATGAAGCGTAAGTATATCCCTTATTGAATTTAGCTTGAATAATTTTACTACGTTCATTGACATCAACCTGACCACGATCAAACACGTTTGTCATTTCATACATACGTGTCGCTTCACTACTGGTTACAAAGCTAATGTTAGTACTGAGCATTTGCGGAGTACTATTAGGCTCGAAATCGTATCCTGCTATTTGAGTAACAGTAACAGTATTCGGTGATAGAATATCTGCTGAGGTAAAGAATTGATATTGTGATTTACTTCCAAATACTACTAGACCATTGTTAGTTACAATACTATCATAAAGTGGATCTGTCTTACTAGAGTTTGCAATAATATCAATAGGGTCTGTTACTGATGTGGTAAGTGCTGTTTGTGGAAATAAATCAATAATATTTTCAGCTGTACTAGTGATAATAGTTCCAGCTGTAGTCAGAAGTATCAGTCTATTTTTAAAGAAATTGAGTGCTGTAATTTTAGCTTCATCCTCAGTAAAACTAGGATTAAACGAAGCATCACCTGCGGTACGTTTTTTCCAATTAATCCTAGATACAACAAAACCTGCACCTGTACTAGTAATAGCATGTGGCATAGTTTTATTTCTAAACTCATCACTATCAAATGGTTTACCTATTTCTACCCAATAACCCTGTCCTGAGTTCTCAATGAGGATGTCCTCTACTTTTTCATCAGGTATAGTATTACCATTTTCAACTTTATATGTAATACCTGGATTAGAATTTAAAAATTTAAAATAGGCATCGTCTTTGTCACTAAAGGAGTTCAGTACTTTGACTTGAAATAAAGGACTACATTCCAGAGGCAGATTAGCTATGTTGTTAACGTAAGCAATTGGTACATTATCGTCTTCTTTTTTTTCACTATTTAAGATATTAAAAAGATCCATCTCAGACGATTGGATTAGAAACGCCCTTTGAGATTCTAGGTAAATACCATTACCTATTACTTCTACCTTATCAAACAGTTTTTCTTCGTCAACAAGAGCATCCCTTGCAGTATCTTCAGCAACTATATTATTCTTTAAAGATGCTAGAATTTCTTGAATAGAAACAAAATCAGTTGTTGGTAACGTATTTCCATTAGCATCTTCTATTTCATTATTAATTGTGAAACCATTTGTAGGTCTGTAGGTAGTGTCTACATCTGTTACTTCTAACCACAGGTCAAAAAAGTTGCGACCTTCAGCAGTACCAGCTACATCATCCCTCTTAACTCTACATTTGAAACGGATAACATCACCTTTTTTATATTTATCACCACCATCAATGATCTTTAATTGAACAATATCATACTTACAAGTTGCTATAGTCTCATCTTCTACGGGTACTGTTTGCTGCCCTCTAAGTCTAAATTCAATTTGAACCGGAACTCTACCTGACTTGATTTCTAGATTCTCACCATCTTGGTCTGGATCAAGAGTGTTAGATCCTAATATTCTCTGCCCCGCATCATTGAAAGATGTCCCCTCGAACGTATATTGAGCTTGATTATAAATACAAGCAGGCTGATTGAATTCATTTATTTTCTTATTATTATTTAATTTGTTGGTTGAAAGTACACTAAGACTAGTGACTTTTCGTACAACCTTGTCTACCGAAACATCAAGCTTGTTTAATTCATTAAATTGAAGTTCATAGGTTCTAGTATTATCAAATACTTTCGCCTCAATGAAAGCGTAGAAGTGGTTTTTTTCCTGTTCGGTGGGACTAGGATTATTAAGCCTAGGTCTAATAGCAGGATTTGTAATGAGAATATTATCTTTAACACTTACATATTTGAGTGCCTTTCGATTCCTTTTGTCTAAATAGAAATCACCGTCGTATGATCTACTAAAGTCCTCAAAGGTGAGAGGTATTTCAGTATTTTTCCTATAAATTTGAAGCTCACTTTCTACTTCGTCTTTTGTGTAAAACCTACCTGGCTCCACAGCTTTCTTAGAATATAAAACTGGCTCAGGATTACCATCAAAGTCCCAAAAATAAACTTTACCAGTAGTCTCGATATATCCGATAAAGTCAGTGGATTTACCTACATCATTCTTTCTTGTAAATTCAATCCAAGTTCCATTACCTGATATATCCTCTAATTTTTCAATCCATTTTAAACCTGGCCTTTTGCGTAGACCATATGTCACATCAGGCAGAAAGTTAACACAGTCCTTTACTTGACCAGGTTTCTTTAGTTCATCCGGTTGTTCATTAATTCCACCAAAAAAGTTAGGAACTAGTTGTGATACTGCTGTCATCGTGCAAGAGTTCTATAAGGTTGGTAAGACTGATATACAGTTCCTGAAGGTGTACCAAAAAAGTTACTATCACTTTGATTGCATTCGTATTCGATACATGCCGCACGAGCTTGAGCTTCCTGCATAGACAACATCTTACTAAGTTCAGGATTACCTACAAGTTGTACAGCTGCTCTACCACTAGCTCTAAGAGTAATTAGCCGTTGAAATACAGTAGGTATCTCTTCGTACTTCAATAGGAATACATAATCTAATTTGATAGAATCCTCAAATTTATAAGTGTGGTTGTACTTATCATATAAACGTGTCCCCCTTTTTACAGGATCACATTCCCTATAGGTTTGTCCTTCTGATTTATCTAAACGAATAACATTAGGTGGGATATTTATTTCCTTGGAATCGTTAGGCAGCATTTCATAACAGTACTCTGTATTGAATACCCATCCTTCTGTCTGCACATCAGTGTTGACATCCATCAATAGGTTATGAACAAATGCGATTTCAGGGTTTATATAGACAAGTGTCTTCGATTCATTTTGATAGATACGTGATACTGGTGCTTGACCAATAGCTCCCAGTATAGAATTTACACTGGAAAGTTCTGTTTCAGTAGACATAATATACTGGGAATAAATTAAAAAAAAGGGACCCGAAGGTCCCATAGTTATCAGGAGCGATCACGAGCTGGTGCATCTGCTTCCACAGGGTGGTAAGCAAAGCGCAAGTTCTTAGTCTCGCTATAAACAGTTGATGCGGAAACGGCAGAGCCGAATCCTTTTGCAGTCTTAGCAACAGAAGTGCGGTGGGCAGTACTACCGCCAGACACACCTGTAGTTGCTCCGCTGACGCCATTACCGCCAGCAGCAGAAGTTTGATTTGCCATAATATCTAAAAATAATATTATCAGTTAGCAGCTTGCAGTTCGATAGCAGCAGCAGGGTTAAGAGTGCCTGCACCCATTGCGAGACGTCCGACGACGACATCACCTTGATACATGGTCTTAACATCAGCACCAGTGGTCTGGACTTGAGGTCCAATACCTTCGACAACAGCAGCAGCATCACGCATATAAATCAGACCAGCGTGATCAGAGAAGTCACCGGAGTAATCATTGTTCTCACCATCAACACGGCTAACATTACCAGCCAAGAAAGGCAGGTTGTTAGAACGACGGATGGAGATACCAGCGATCTCATAGAGACCTTCACCACTATTCAGGCTGCCTTGTGAGCCACCAAAATCACGGTTAAGGATATTTGTATCGACCTGCGAAATCAGAGCGTAGTACTGACGTGGAGCCAGGACTGCGAAACGACCAGAGTTAGGTACATTCTTCTCATCTAAGATCGCGCTAGCTTCAAAAAATGCGTCAACTAGCGCTTGAGCGTTGTACTCATTGCCAGCACCAAGTTTGATGACTGAACCGCCTGGCTCGGGACCAGGTGATGCGGTGATCGGATGTGCTTCCCGTGCTGCCTTAGCAATCATACGGAAGATCTTCTTGTCATATGCCTCAGCCAGAGCGTGGCCGATCTTGGCAGAGATCTCAGAGCGAAGGCTGTAGTGAGCCAGTGTCTCATCAAGGTCATACAGGAAAGCGGAGCTAACCAGCAGGTCATCCATTACAACTGTTTTCTCGGCCACCGGAGGATCACCACTACCTAGGATTGGTGTGCCCGGTGTGTGATAGCCCGCTTCCATTCGTCCTGTATAGATGAACTGAAGGGACTTACCATTACGAAGAGTACGGGACTGAACAGTACCTTTAGCGATACAGGCAGACTCGTAAGCTTTGATCATCTCGCCACTAAACAACTTAAGGTAAGTTGCATACTTGGCATCATAGTTAGCGCCACCTTGGGTAAGCCCAATGGTTGACGGGTTCGAGTTAATCGAACCAATTGGAGTAATTGTAGTATTAGCCATTTTAAAAAATAAATTGAAATTGTTATCGTCTTTCTTGCTAGCAAAATTTTTGTTGAAAATGTTAAGGTCTTTTCATTACCGTGCACGGCTGAGTTGTCGGGCGTACCCGGCTCAACCAATAGGAAGGGGAGGAATTGCACCTCCCGTTGAATCTTACTTCCAGTAAATCACGCCACGATATACGAGCTTGATTTCTTTATTGAGTTTAGCTTTGTTTTTTGTCTTGTTGACAATATAGCGGGCTTCAATTGTAGTCATGATTAACCTCCAATCCTAACCCCCCGTTCCATGAGTTAGTTGCCTGCGTCCATATTTGACTCCAAAACAATCTTAGTGAACTCTGTTTCAAGAAACATTATATTGGTTTGTTCTTGTGGATCTCCACCAGACCATTGCTGTTTATACAGACGTAATGCTTCTCTAATAATCAGAGCATGTTCGGAATTGACTATGATTTCATACATGGATGAACGTAAGGCGAGGTTAGAAGATCCCCGGAATCAATTGACCAGTCAGAGCATATGCTCCAATAGCAGCAACTACTCCAAGCATTGCCAAACGTCCATTCAGAAGTTCAGCATTTTCTTTGTTGTACATTTTTGTTACCTTTATTTCTTTTTCTTTGCAGTCTTAGCTGAGCGTGCAAAGTTTTTAGCTGTAGGTGCACCTTTTGATCCAGGTGATCTCATCTTCTCTCCACTGCCAGCAGCAATTCGCTTGCGCTTGGCGTGAATGTTTGCATAAAGCCCTTTCTTAGCAGGCATCACTTCTTAGCTCCTTTCTTAGGCGGACGACCCTTCTTTGTTCCGTAAGTTCCTTTTCCTTGAGGCATGATTAACACTTCCATTTACGTAGAGCCAACGCTTTCCTTGTAGGTTTACCGTCGGGTTTTTTCATTGGTCCTTTAACACCACCCATCCGTGCACAGAAGGACTTCTTACGTGCTCCTCCACCAGGCTGTGGTGCCTTTAAATTAGATCCTGTAGCTTTGTTGTACTTAGCACGACCCTTGGCTGTAAGACCTCCAGACCGTGATTTATGGGTGCCCATCTTGAGGCTTACATTTTTAGCCATTTAAAGTCTGCCAATCAAACTGTATTAGTTACATCCCATTCTTGCGAATAGATTGTATCACCATCACTATTAACAAATTCAATAGTGAGGTTATCGTATTTAGTTACCATAGAACCAAGCACTGTACTGCCAAAGGTATAAGAACCTTCTCCACCAGCACCTTCGTTTATATCAATAGGAAAGGTCTTGAATCTAGTGGTTCGTCCTCTACGTCGTTTGGAAGCAGAAGCAACTACACTTAGTTGATCACCAGATTCAAATGTATCATCAAAGAGTGAGTCATTGATTGATACTGTTGCTGATGTAAATGCTCGATCATTATTTAGAGTTGATGTGCTCAGAGCAATATCAAAGTCATCGCGTGGTCGCTCTACTACATTTTGGTAGAACGTAAGTTCATCGTTAACAAAGTTGAGTTCTTCTTGAGCAGCAACAAGACGTTCAGTAACTGACGCTAGTCTTTTTGTTTTCCAAGTACGTACTACACCTGTGGATAGACGCTCAATACGTTTTTCAAAGAACTCAATTGATGATTCAAGATTATCTGCACGCCTCTCTAACTCAACTTTGTCTTTAAATTCATATGAAAATGAGTTTAGTGTATCATTCATGATCAATAATTAATGTTAGAACGATCTAGCTTTTCAAATACATCCTGTCGATAGGCAGGGTCTCTGTCATAACGCGGATCAGACATAGCTTCTACAACTTCTGCCTGACTACGGAATACATCAGCTTGTTGATAAGGAGCACGACCCGTAGCCATTTCTCCATCAAAACCTACTGACTTTTCCATCTCTGCTTTGAGACCAGAGACTGCTAACTTGATAAGACGTGCATTACCACTATCTACAAGTTGGTCAAAGGCTTCTACATCAGACGGATCTAGGTTTTCTCCTGACCACGCCATCAGTTGTTGATAACCTTCTTCACCACCAGCATTATTTTTGATCTGATTAACTTCAGATTCTGTTAAGTCTGCTGATGGTGTTGCAGGTAAGTTACCTTGCATCTCCATATATGCATTAACTAGATCAGAGCTTGACATAGAGTTAAACTCTTCCAGTACTTCAGGTGTTAGTTCACCTGTCTCTGCATACATCTTGGTAGCATTACCAATTAGCTCAGCTGCTGGTGATACTTCCTGCTCAGTTTCTTCGTTGTCGGTTTGCTGATCTTGCAGCTCTTCTTCGCTGTCATCAGTTTCCCCTAGTTTCTTTTGTAGTTCAATGTAAGCTTGTTCTAATGCCTCAGCATCTTTAAACTTACCTGCCAGCATCTGCTGCTGATCTGCTGCAGCCTGTTCACCAATCGCTAGAGCTTCTTGCTCTGCTTCGTTGAATTCAGGGTTGTCAGCAGGAGTGGGATCATACGTCAGTGTAGCCATTTACAGTTTCTACTTTTAAGTTTCCAAGTCCAACTGAATTAACAATATTCTTAGGACGATTAGCACCAACTTTTGGTTTAGGTGCATACTTATTTTCTACCGCATCTTCTACGGTCAGCTCTACCTTTTCGTTAGGTGGTTGTTTAACCTTCCGGGTCCGGGTCCGCTTCTTCGTTTCCTGTGAGTCCATTCATCATCTCCATTGCTTGTGGGTTCTTGGTGGGATCAGCCATCGGTGCTGATGCAAACTGACCAGCCTGTTTGACTAGCTCTTGCTGTGCCATCATCTGTTGTTGTTGCTGCACCTGTCCTTGTACCTCTTGCAAGCTCTTCACCAGGTTCAATACATCGATACCTTGTGCAGTAGCAAGACGCTTGATAAATTCATCTGGGTTGATAAACTTAGCAATTGATTCAGGACCCATTGTTTGAGCAATGGTTGTGATGAACTGGATCAGTGATTCCCTATCTTGACCACGACCAAGTGCGTTTACACCGGCCACGATCTGTGGTCGGACAATACCTTTAGGCAGCTTAGGTAGTTGACCACTACGCTGTAGCACCATCAAGGTACGATCAAGATATGGTTTAAGGAACTCAACAGTCAACAGTGAGAACATCCCACCTAATTGCTGTTCTAGTTCCAGTTGTGTCAGACGTACTTCTTCTGCAGTTGTACGTTCTGATTGCCTGATGTTCAATACCATGAATGCATCAGAAATACGCTGTCCTAATTGATTAGCCATTTCATAGGCTGTTCTGAAGTCAGCTGTCTTACCAACCTGTACAACTTGTACATCATCAGGTCTACCTTGAATGATTGCACCGTTGCCAGCTTGCGCCAGAGTCTGTGGTTTAGTTGTACTTGATGGTGATACAAGGAAGACAACCTTAGCGGCCGCTGCAGAGCCTTCTATCAATGCCTGAGAGAGTGCTTCGAGTGACTTAAGATCACCAAGAAATTCCTCTACTCTGCCACGACCATAAGCTTCACCATCGAAAGTATTAAATCGAAGAACAAGCCAGGGTGAAGCATTCTTAGGTGCAGTACTGGTGCTCTTTGGAAGCATCTTATCTTCTGCTTCCTGATACCAGGTCCACCTACCGTTATTCTTATCTAGCTTGACGTGGGTGTACACCTCTACGTCATCATCAAATGTATTAGTGCCAGTCTTACCGTTTAGCCCACCACCTGCAGAGACTTCATTAGGTTTCTTTTCTCCAGCTGGAGGTAGACCAAGTACACGACGACTGATCAGTTCCTTTGTAACAATTTCGATGACATTACCATTGCCATCACGGTCAACCACATAACGATTCAGTGGGTAGTTCTTAAGACCTTCTTTACCCATAAAGATAAGAGAGTTACCTCCTACAATGAGATGTTTGATGGCTTGATGAACGACCACTCGATCATTAGATGCATTGATTGAATCCATGACCATCCGTTCCATCTTTGAAAACGAAAGGTCAAGTTCACTACGAATTTCAGGATTAAGATCTTCCCCTAACTTATCATCTCTGACTTGTAGTTTAAAGAAACTCGTCTGAGGTGGCAGTAAAGCTAGCATTAATTTTGATGCTAATGTCACACATGCTTTAGCTCCCACACTTTGCCAAGGCGTTTTTAATGGTTGATGAGATGAGTTCTCACCATCCCTTGAAATTAAATATGGCAGCGTCAGTTGTGAGCAATTGTAAGCAATGTCTAGGAACTGTTGACGTTCACTTTGTAACTCGTTGTATCTTTGACGGCAGCTCATATGTTTAGTCCTTTGTTACCACTAATACTCAATGATCCTGACATACCTTGAGATGTCTTATTTCGATTGCGTGAACCAGTACTACTTTTACCTGAGCCAATACGAATATCAGGTGTGACACCATACGGCTTCAAAGTTCTAGAAGATATAGCTCTCTTAGTTGATTGCTGAAAAGGCATTGCAGGTGGAGGCATTGCAGGTGGAAGTTCCGGTGGTTTAGGGGTCTCCATCTTGATCTTTCTTGGCATACACATTTTAATTTTCCATTTGTTGTTTGTACCATTCGACTACCGACCGTTGACCAGCTTGATACATGATCTTTTCTATGTTGTCGTATGGTGTAGGTTGTACAGGTGGAAAGTTTTCGTCCATTTCTTTTAAAATGGCAGTAGCTTGTAGACCATATGTCTCAAGCTGATTCATACTAATCGTCATTCTTTTTGTGGCAGGATCTACAAGTTACTTCGGTGATTGGGTAGTTTGCATTTACTTTAATTTTATCACCGCATACTTTGCATTCCATTATCTTTACTGGATGCAGTTCCATTAGGCATAGCTTGGTAGGTTTACATTGCTATGCTCAAAGAAAGCCAACATACGTCCTGATTTTGTCGCAGAAAAGTTAGGAGCTTTTCCTTGATACATCAGGTTATCGCTGGAATCCAGCCAAAATTTTTTGTCCAAATATCTAGACTCTGTATTTGTACTAAGGGGCTCCATAACCCAATTAATTGTTGCCTTCCTTAGTTTATCCAAGGAAGCAGAGTATTTGAGTCCCAACTCTTTACATACGATGTTGTTTGTAGCGACGTGGATTTGTTCCAATTTGTTATCGTAAAAGCTCTTTATCTTTTACTTCTGCATCTTTACCATTGATGCAGTTCAGACTATATCTTCATCCTATAAGGATGCTAGGCACTCGTGTCTCCATTACTGTGTTACCACTCGGGAGTTAGTCGTTGAACCTTCCAACTTGTAGGTTGGCTTGGCTGCTGATTGTCCATTTTGGAGGAGTTCCAGCAATTCACCTAGTTTTTTAAAGTAGAGACCAACTAATCAATCTCTACTGATGTCAGCAGATACGGTTCGCATTCCAGCGTCACCATTCCACCTAAAAAACGGGAGTAAAACAAAGAAAATTGCAGTTTCGGCAACTTTCGCTTTGAGGATAGTGTGATCTGGATGCGACACCCACGCATCACGGAGAATTTTCGCCTCCTTTTCAGCCTTAGGATCAACGCCGTAAGCATCGGCGATGTAACCAAGAGCCAGGTCGTGTTTCTCTTCGTCTTTGACGTTTGAGGTGAGAATCTCGCGTGCCAAAGGCGGAACGTCAGCGGCCAAAGCATCATTGATAAAATCTCCTACTGGTAATTCCATGTGTCGTAACGCGAGTGCTCTGTGAATTGTTTCTTCAGAGCCTTCAGTTACGCTTCCAGCATCTACTTGTACTGGTGTCCAGGTTCTTTTTCTTGCTAATAGTTTTTCGTATGGATTAGGTTTCATTCTTGACAGTCACAGGTAAGAGGGTTTTCATTCAATAGGTTTGATAAATATTCATCTACATCTGTTTCATCTAGTGCTGCATAAGCATCGCTTTTGTCTTGTACGTCACTCATTACTTGCAAGCTGTAGTACAAGCTTGTTTGAGGACCAACCAGCCACTCCTCAATAAATTCACGATCGTATGTCACCATATCTGACCATGAGTTAAATGAATAGCTGTGCCATAGACCAGTCCGCTGGTAGATGGTCACAATGCCATTTGCAACAATGCAATAGTCATCCCACCCAACTTCGGATGCAATTTCTACATCTCCATAACTGAAGGTCTCTACACCAAATGTCCCGCTATCACGATCAACAGTTCTTGCTACAGGTGGCGCAATCTCTGGTGTGCAGGTGTAACCGTCAAGATCTCGTGAGCGGTAGCTGCAAGACGCTGTAGGAGCGATTGCAAAGGCTCTCTCCATCTTGTGCTCTCGTGCAATAAATGCAGCTTGCTGAATACCATTCTGTAGAGCTGCTGCAACGTTGTGAGCGATAGTCCACTGGACCTCTTGGTCTTCATTCAAGATGTCCCACAAAGCTGTACCAAACTGCCGATAGGTCACTCCATATCGTCGTAGCAGGTTTGCCAGTCCGAGGATGCCAAGTCCCACCTGTCGATCAGTTTCAGGAGGTAGGTATTCTCCTGTTTCACCGACTCCAGTTTTGCCATGTAGGTCGCACAGTTCGGACATTCCTTGCACGAAGGCACCACTGAGAGTTTCAATTTTACAAGCTCCAAGGTTTACATGGCTCAAAAGGCACGTCCCGCGTGATGGCAGTAATACCTCTAGACACACATTGGCGTAGATCCTTTCTCCTTTGTCGTTGTATCTGATCTTGGTCAACCAGATGTCTCCAGATGCAATACCTTTGTAGAGCTTTTCTCTGGTTTCAAGACTCATATCGTGCCACATAGGCAATGACATGTTCACACAACGCTTCACCCACGGCAGAGCATCTCTAGGAGCTTCGATAAACTCATTAATGTCTGCATGATCTGCATCTAGATGGAGGACGATTGCTCCGTTTTTGTACTTTCCTCCACGTCTGAGAGTTTCGTTAAGGCTAGAATAAATTCTCCCAAATGATACAGGGCCAGACGCAACAACCCCTGACGGTCTCTCGGTTCCCCTTGCATCGAGTTTTGATAAGTGGATCGCAACTCCTGCTCCATTTCTAAGAGCGTGAGATGCGAATCTCCAAGAATTCTCAATACCGTTTTCTGACTCAAGCTCATTGTCTACAACAAATACAGTACAAGAAACAGGCAGCCTGCCGGTTGGATCGTTTTGCCAGGCTTCTACCCGGCCAGTTTTACTAATAAGGTTTGTCATACTAAATCTCCAAGGATTGGATTCTTATAATTTGGTCCCTTCAGAACCTTTCCATCTTCTCTATAGATAGGTTTACCGTCTTCATCAAGCTTTGACATGTTTGATTCGTGAACACGGTTCCAAGCCTCATCAAGATCCCAACCCATGTTTTCAGCAAACTGCCAAACGACATACAAAAGATCAGTCAACTCTTTTAAAGCTGACGCCCTGTCTTCATGATCGATAGCATGAAGAAACTCTAGGTTCTCTTCTGCAATTAAGTTAGCTTGCATCTGAATGTTCTCGATACTGTTTTTCAAGCCGTAGGCTCTCCTGAACTCTCTCGCTTGCTTGCTGTAGGTGGTGTTGTAGCTCATTTTCTAGATAGTGGATTGCTTTGGCTAAATCTTTTGCAGCAGTGTTATCTGGTTTATGACCAGCCCTGCAAATGTATTTGATTGCACAACCTAAGTGGTAGTTGAGTTCTTGGTCTCTGATAAAGTCCCATACTTCGACCCCTCCTCGTGTGTAATACTCTGGTGTGCGGGCCAATTCACTAGAAGGTTCTTCATGTTGTTTCCCAATACGAAACATTGTTTTTGAAGTGCAATAAATAGGGTGATAATGTCTTTCTTGTCTGCTCCTGGTAGGAGATCAGACAGCTGCCGTACTTTAAATTCCTGTTCCATTGTCAGCTCTGTCACTGGCATAGGTGGAATCCCATTGGATAACTCGTCCATCTTTATAAAGTTCTTTTGTTAGTATTCGTGCAAGCCGTGCATTCATAAGTGCATCCTCTTCAGTCATGTTTTTTTCAGCAAAGGCATTGACTACTGTTTCCCATGTGCATCCATTCTTGTCTAAGAGTGCTGCTGCACGTTTAACACCCACGCCCGCTATTCCACTGTAGCCGTCGGTCATATCACCACTCATAGTTTGAATGAAGAACCATCGTTCTCCTTCCTCTGGTGTGATGGTGATAGTTTCATTTTTGAAGTCATAGAGTTTGCCAGGGATTTGACGCATGTCTTTGTCTGGTGAACAAATGATGTGGCCGGGGTTCTCAGTCGCATATATCCCAAGAGCATCATCAGCTTCAAGATCATCGATCTTAATTACCTCATAGGTTTTGCTTAGTTCATCAATAGCCCTTTTGTAACCACAGGGTTTCTTCCTGTTGCGGTGCCCTTTATAACTGGGATCAATTTGTTTTCTGAAGTTGGTAGCGGAGGAGAAAAAAAGTATAAGGTCGTCAAAAAGACCAAGATTAGATTTGACATTACTAAGATCGCGTTCAATTAGACGCATTACATCTGTAAAACGACTGGTGACAACAATCACGTCATCACCAAAGTCAAAGTCTTCCTCTGCTGCGGCACAACATTTGTAGACAATGAAGTCGGCATCTATTAGTAAGCTCATGACCAAAAGTTCTCCAGACCAGGTGGGCATTTAGGCTTTTTACTTCTTGCTTGTCCGACTTTCCAGGGCCATCTTATTTCGCCTGTTACTGGATGTACAAGCACAAAATACACACCTTCAGTTGGAGTGCCGAAACTTTTCCAAATCTGGTGTCCTTCATGCCAGTGCATCTGTTTAACATCGATTGGAATATATTCTCCGTTGATGCATAAAACCATGTCTACTTTACCTGAACAGCCAGCGTTAGTAAAAACTTCTGCTCCTCTGTACCACGCTTCAAGTTTTACAAAATTCTCCCAGTAATCTCCTTTTCTGTTTGGATCTTCAATGTGTTGCAGCCCATGAGTGCCCCGATTTTGATTCTGCGTCGATTCTAATTCTGAAGTTGTAATACTCTCCTGCTTCTGCTGCGCTATATACCAGGGATGAACAAAGGGTTTTAACATTAGGTGGTAACGTCTCTAATTGGATTTCGTCATGGATAAAGCCGAGTTGATGCGCCTCTATCCCTAGTTCTTTGATATTTTCATGAGCGATAATCATCCATCGCTTTGCTATTACTGCCGCAGTTGACTGTAATAAGTAGTTGAGGGCTTTGTGCTGAGAATCGAGTAATACTCTCCGGCCGTCAATCGCCTTGAGATAACCTCTCGCAGTGGCTTCTTTAACGCTGGCAAGTAGTTTGTCAAGGCCAGGAATCGCTTCCACATATGCAGCTCTAATCTCCTTGCCCTTCTCCACAGCTTGCTTCTTTGGTAGTAATGGATCGAATGACTTGCCAATCTTTCCGTCACTAGCTCCGTAGAGCATGGAGTAGGTGACTGTCTTAACTTGTTTTCTAGTGATGCCAATCTTGTCTGCATTAACTTGGTGAATGTCATCGTTTAAAAGTGTCTTTGCATACGAGCCATCGTCGT
>NYUL01000044.1 GCA_002684055.1 Gammaproteobacteria bacterium
AAAGGAACATCATGCAGTGCTGGGAGGCGAAATGTCAGGCCATATATTCATCAATCATGATTGGTATGGTTTTGATGATGCTGTCTTCACAGCAGCTGTCCTGTCGCATATTGTAGCTAGCAATCAAATCTCTGCTTCAGATATTATCAAAAAGTTTCCAAAAACCTTTTCAACACCGGAATTAAATTTAGACGTTACTGATGACGTAAAATTTGAAATGGTAGATAGATTTAAAAATGAAATGTCTTTTCCAAGCGCTGAATTTAATACCATCGATGGAGTAAGAGTAACAATTGGCTCTGCTTGGGGTTTAATGCGAGCCTCGAATACCAGCCCTAAATTAGTATTTAGATTTGAAGCTGAAACACAAAAAGAACTTGAAGAAATCCAAGGCTTATTCTTGCAAAACCTAAATAGAATATTCCCTAACTTTCCAATAAATTTTAGTTAAGAATTTCACTTATTTCAGAATCTTTTCTTTCTTCATTGAGCAACTCATTTATATTCTCTTCAAGAAAATATTCAAAATAGCTATCCTGAAATGATTTAGAAACATTACCAGATTTTTTATCAATCCTTATAGCTGCAACGCCTTCAGGTATATCAACTGAGTAATCAGAAAGAGAGTTTTTTGATAAAGTCATAAAATCTAGCCAAATGGGCAAGGCATTGGTGCTTCCAAACTCATTTTCGCCTAATGAAGTGCCATCATCATTCCCTACCCATGCTGAAGCAACAATATTTGCAGCATAACCAGAAAACCAGGTACTTGTTGCATCATTAGTAGTCCCAGTCTTACCACCCATCTCATCAATTGGCATCTTCAAACCTCTTCTGGTTACATTTCTTTTAAGCGCTTCCTGCAAAATATTTGATAATAAAAAGGCGACCCTTTCATCCATTGCTTGTATGTCATCAGTATCATTCAAGGCAATCATAGGTGTATTTGTGTAATCAAATTCCTGATTGCTCAGCCAGGGAAAACTGATACCACTGAGGTCAGCAACTTTTGTAGAATAATTATTTTGTGGATCAAGTATTATCTTGCCATTTATATCTTCTATACGATCAATGTAAGAAACTTTTTGATGTTTTCCATTATTGATTATTAAAGAATATTGAGTTGCTGCTTTAAGAGGATTAATTGTTCCAGTACCTAATGCAATTGATAGGTCATTAGTTAACATTTCATCATCAAATTGATATTTTTCAAAGCATGAAATTGTTTTAGACAAACCTAATGATTGCACTAATTTAATTGACACAATATTTAATGACTGAATGAGAGATTCTCTCAATCTTATTGGTCCATAGAATTGACCAGAATTATTTCTTGGTCGCCATATGCTCTCTAACTTATCATCATCAAATATTATTGGTCCATCTATAAAAATAGATGAAGGGTTCAACCCATTTTCAAAGGCACAGGCATAAATGAAGGGTTTGATGCTAGAACCCGGCAGTAGTTTTGAGTTTGCCGCCCTATCAAATTTTGATTTACTGAAATCAAAACCACCTACATAAGCTTTTAGACTACCCTCTAAAGCATCAACTGCCACAAATGACGCTTCAGCTATTGGAATTTGAGAAAGTTCTTTTCTTCCATCTTTTTCAGCAATATAAACAAGACTGCCAATTTCTAAAAAGTCATTAAAGGAATCTGGTCTAGGCGATCTAGCTCCATCTGGGCCAATAGTTCTAGCCCAACTATAATCAACTGAGGACCAAAATACAGTATTAAAATTTAACTTAGCATCTAAGGTTTGAATTCCTTGGTCATTCATGGCAATTACAATATTGGCTTCATGACCATCCATTCTTGATCTACCATCTAATAAGTTCTGCAACTTATCGAAATTCTCCTCTTTAGTAGTCTCGTAATCTAGTTTCGATGAAATTATAAAAAGACCCTCTTTTTGATAAGCGCTTCTTAAGATTGAGAAATTGAAGTCTTTAAAGACTTGCTCATCACGCCAACCATATTTCTTATCGTACTTATAAAGATTTTCTCTCAATGCATGCACAGCATTTTTTTGCATACCAGAATCTATAGTCGTATAAATATTCATGCCCTCTTCATAGGCTCTAAGCCCAAATCTATTAATTATTTCTGCTCTTATTTTTTCGGCTATATACTCTGCCTCAACATTTATTTTTGGACCAAAACTCTCACCAGTTACCACCTCAGATTTTGCACTCATCAGCTGCTTACTCGTAATAAAATCTCTTGAAAGCATTCTTCCTAATATTAAGTTTCTTCTTTTCTTCGATGCGATAGGATTTCGGACTGGATTTACCCTTGATGGAGTTTGTAAAATTCCTGCTAATAAAGCTGATTCTGCTATTGATGCTTCTGAAAAATCTTTTCCAAAATAATACTGATAAGCTGCAGCAAAACCATAATTTCTATTGCCTAGAAAAGCTTTATTNAAATAAAGTTCAAAAATTTCTTCTTTATCAAGATAATCTTCTAATTTCCATGCAAGTANTATNTCTTTTATTTTTCTNTCATAGGTCCTTTCAAAAGTTAGAACATAGTTTCTTACAACCTGCATAGTTATTGTTCCNCCGCCCCCCAAAGACCTTCCTGATATCTCGCCATATAGTGCCCTTACCAAACTAGTAATCTCTACGCCTGAATGGTTAAAAAAGTCGCCATCTTCCGCAGCAATAATTGCATTTTTTAAATTTTCTGGAATCTCAGTGAAATTTACTATTTGCCTTTTTTCTGTGCCAAACAAACCTATTAATTCGTTATCCTGCGAATAAATTCGCATTGGGTTAGTAAGTTTAATCTCGGTAATGGTTTCTATCTTTGGCAAATCCTTTGAAAATATCACGTAAATCAAGCCTGTTATCATGAAGATGAACTGCAATAAAACTAGACATATCCTTAGAATTGGCATGATTTATATATTATTATTCCCTTTCAATTTTTTTTTATGAACATTTTTTTAACAGGCATGATGGGATCCGGCAAATCTTCAGTCGGTCAATTATTATCCAAATACCTTAATAGTACATTCTATGATTTAGATAGAGGTGTTGAAAAGAGGTTCAACCTAACTATTAGAGATATCTTTGATACATATGGAGAGCCAAAATTCAGGGAAGTTGAATCTAAACTCTTAATTGAGTCCAGTGAATTCCAAAATAATGTCATCGCAACAGGTGGCGGCATCGTAATAAATCCTATTAACAGAGATTTTCTAAGCAAGAAGAAGGTTTACTTTCTCGATGGCTGTATTGATAAATTGTATGAACGAGCCACTAAGAAAAGAGAGCAAAGACCGCTTTTAAAAGATATTTCTCTAAATGATTTTTCAAAAATCTACCAAGAACGAAAGAGCCTTTATAATGAATGTGCAACTGCATCAATAATTACAGACGATAAATCTATTGATCAAATTGCAAAAGAAATTATCAATCATGAAAGATCTAATTTTTAAAGTTGAAAATAGCTCGGTAAAGCTAACTTGTCTAAAAGAAGCAGCGCAAATAATTGATCTGCTACCAGATAATTCAAAATATTGTGTGGTTGCCGATGCTGATGTTATAAAACTGCATAAAAATTTTACAGATTTATTAGTTGAGCGAGGATATTTGATCTTTGAAGTTTCAGCTGCAGAAAAGAATAAAAATATTGAAACATATACCCAGATAATTGATTTTATGCAGAAGAATGAAATGAAGAGGAGTGACCGCTTGTTAGGTCTTGGAGGTGGTGCAATCACTGATTTAGCTGGTTTTGTTGCTTCTACTTACATGAGAGGAATCCAATATTTTCAGATACCAACATCATTGCTTGCACAGGTAGATGCCTCAATTGGTGGCAAGACTGGAATTAATCATGGGCATATTAAAAATTTTATTGGCTCATTTTATAACCCTGCAGAAGTTTTTATTTGTAGTGAATTTTTGAAAACTTTAAATGAGCAAGAATTTCTTAATGGTTTCTCGGAGGTGCTAAAACATAGCTTAATTACATCTCAACAATCACTTGAGAAACTTAAGGAAAGAGCAGAAAAGATTCTTTCTCAAGATACAGAGGTGCTGCTTGAATGCATTGAAGAATCAATTGAAATTAAAGCCCAGGTTGTGGCATCAGATTTCAAAGAATCTGGTGTTAGAAAGTATTTAAACTTTGGCCATACTTTTGCTCATGGTATTGAATCTATCAATGACTCAAAACCAATTTTTCATGGCCATGCCGTAACTATCGGGATGCAAATGGCACTTGGTTATTCACATCAGCTTGGTTTTCTAAAATCTGATTCATATAAGTTAGCAATAAATACTATTTGTGAATTCAATTATGACTTTTCAGATATTGCACTAGATGCTAATCGAATATTTGAGGCAATGAAGAGCGACAAAAAAAATACAAAGACAATGAATTTAGTCTTATTAAAAGATATTGGTCACCCTTTCATATACGAAGAACATTCAAATGAAATTTTGAAAGATTACATTAATAAATTTATCCATGAGTTCAAAAAATAGCATTTTCTTAGATGCTTTAAGAAAAGAGAATAATGCAGAAAATATTCCTGTATGGCTGTTAAGGCAAGCAGGAAGATATCTTCCTGAATACATGGCAATTAGATCAGATTATTCAGATTTTTTTGACATGATTAGAAAGCCTGAAATCTGTAAAGAGCTTACGATGCAACCATTAAGAAGATATCCATTAGATTCAGCTATTACTTTTACTGATATTCTGACAATTCCAGATGCAATGGGTATTCCTGTTAAATTCGTTAAAGGTAAGGGCCCTATTTTTGCTGACTCAATTGTTAAAAATCAAAATCTAGAACTGAAGTCACACAACGCTATTAAAAATTTAGATTATGTCTTCGAAGCAACCAAATTAATTAAAGCAGATATTGAGGTCCCTCTTATTGGCTTTACTGGTTCTCCATGGACTTTATTTGTTTATCTTTTCTATGGCGAATCACCAAAGAACCATAATGAAATAAACCACTATTTAAAAGATAATTCTTCTAAAGCGCATGCTTATCTAGATGCCATGACTGACGTTATACATGATTATGTTGCTAATCAAATAGATTCAGGTGCAGATTGCATACAAATTTTTGATTCTTGGGGAGGGTTATTGGGTAAAGACTATGAAGAATTCTCTCTGGAATATATAAATGAAATAGCAAAAAATGTACCATCTAATATTCCTGTCATCCTTTACACGCGTGGCAAAAAAATTGACTCAATTATAGGGTCAACCTCGATTGAATGTTTTAATCTTGATGTCTCAGATAATATAGATCTTTATATTGATAAGAAAGCAGTAAATGGCAAGAATAAATCTATTACTATTCAAGGAAATTTAGATCCCAAAGAATTCCATCGTGAAAGAGAAGAGCTTGAAAGTTTAGCAGAAAGAATTTTTCATAAATATAGAGCAAAAAATAACTATGTTTTTAATTTAGGTAGTGGTATCACACCTGATATTAATCCAGATAAGGTAGGAATTTTTTTAGAGAAGCTATTTAGTCTTCGATCTTAAAAGACCTTCCTGAGTTACCGAAGCAATTACTTCTCCATCTCTTGAAAAGAAGGTTCCTCTGCCTAAGCCTCGAGAATTTCCAGTATATGGGCTATCAGTTGCATACAAGATCCAGTCATTAAACTCAAAGTTAGGCTTATGAAACCACATAGTATGATCTAGACTTGCCATCATTAAACCAGGGGACATATAGCTAATACCATGAGGGAAAAGCGTAGGAGCAAGAATACCAGAGTCTGAAATATAAGCTAAGAAAGCGCTATGGGTTTCCCTGCCTTCAGGAATGATGCCATTAGGTTTAAGCCAGACGTTCCTGATTGGAGGCATAACTTTTGGTTCAAAAACATCATTCCATTCTACCCACTTTATAGAGTACTCTCTTTCTTTGAGGAAATAGGGCCTTATCTCTTCAGGTACTTTTTCAATATGTTCTTTTCGCATCTCAATTTCATCTTTGATATCTTCAGGAGCTGGAACTTTAGGCATATCGATACTATGTGTAAAACCTTCTTCATCTTTTTGAAAAGAAACAGTCATGGTAAATATAACTTCATTATTTTGAATAGCTTTTACAGTTCTAGTCGAAAAGCTACGACCGTTTCGAATAGGATCGACACTAAATAAAACCGGCTGTTTAATAATGCCAGGTCTTAAAAAATATGCGTGCAATGAGTGAAGATGTTTGTCTTCATCAATCGTTGCATTTGCAGCAAGATAAGCTTGTGCAATAACTTGTCCACCATAGATTCTTTGTATTCCAGCATTCTTACCTTTATATCTAAATAAATAAGAATCTAGCTGTTCTAACTTGAGCCTGTTGATGGTGCTATCAAAAGAATTTTCTTGACTCATTATTGTGCGGATAAGCCTCCATCTATAACAATTTCTGTACCTGTAATCATTTTAGATTCATCAGATGCAAGGAATAATATTGCATTAGCGATATCTTCCACTTCGGCTAATTTTCTAACTGGTATTTGTTTTTCTAGCTTCGCAAGCATGTCACTTGAAGTATCTTTAAGTAATGCTTCTAGTATTTCTGTTCGAGCAAAAACTGGATGTAGGCTGTTACATCTAACAAGGCTGGTTGTTCTGGCACAGTGCAGAGCAACAGATTTTGATAAGTGCCTAACTGCTGCTTTTGCGCTGTTGTAAGCTGTGAAATTATGTCCAGCAACTATTCCTGATATTGAGGATATATTAATAATGGAACCATTTCCTGAATCTCTCATTAATGGCAGTGCATATTTACAGCCATAGAAAACAGAATCTAGATCAACTTTATGCACCATGTCCCATGCCTCATTAGTTGTTCCCTCAACATCTCCCAT
>NYUL01000045.1 GCA_002684055.1 Gammaproteobacteria bacterium
TCAACGCAGGAACCAGGAGTAAGAATTATATCTAAGAAAGGACCTCTTACTAATTATGCTGATAGAGATCATTGTATAGAGTACATAGTTGCCTGGTGCTTAATAAATGGAAAACTAGACTCTAATTCCTATTCAGATGTCTCAGCTTCGGATAGCGATATTGATCATCTTAGGAAGATTACAACAACGACAGAAAATGCAAAATATACTGAAAAATATTATGACCTAAATGAAAGAGCTATACCTAATATGGTAAGTGTTAAATTAAAATCTGGTGAGATGATTGAAGAAGAAGTTATTTATCCCCTAGGGCATAGAAAAAGAAGAGAAGAATCAAAACCTTTCTTGAAAGAAAAATTTCTTAAAAGTCTAGAGAAAGTAAATTTTGACAGAAATAGGCTTCTTACTATTTATGATGAAAATGATCTAGATTCTATTAATATATATGAGCTACTAAATAATATTTATAAGTAATATGTCAGGCAATACATTTGGAACAATCTTCAAAATTACGACATTTGGCGAAAGTCATGGTAAAGCTTTAGGAGCAATAATTGATGGCTGTCCACCAAACATAGAGATCAATGAAGAGATCATTCAGAGAGAGCTAGATAAGAGAAAACCAGGCCAATCTAAATTTGTAACTCAAAGAAAAGAGGGCGATATTGTGGAAATACTGTCTGGCACATTTGAAGGAGTAACAACAGGAACTCCAATTGGTTTGATTATAAGAAATGAAGATCAAAAAACTAAAGACTATGACAACATAAAAGATAAGTTTCGTCCTGGCCATGCAGATATTACGTACCAAGAGAAATATGGCATAAGAGATTATCGCGGTGGAGGGAGAGCCAGTGCAAGAGAAACAGCAATGAGAGTTGCTGGTGGAGCAATTGCCAAGAAAGCAATAAGCACCTTAGGTATAGAAGTAAGAGGTGGAGTCGTTCAGATTGGTGATATTGCCGCTAATGATATAGATTTCAAAGCACAAAACCCCTTCAATTTCCTAGATACCAATAAAATTTCAGCACTAGAAAATTTATTTTCAGAGCTAAATAAAGCACAAGATTCTATTGGTGCAAAAATATTAGTAAATGTGAAAGGCATGCCAGCAGGAATTGGCTCACCAGTTTTCTCAAAGCTGGATAGTGAGTTAGCTCGATCAATTATGAGTGTAAATGCAGTTAAAGCAGTTGAAATTGGCTCTGGTTGTGATGTTGTCACAATGAGAGGCTCAGAAAATAGAGACAAAATCAGTAAATCTGGGTTTGAATCAAATAATTCTGGTGGAATCCTTGGTGGTATATCTAATGGCGATGAGATAAATGTCTACGCATCTCTTAAGCCAACTTCAAGCATATCCCAAAAAACTCAAACCTTAGATGTCAATAAGGATGAGGTGGAGCTTCAAGTAAAAGGTCGTCATGACCCTTGTGTTGGATTGCGAGCAACACCGATTCTTGAGGCAATGACAGCACTATGTATTCTTGATCAAATACTAATAGATAGAGGACAATGCTTTAATGTTCAAAGAGATTTCAACGTTTGATTCTGCTGATTTTTTAGAAATTATAAAAAATCCATCCCTCTTTCTATTCGAAGCCTTTGAGCTTGACTTAACAAATACAGAAATCTATATAAGTTTAGGAGTAGTTCTTATCTTTATTACTGGTTTATTAATAGACATGCTTAAACCTAAAGAGGAAATTGGTGATGAAGATCTTCCTGATAATGAAAATGGATTGAAGGATATTGGTTCTAATGTTGTATTGCAAAAATTAGATTTGGCTTATGCCTACGTAAATATGGGAAAGATTAGTCTTGCAAAGAAAATAATAGATAGGCTAGAAAGGCAGTCTCTAAGTCAAATGGAAAAAAGCGAACTGAACAGATTAAAAAATAAAATGAAAAATGACTAGATTCTTCGTGCAAATAGAGTACGACGGAACCAATTACCATGGTTTTCAGAAACAACCAAAAACAAAAAAAACCATTCAATATAATATCGATCGAGCTCTTTCAAAAGTTGCTGATCATAAAGTAACCACAATTTGTAGCGGTAGAACAGATGCAGGAGTTCACGCATTAAACCAATTTATTCATTTTGACACCACTTCAAAAAGAAAGATTAGTTCTTGGGTTAAGGGGGTTAATTCTTACCTACCTGATGATATTTCAGTAAAAAACTTTTATCAGGTTAATCCTGCATTGCATGCACGGTTTAGCGCCACATCACGTAGCTACTTATATGTAATAAAAAATTCTGACACCCCTCCAGCAATTGGAGCGCATAATTGTTTATGGGTAAGAAAAAGCCTTAATGTGGTTAAGATGCATAAAGCAGCTCANCACCTCTTAGGCGAAAAAGATTTCTCAGCCTTTAGGGCTTCAGGTTGTCAGTCAAATTCGCCTGTAAGAGAAATACATGAAACAAAGGTGTATAAGTCTGGGAATTTAATTTTTTTTAGAATCAAAGGGAATGCTTTCATGNTAAATATGGTCAGAATTATAACGGGTACATTAATTAATGTAGGTATGGATAAAATCAATATTTCTGAATTTAAAGAAATCATTAAAATGAAAAAACGATCAAGAGCAGGAAAAACAATATCAGCAAATGGCTTATATTTCCTTGGTCCAGAGTATAATGAGCTTGAATACATTAAAGAGGCACAGCTAAATGAATTGGATTAAAGATTTTATTCCTACCATAAAGAAAAACCTGACCGAAACTTTTGGTGTGGAGAAGGATAGTAAGATACCTGAAGGTTTGTGGAGGTCATGCGATAAATGTGGCTCTATTTTATATATTCCAGAATTACAAAAAAATTCATATGTTTGCTCTAAATGTGAGCATCATTTCAAAATCAACGTTAAAGAGAGAATCGAAATAACCTTTGATAGAGATTCNTATAAAGANTTAAATAAAACTGAAAAATTTAATGACTACNTGCAATTNAAAGATACAAAAAAATACAAAGATAGATTTCAAGAAGCACAAAACAAGACAGAATCTGATGAAGCCTTATCAATNGGTACTGGTTTAATTAAAGGCAAAGAAGTTGTATGTGCAATATTTGAATTTGATTTTCTGGGTGGATCTATGGGGGCAGTTGTTGGAAAAAGNTTTGCTGCTGCAGTTGACTATGCTGTAGACCATNGGCATCCNTTGATTGTTTTTTCAACAAGTGGNGGAGCAAGAATGCAAGAATCAATGATATCTCTTTTCCAAATGGGNAAGACAGCTGCTGCGGTNAANAAATTAAAGAANAAAAAATTGCCATTTATTTCTGTTTTAGTAGANCCTTGTTATGGAGGTGTTACGGCAAGTCTAGCNATGCTNGGNGATTTAATTTTGGCAGAACCTAAAGCCAGAATAGGTTTTTCAGGCAAAAGAGTTATTCAAGATACNGTNAAAGAAGATCTGCCAAAAGACTTCCAAACAGCAGAGAAGCAATTAGANAATGGTTTTGTTGATAAAATNATTGATNGAAAAAATTTTAGAGAATTTATTGATAAGATTCTNACCATNCTGCANTAAATGAAAGAGNTAGTAAAGTATCTCCTCGGGATAGTTATTATTCTTACAATCATTTATACAATCTTCATAAGCTATAACGTCTTTGTCTTCATCAATTCAAACGATTCAAATATTAAGATTGAAAATTATTCTCAAGAAGCAGAACTAGTGGCTAAGGANAGGGCAGCTATTGAAGAGCTATTTAATGACTCTAATTTGCAGGAATCATCCAATAATATAAATATTAACTACGACGGCACACCAATTTCTTGGGTTCTTAAANTAGACTTAGAATCTATAGATGTCGAACCAGAGCAATTTAAAAGCGATTTATTAACGAAAAGTTTTATCTCTATAAATAAGGGTGAATATATTTACATAGGGCCCTACATTGACAAAACTCANCTTGAGCTTGCACAACAATACTTAAGGGAAAGATTTAATGAAGAATTAGGAACAATTGAAAGATGGAAAATTTAAATTTTAGTATTTTAGATTTGCTATTAATTTGTGGGCTAATTTTGCTTTTCATAAGAGTTAAGAATAACGGAGCTTTAAAAGAATTGGTCTTTATATCGATTTTGTTTACTTACTGTTACTTAATCCTCAACAATCTTAAAACGGTATACGATTATTTTGACGATGAGGGATTTGATTACGCTCAGTCAATTTACAACGTCTTTATAGGTCTTTTTGCTTGTGCAGGACTACCTTTCGTTAATTTTTTTACGGGTCTCTACNTACCAAAATTTGAAGGAATAGCTAATAATATTTTCGGCTATGTAATTGCAGTGATTCGATTTCTTTTGCTGATTTTCTTCATTTTGCAGCTTTTTCCAACTTTTAATGATGCAGCTTTGGTGGAAAATTCATTTATTGTTAATATCATACTTTCTTATTTTGAAAATATATTTATCTATTTATTAAGCTAATGTGTGGCATTGTTGGAATCGTTCAAAAAGAAAGCTGTTTTACAGAACTATATGACTCACTGATTATGCTTCAGCATAGAGGCCAAGATGCTGCAGGCATGACTATCTGTGAAAATGGAAAACTCAACTCAAGAAAATCAAAAGGTTTGGTAAATGAAGTATTTAATCAACAACATTTTGAAAGGCTTAAGGGAAATTATGGAATAGGGCATGTCAGGTACCCTACGGCAGGTGGAAACTCAAAGGAGTATGCACAGCCAATGTATGTGAATTCACCTTATGGAATATCTTTAGCTCATAATGGCAATTTATCGAATACATCTGAGCTATCTGAAGAATTGTTTCATAGTGATCTTAGACATATTTCCACTGATTCAGATTCAGAAGTTCTTTTGAATATTTTAGCTCATGAAATATCAAAAAGAGGGGTAAATGAACCAAGTCCGGATACATTTTTCGATGCTGTTGAGAACACTTTTAATAGATGCGAAGGGAGCATTAATGTAGTTTCAATTATTACAGATTATGGGCTTTTAGCATTTAGAGACAAACTAGGTATAAGGCCAATGTCTTTAGGGTCAAGAAAGAATAGTGAGGGAGGAAAAGACTATATGGTGTCATCTGAGAGTTGTGCTTTTGCCTCATCAAGTTATGAGTTAGAAAGAGATGTTCAGCCCGGCGAAGCGATATTTATTACATTTAATGGAGAGCTTTATTCTCGAAACTGTGCAGACCAAGCATCTCACAACCCTTGCTTATTTGAGTATGTCTATTTTGCAAGACCTGACTCAATTATTGATGGCGTAAGTGTTTATCAGGCGCGTCAGCTCATGGGAGAAAAGTTAGCCAAAAAAATTAAAGCAGAAATACCTGATGAAGATATTGATGTTGTAATTCCCATACCTGAAAGCTCCATTACAAGTGGAACAAAAGTAGCAAGAACATTAAACAAAGACCTAGCTTATGGTTTTGTTAAAAATAGATATGTGGGCAGAACCTTTATCATGCCTGAACAAGAGATGCGTAAAGCTTCTGTTCGAAGAAAATTAAACCCAATAAATGATGAATTCAAAAATAAAAAAGTTTTATTGATTGATGATTCAATTGTAAGAGGCACAACAATGAAAGAAATTGTTGCAATGTGCTACAAAGCAGGTGCAACAAAAGTTTCTGTTGCTTCAGCAGCTGCAGAAGTCCGCTATCCAAATGTCTATGGAATAGATATGGCTGCAAAAAAAGATTTAATCGCAAGTTCGAGATCAAATGAAGAAATCAAGGCTTTCCTTGGTTGCGATAATCTCGTTTACCAATCACTAGAAGATCTTGTTCAATCTGTTTTAGAATTGAACCCAAGCTTGAATAATGTGGAGAAATCTATTTTTGATGGTGTATATCCAACAGATATTTCAGAAAGTTACTTAGAAAACCTTGAGATTAAACGAGGGTAATTAGCTTTTAATTTCTTCTATATCTAAATGAGATATNTCCATATCTCGCACTTTGTTTANATACTCTTCAATNTCATTAAAATTCATGTATCTAAAGACATCTGCCGACATAGTATTAAGATCTNTCATATATTCTTTATATTCTTCAAGGGTTGGTATTCTACCCAAAAGTGATGAAATGGCGGTTACTTCTGATGATGCCAGATAAACATTACACCCATCCCCCATTCTATTAGGAAAGTTTCTTGTTGAGGTGGAAACCATAGTTGTATTATCTGCAGCTCGAGCTTGGTTACCCATGCACAANGAACANCCNGGGATCTCTACTCTAGCCTTAGATTTTTCATATATCTCATAGTATCCTTCTTGCTTGAGTTGGTATTCATCCATTCTTGTTGGCGGAACAACCCAAAGCCTAGTATTTGACTCACCATATTTTTCTAATAATTTTCCAGCTGCACGAAAATGTCCAATATTNGTCATGCAAGATCCTATAAATGTTTCATGAACTTNATCTCCAGCTACATCAGATAAAGTTTTTACATCATCTGGNTCATTAGGACAGCANAGGAGGGGTTCTGTTATTTCATCTAGAGGTATTTCAATTATTGCAGCATACTCTGCGTCTTTATCTGCTTCCATCAGCACAGGATTTTTAATCCATTCCTCCATTTCTCTAGCTCTTCTTTCTAGAGTTTTTGGGTCATGATATCCATCTGAAATCATCCATCTCATTAAAGTGATATTAGATTTTAAATATTCGATTATTGGACCTTCATTAAGTTTAACAGTGCAGCCTGATGCTGATCTTTCNGCTGATGCGTCNGACAACTCAAATGCTTGCTCAATCTTTAGNTCTGGTAAGCCTTCAATCTCTAAACACCTCCCAGAGAAAATATTTTCCTTATTTTTCTTATCAAGTGTTAACAGNCCATCTTTCATAGCGTAGTAAGGAATTGCATGCACTAAGTCTCTGATGGTGATGCCAGGATTTAATTTCCCTGAAAATCTTACAAGAACACTTTCAGGCATCTCTAAGGGCATTACTCCTAAAGTTGCTGCAAAAGCGACCATACCAGAACCAGCTGGAAAGCTTATGCCAATTGGGAATCTTGTATGACTATCACCACCTGTTCCAACNGTATCAGGCAGTAGCATTCTATTGAGCCAGGAGTGAATAATGCCATCTCCAGGTCTCAAGGAGACTCCACCACGATTGATAAAAAAGTCAGGTAACGTTCTGTGTGTGACTTCATCTACTGGTTTTGGATATGCAGCAGTATGACAGAATGATTGCATCACCAGGTCNGAAGAAAACCCTAAACAAGCTAATTCTTTTAATTCATCTCTAGTCATAGGTCCGGTTGTATCTTGAGAGCCAACAGTTGTCATACGTGGTTCACAATATTGCCCAGCTCTTACACCTTGCATGCCACANGCTTTACCCACCATTTTCTGAGCAAGCGTGAAACCTTTTTCATTTTCTTCGTTTTCGCCGTATCTTTGAAAAACGTCTGAAGGTTCTAANCCTAATTTTTCTCTGGTTTTATCAGTTAGCTGTCTACCTATAATGAGATTTATTCTTCCCCCAGCTCTAACCTCATCAAAAATTACATCACTTTTTAATTTGAATTCGGTTATCTTTTCATTAGTCCCAGCATCACATATCACGCCATCATATGGTTTTAAGATAATCTTTCTTCCATGCGTGAGAGCATCTACATCTAACTCTATCGGAAAAGCTCCAGAGTCTTGCAAAGTATTGTAAAAAATTGGTGCAATTGCATTTCCAAAACAAAAGCCACCTGTTTTTTTCGCCGGNACGTATGGTATTTCATCACCCATGTNCCATAGAACTGAATTAGCAGCAGACTTTCTTGAAGATCCAGTACCAACTANATCACCTACAAATGCCAATTTTGAATTATCTTTTTTGAGCTCAGTTAATTTTTCTAACGGATCACTTATATTCTCTGACCACTTGAGAAATGCCTGAGCATGAAGAGGTATGTCNGGTCTGGACCAAGCCTCTTTGGCAGGTGAGAAATCATCAGTATTTGTTTCGCCACTGACTTTGTATACTGTTAAATCAATCGTTTTCTCAACAACTGGTTTATTTGTAAACCATTCTGCTTTTGCCCAAGATTGAATAATCTCGTTTGCATATATATTGCTATCTTTAAGAGCAAAAATCTCATTGAATGAATCATATACAAGTATTGTATTTTTTAGTGCTAAAACTACATTTGGACCATATTTATCGGATTTTAAAACTTCAACTAATGCTTCTACTGAATAGCCTCCTAACATAGTTCCTAGGATTTGAATTGATTTTTCTGGTGAAATTAAATCACTTGAGATGTTTTCTAGAGCAAGATCTTTCAAAAAAGCTGCTTTTACATATGCTGCCTCATCAACACCAGGCGGCACTTCATTTTCTAAGAGGTCCAAGAGTTCTTGTGACCCTTTACCCTTTTCAAAAAGATCAGCTATTGATTGGACTTGTTCAGCGTTTAACGGAAGAGGAGGAAGACCTTCCTCTCTTCTATTTTCCTTCTCTTTGTAATACCCTTCCAACATAACCTAAAAATTTGATCTAGATTTTACATCTAAGTACTCTAAATATAAAGAAAGAGAAATTTTTAATGACAGATAAGCTAATAAAAAGAACACCATGTATCGGAGTATGCTCTACAACCTATGGAGATGATATATGCAGAGGATGTAGGAGATTTAGGCATGAAATTACGTCCTGGATTGAATATACCGATTCAGAAAAAAGCATTATTAATCGCCGTTTAGAAAAATTCAAAATTATAGTTCTCGAAGAAAAATTTACTGTAATTAATCCTGATGCCTTCAAAGAAGCACTTCTACAAGCAAAAATCAGGTTTAATCAAGACCTGCAACCAATCTGTTGGATTTTTGATCTTTTTCGATCTCTAAATGCAGAAAATCTAAATTTAGAAGATTTTAGTTTAAAGGTAAAAAAAGACTTTATTTCTACTCCAGTACCTCAGCTCAAAGAAGACGTTAATAAAGAATTCTATGAATTATCACTAGCGCATTATCAGAGATATATTAAACCGAGTTTTTTCACTTAATTACTGGGATCTCTTCAATCTTTGTTGTGTATCTTTTTGATTTAATTTCTCTTTTCATGCGCCATGTATTCTGGTAGCCCTGATTACCAAAACCAACTTTAGCTATTTCCATTAAATTGATGTAATCGATTGTTTGCATTAATTTTGCTGTATTTTTTTCATCCTTTTTTTTATCAAATAGAGATATTTGGTATCCATAACTTTCAGTGAAATCACTCAGTAGGATTCCAGCTTTGGCATACTGATAACCATTTGCAAATATTTGGTCTAGTATGCGGTTAGCATTTTTAATTATTATTCTTGTGTCATCGGTAGGATGTATTAATTCAAAGGATCTAGAAGCATATATCTGCCTAACTCTAGTATTGAATCTATTTGATCTAATAAAAGCAGTTATCAATCGACATTTTTGCTTCTCATGTCTTAATTTTTCTGCCGCTCTACTTGCATGAAAGCTAATTGCTTCGCTAAGAACGTTCTTTGACTTCACACTTCTTCCAAAACTCCTGCTAACCATAATTTGCTTCTTAGGCTCCATAGAATTATTTAATGTGATGCATGATTGGCCCTTTAGTTCTCTAACAGTTCTCTCAAGCACAACATTAAAGTTGTCTCCTATCAGTCTTGAATCTATTTGAGTCAAATCATAGGCAGTTTTTACACCAATACTTTCTAGTTTTATAGTTAGTCTTTTTCCTACGCCCCAAATTTTTGCAACTGGCATAGATCTTAAAAAATGCTTTATAACCTCTGGTTCAGATAAAATAACAACGCCATCGAACCTTGGATCATCTTTGGCAACTTTATTAGCAAGTTTTGCTAGTGTTTTTGTTGGCGCTATTCCAATACTTACAGGAATTCCTACCCATTCTTTGATCTTTTTTTTGCAGTCATAAGAGAAATTTACTAGATCAATATTTTTTTTAAATGATCTTAAATCAAGAAATGCCTCGTCTATGCTATATATGTCAATTTCTGGACAAAGGTCAGATAAAACATTCATAACTCTATTAGAAATATCTGCATAGAATTCATAGTTAGATGAAAAAACCACTCCACCCTTAGACAGGTATTCGTCTTTAACTTGATACCAAGGTTGCGTCATGCTTACACCCATTTTCTTGGCTTCTGAAGATCTCGCAATTACACAGCCATCATTATTGCTGAGAATAACAACAGGTCGATCTCTTAGATCTGGTCTAAATATTTTTTCGCATGAGGCATAAAAGCTATTACAGTCAATTAAAGCAAACATTAGTACCTATTAATTGAAGAAGTCACAACTCCAAGAAACTCAAAATTGATTATTTTATCTATGTCTAATATTTTATTTTTGACACAATCTGTAACTAGAATTTTTTTTGATCCCAGGAGGATCTTTCTACAAAGAAACTCGCCATCAATAGAAGCTACCACTATATTTCCATTGGCGGCTTTAAGACTCCTATCTATTACCAATATGGCATTATTCTTTATCCCAGAAAGAATCATCTCATTGCCTTTAAACCTCATTAGAAAGGTAGCACTAGCTCTTTTTATTAATAGGTCATTTATATTAATAGGGTTTTCTATATAGTCATTAGCAGGGCTTGGGAAGCCTGAATGTTTAAGCTTTTTGTGGGATAAAGGGTCCTTATAATCTTTATTAGAAAACATAAAAGTACTGTATATTTATACAGTATTTTATAATAAATTATTAGAGTGGAAAAGACCTAAGATCAATGTTTCCTTCTTTATATTCAATTATCCACCCCTCATTATTTTCCCAACTCCCGAGTACTGCTCTAGAGGCTCCACTATCAAGTTTATGAATGGCCGGTCTATGTGTATGGCCATGTATTAAAAGGTCTAAATTGTTTTTAACGATAACTTCATTCACATAATCTAGATTTACATCCATTATATTTTCTGCCTTATTACTGCTAGATTCTGCACTTTGAGCCCTAAGCTGATTAGCAAAATCGATTCTTTCTTCAATGGTTTTAGACAGGAAGCTCTCTGTCCACTCTTTAGATCGCAATGTTTTTTTCAAATTTTGATATTCAACATCATCAGTACAAAATACATCACCATGAGAAACCATAATTTTACAAAATCGGTCTTCGATAATAGTCATATCATCAATAATTTGGATTCCTGTCATTTCTTCAAATCTAGACCCAAGCAAGAAGTCTCTATTACCATGGATTAGAAAAATATTAAGTCCATTGTCAGTAGCTTCCTTGATGTTTTGAATAATAGCTTTATTAACTGGATGCTTGTCATCATCACCAATCCAATACTCAAATAGATCTCCAATAATATAAAGTGAATCAAACTGGCTGTGAGCCTTAGATAACAAGTTATAGAATGTTTTAAGCCTGGTATTTTCTACTGGATCGAGGTGAAGATCTGAAATAAAAGCGATAGCCATAATCTGATAATAAAACTTTTTTTAAATTATGGAAAATGATTAAAAGCATTTAGAATTCAAACATGAAAAAAAACATTATTATCATTTGTTTAACGTTATTAATCATGGGCTGTAATACAGAGAAAGAAAGAATAATAGACATATCCGATCCATATATTTGGCTTGAAGAGGTTGAGGGTCTTGATGCTCTCGATTGGGTAAAGTCTCAAAATGAAATTACAGAAACAAGATACGCAGAATCTGAAGCATTTTCCTCTACATATGAAGAGCTGCTAAAAGAATATCAGTCTACTGACCGAATTCCTTACGCCAGTGTACAGGGTGGCATGATGTATAACTTTTGGCGTGACGAAAAAAATACAAGAGGGCTTTGGCGCAGAACAACAATTGAGTCTTATAAAACAAAGAGCCCAGAATGGGAAACTTTGCTAGATATTGATGAGCTTGCTGAGAAAGAAGATCAAAACTGGGTTTACAAAGGTTCTGATTGCCTTGCTCCAAACTACGATAGGTGTCTTTTACGTCTTTCAATAGGAGGTAAAGATGCTGTAGTTGTAAGAGAGTTTGATTTAACAAATAAAGAATTTATTGAAGATGGTTTCAAGACTGCTGAATCTAAACAATATTCAACTTGGATAAACGAAAACCAAATAATGATAGCTACTGATTTTGGAGAAGGCACTATGAATGAATCAGGCTATCCAAAACAAGTTAAAGTATGGACAAGAGGTGAGAATTTAGAAGAAATTACGCCAATTTTTGATGGTGATTACACTAAAATATTTAGCTTTCCCTTTGCTTCAGTAAGGCCCGATGGTAGCTATTATGGAATTGTTGAAGGNCCAACATTCTTTACAAAAGTNTTGTATTTATTTAAGGGTAAAGAATTAGTACAAATTGATTTGCCGTTAAAAATGGATGTTAGTGGAACTTTCAAAGGCTCATTAATTATCAGTCTTGATGAGGATTGGAGAGGCTATAGTTCTGGCTCATTAGTTGCCGTGGACATAGAAGATGCATTGAACCAAGAAATAGCTGATGACTCAATTGAGCTTATNTTTNCTCCAACAGAAAAACGATTCATGCAAGGGGTAAGTCTAGGTAAGAATGAAATTTACGTTAATGTCTTGGATAATATTAATGGAAAAATCCTNCATTTTGAAAAAGTAGGGCCCAATTGGAGAGAAAGTGAGGTAAGAAGTTTTGGTAATGCAGCTCTTTCAATATCAAGTATTGATGAGTGGGATGACCATTTATTCATTAGTTCAGAAAGNTTTACTGAGCCAACATCTCTTTATTATGCTGACGANAATAAAGATTTTNTAAAAATTAAATCTCTTAAAGAGAAATTTGATCCAAAAAAATATCAGGTAGAACAACTTTATGCTACNTCCGCAGATGGTACGCAAATACCATACTTCCAAGTTTCAAATACTTCGATGGAAAAGAACTCAAGTAACCCAACACTTCTTTATGGTTATGGTGGTTTTCANATTCCTTTAACTCCCTCCTACCTTGGTTCNTTTGCAAGGCAATGGTTAGATAATGGCGGCGTTTACGTTATCGCTAATATAAGAGGTGGTGGAGAATTNGGACCAAAATGGCACCAAGCCGCATTGAAACAAAATCGCCAACGAGCTTATGATGATTTTATTGCTGTGGGAGAAACTCTTATAGCNAACGGCATAACATCAAGTCAGCACTTAGGTATTAGGGGTGGATCTAATGGTGGTCTATTGGTCGGTGCTGTCGTCACTCAGAGACCAGATCTCTTTAATGCCGTGATTTGTGCTGTCCCTCTATTAGATATGTATAGATACGATAANCTNCTTGCTGGAGCATCTTGGGTTGATGAATACGGAGATCCCGATAATCCTGATGAGTGGAGCTACATCAGCAAGTACTCTCCATATCAAAATGTTTTTGCTGAAGGTGAGTACCCAGAGATATATTTCTATACATCAACTAAAGANGATCGTGTTCATCCTGGCCATGCAAGAAAAATGGCTAAAAAGATGCTTGATCAAGGCCACAAGGTGATCTATTACGAAAATATTGAAGGAGGGCACTCTGCTGCTGCAAATCTTAAGCAATCAGCTTATATGACAACGCTTCAGCTTGAGTATCTTAAAGAGAAACTTCTNTAGTGNTAGATGTAACTTTACTAACTTGTCAGGCTTACTACAGGCCTGACAAAATTACACCCTATATTGAAAACATCTTATTTGAAGAACAACTTTTAAAGTCTGCTTTAGAAAAAAAAGGATTGAATGTAGATATTACTTATTGGGATAATCCTTCATATGATTGGAGNAAAACTAAATCTGTCTTTTTAAAAACAATCTGGGATTATCTTGAAAAANTTGAAGAATTTTCAAGATGGCTTGATGAAGTAAGAAATCAAACCCAATTTATAAATTCGTACGAATTAGTAAAATGGAATATTGATAAGCATTACCTTAAAGACCTGAAACTTAAAGGTATTAATACTGTGCCCACNTATTTTGCAAATCAATATTCACAAGAAAGNTTATCGCATATAACTAAAAAAATGGGTTGGAAAAATATAGTTATCAAGCCAGCTATATCCGCAGCAGCATTTCAAACCTTCAAGATAGTTGAAGGTCAAATTAATGCTAATGAAGAGTTATTCCAAGAGCTCNTAAAAAATAGAGACATGCTTGTACAGCCTTTTTTTTCAACGATNAGTGAATTAGGGGAAGNTTCTCTNATGATTTTTGATGGAAAATTCTCTCATGCAATACTAAAAAAAGCCAAGAAAGGAGATTTTCGGGTTCAGGATGATTTTGGGGGAACGGTTCATNATTATTCGCCTTCTAAAGATGAGGTTGCATTCGCTTTGAAAGTTTTTAAAGCTTGTGATTCTATNCCANTCTATGGCAGGGCTGATATTGTCTGGGATCAGAAAAAAAATATTTATTTATCNGAACTAGAGATCATAGAACCTGAACTCTGGCTACGAAACCATCCAAAAAGTGCAGAAAGCCTCGCCGAAGCTATTTTCATGAACATATAATTTTTGTCATATCTCGAAAGGTATGGCAAAATTTATTTATGAAAGAATTGCTTAAAAAACCATTCTTAAGAGGTGCCTTTCACCAAGCAATGTTTTTTATAGCAATTGGTGCTTGTGCTCCTTTAATCGTTAAAAGCAACAACTCATCTGAATATATAGCAACATCAATTTATTCTTGTGCCGTGATGATGATGTTCGGTTTTAGCGCGCTCTACCACAGATTTAATTGGAACCAAATAGAAAAAAGGCAGTTCAGAAAACTTGATCACATTGGAATTTTCTTAATGATTGCCGGAACTTTTACGCCCTTTTGTTTATTGGTGCTGCCTTGGTCATCTGGGCTTATATTGCTAATCCTCATTTGGTCAATTGCACTATTTGGAATTCTTCAGGTTCTTTTTATTCCTGATCTCAATAGGATATTAAGAGCATTAATTTATATTGGTATGGGCCTAATTGCTTTGCCATATATGTCTGAGATGTTTACGGTTTTTTCAACAGCTAATACTGTTCTGATAATAATTGGTAGTTTTTTATATGTGATTGGAGCTATAGGTTATGGTCTTAAAATTCCTAAACTATCGCCAAGATTTTTTGGATACCATGAAGTTTTTCATTCATTGGTTTCTATTGCAGCCATACTGCACTTCATAGTGATCTACTCAATTATTTAAAAACCAAAAAAAGTAACTTAAAAGTTCATTAAGATAGGTGAACCTATAAATAAAATTTTATAATTAAATTTTAAGGAGAGTTATGAGTTGTTCAGAAGATGTAAATAAAGTTGTTGAAATATATGTAGATTCACTAAAGGAATCTAGCTCAGATAAAGTGAAAGAAGCGTTCCACCCTAATGCCAAGGTCGTTGGACATTTGCATGGTGATTTCTTAGAAATGAGTACTGAGGACTTTGCTAGTTTTGTTGCGGCTCAAGAACCATCAGATGTCGAATATGAAATACTATCAACTGTTGTAGAAGGCTCAACTGCAGCAGTCAAAGTCAGAGACAAATATTTAGGCATTACTTTTTTAGATACATTATCGTTGATAAAGATCGACGAGCAGTGGAGCATTTATAACAAACTATTCAACGTTGAAGATTAATTTTTATAAAAAGTGATTTTTTGCTTAAAAAAGTTAAAAATAATTTGAAACACAGGAAAAATATTTTATAGTTTTTTAATGGACGCATTTTTACAAAATTTAGTGCCCTTTCTTTTAGCATTCTTAGTTCTTTTTGTTCTTTTTCTTGGAATAAAAGTTGTACCACAATCTAAAGTTTTTATTATTGAAAGATTTGGAAAGTATATTAAAACTTTAGAATCTGGTCTTTCATTTATTGTGCCTTTTATAGATTCTGTAGCATTTAAAGTTGATATTCTAGAAAGACAACTTCCAAAATTTGCAATATCTGTCATTACCAAAGACAACGTAGAGGTAGGATTGGAATCGACAGTTTTTTTTAGAGTTCTTGAAGCAGATAAGTCAGTTTATAGAATAAGGAATATTGATTCTGCAATACAGAATACTGCTATATCAGTAATAAGATCAGCAGCAGGTAAGCTTGAACTTGATGAACTCCAATCAAGTAGAGAATCTATGAATCAAGAAATAAAAGAAAGACTAGGAAAGGCTTCTGAAGTTTGGGGTGTTGAAGTAACAAGAACAGAGATTCTTGATGTAATTGTTGACGAAAAAACTAAAGATTCACAGCGACAACAGTTGAATGCTGAAAGAGAAAGAAGAGCAGTAATAGCAAAAGCTGAAGGAGATAAAAGAGCTGTTGAATTGAACGCTGATGCCCAGCTCTATGAAGCAAAAAAAGAAGCAGATGCATTAAAAGTAGGTGCCGATGCAGAGGCATATGCGGTAAAAGTGAAAGCCGATGCTGATGCAGAACAAACCAAACTTGTCGGAGAAGCAATTAAGAAAAATGGCAAACCAGCTATTGACTTTGAAATTATGAAAAGACAAATTGATGGTTTAGCTAAATTTGCAGAATCAGATCAAACGAAAACTCTTGTATTACCAACTGATGTAACTAAAACCCTTGGATCATTGGAAGTATTAATTTCTAGTTCTAAAGATAAATAAGATGTTTGAATATTTTTTAATTTCTGACTTTTGGATTATTTTAGGCTTGATTCTATGTGTTCTTGAACTAGCCAATGGATCTTTAGTATTCTTTTTACCAACAGGCTTATCAAGCTTTTTTTTAGGCGCGCTATTAAAGCTTCAAGAAAACTCTGTAATACCAGAAATTTTTGATGATTGGTATTACATAATAATAGTATGGTTAATTATTTCCTTAATGTTTGCATTGCTTTTGAGGAAATATTTCAGAAGAGAAAGCACAGAGGATGATATTAATAAGTACTAGTTATTTGTCTATTGAACTCTCTGACTAATCAAAAAAGAAACTAAATCTAGTCAACAACCAGTTCTTTTCAAGATGTGGAGCTAGTACAATATGTACTTGGATGCCCCCATGGTCACCTGCATAGGGTCGCCATAAGGTCGCCAATAGTAATGGTAGAAGCGGAAAGTGGCTCCCCGAACTGGGCTCGAACCAGTGACCCACTGATTAACAGTCAGTTGCTCTACCAACTGAGCTATCGGGGAACGAATAGGAATTATATACAACTATTAAGAAATTAAAAACAATGAAAGGCTTTAAAGTAGTTTCAGATTTTGATCCAAAGGGTGATCAGCCCCAAGCAATTACAAAAATTGCTAAAAATTTAGATGATGGCTTGTTGAATCAGACGCTCTTAGGGGTAACTGGTTCAGGTAAGACTTACACAATTGCAAAAGTCATTGAAGAGACTCAAAGACCAGCTATTATTATGGCTCCTAACAAAACCTTGGCTGCCCAGCTATATGGAGAGTTTAAAGACTTCTTTCCAGAAAACAGGGTGGAGTACTTTATCTCGTACTATGACTATTACCAGCCCGAAGCTTATGTCCCGTCTTCAGATACTTACATAGCCAAAGATGCCAATATCAATGAACATATTGAACAAATGAGGCTATCAGCAACAAAAGCCTTAATTGAAGCCAAAGACACTATTGTTGTTTCATCAGTTTCAGCTATTTATGGCTTGGGTGCGCCGGAGTCGTATTTAAAAATGATCTTAAACTTGAGTAGAGGTGAGGTCATTAATCAGCGAGATATTCTAAGACAGCTGGCCACCATGCAATATTCTCGAAACGACTTAGATTTTCAAAGAGGAAATTTTAGAGTCAGAGGAAACAGTATTGATATTTTTCCTGCTGAAGCAGAAAAAGAAGGGGTGAGGATAGAGCTAGAGTTTGACAAGATATCGTACATATCATTCTTTGATCCTCTTACTGGAACGATTATTAAAGAAGTCCCAAGAGTGAGTATTTTTCCTAAAACCCACTACGTTACCCCCCAAGAAACAATCAATGAGGCGCTTGATGATATTAAAGTGGAACTAGATCATAGGCTTGTTGAGTTAAAAGCAAAAAATAAACTGCTTGAAGCTCAAAGACTTGAAGAAAGAACCAATTACGACTTAGAAATGATGGCTGAACTTGGATATTGCAATGGAGTAGAAAACTATTCTAGATATCTCTCAGGTCGCAAGCCAGGAGAAGCTCCCCCTTGTTTATTTGATTACATTCCAGAGAATGCCATTGTATTTGTAGATGAATCTCATGTCTCAGTTCCACAAATTGGAGGAATGTTTAAAGGCGATAGATCTAGAAAAGAAACATTAGTAGATTATGGCTTTAGGCTTCCAAGTGCACTTGATAACAGACCACTTCGTTTTGAGGAATGGGATAAGCTTGCACCCCAAAGAGTATTTGTTTCCGCTACACCAGGAAAGTGGGAAAAAGAATATAGCGATAACCAAGTAGAATTATTGGTAAGGCCAACTGGATTAATTGATCCTGAAGTTGAATTAAAGCCTGTAACCTATCAGGTTGAAGATGTTCTGGAGCAAGCCAATAAAACAACTGCAAAAGGTTTTAGAACTCTAATTACTACTTTGACTAAAAAGATGTCTGAGGATTTAACTGAATACCTTAACGAAAAAGGTTTAAAAGTACGCTACATGCATTCAGATATTGATACAGTTGAGCGGGTTGAAATTCTTAGAGACTTAAGGTTAGGTGTGTTTGATGTCTTAGTAGGTATCAATTTATTAAGGGAAGGGCTGGATCTACCAGAAGTTGGTCTGGTTGCTATTCTCGATGCAGATAAAGAAGGTTTTTTAAGATCAGAGGGCTCGTTAATTCAAACTATTGGAAGAGCAGCTCGAAATTTAGAGGGCAAAGCAATCTTATATACCGATAAAATGACAGGCTCAATTGAAAGAGCATTAGGTGAGACTGACAGAAGAAGAGAGATTCAGAGGGCCTATAATAAGAAACATAAGATTATCCCAAAAACAGCTACCTCAAAAATTAAAGATGTAATGGAAGGTGCGAGATCACTTAAAAAAGAAAAAAATAAGACCAACGAACCCTCTGAACTATATGATGTATCAAAAGTTAATTACCATAACATTGGCAAGGAAATTAAAAAGCTTGAGAAATTAATGAAAACTTCTGCTAAAGATTTAGATTTTGAGCAGGCAGCAAAATACAGAGATTTAATCAAAGAACTTAAAGATAAAGTTTTAATCAATAAAACATGATGACCAAAAAACTTATTTTTCTACAAGGTCATGATGTATTCACTAAAGCAAAACAAACAAAGATTTTTAATGACAATTCTTTAATTCAGGAAGGTAAATATGTTTTTGCCCTTCTTGTAAATGATGAAATATCCAGAGATGAACTCAGCAAATTAAAAGCTTTATTAAATGCAAACGAAGTTAATTTCACACCAGATTTAGTATTTGCTCCAAGAGTAGGCACTCAAAGCTCTTGGTCAAGCAAAGCTCAAGATATTTTTTCAAATGTTGGGGTTAGTGCAGTCAAAAGGATTGAGCGTTTAAAAGCTTATCAAACAAACAATACTGATCGTGTCATTGAAAAGACTTTCGATAAGATGACAGAGTCTTATTTTTTTCAATTGCCTTCAGCGAATGATTTATTTGAGAACTTAAAAAGAAAAGAATCACAAAGTTACAACATTCATGAAGATAAAGATTTGATTTTTGCTCTAGATAGCCAGCTCGGTTTGGCACTGAATGATGTTGAAAAATCTTATCTAAATACATTGTTTGCTCGTCTAGGTAGACCGATAACAGATGCAGAATTAATGATGTTTTCGCAAATAAATTCTGAGCATTGCAGGCATAAAATTTTTAGATCAAATTGGAAAACCGATATTCCATTTAGTCATGACTCACTTTTTGATGCTATCAAGTCAACGACAAAAGAAGCAATGGAGCATGTGCTATCTGCATACCATGATAATTCCGCTGTAATTAAAGCATATGGACAAAGTTTTCTGGAAATTAACGGAGACAATAAATACAAAAATTTTAAAGGTGAAGTTGATACTACAATAAAAGTAGAGACACACAATCATCCAACTGGGATATCTCCTTTTGAAGGAGCAGCTACAGGTTCTGGCGGGGAAATAAGAGATTGCAGTGCTACAGGGCGCGTAGCGAGACCAAAAGCAGGCTTCATGGGCTTGTGTATTTCACACTTACGACTTGGCGATGTGCTGGAGCCGTGGGAGCAACCAGAATTAAAGCCAGATTTTTTAGCAGCTCCAAAAGATATTCTCAGAGATGCGCCAATAGGCTCAGCATCATACAATAATGAGTTTGGAAG
>NYUL01000004.1 GCA_002684055.1 Gammaproteobacteria bacterium
TGTTTTGCAGCCTCAACAACACATAAAGTTGCTGCTGAGATATTGGTACCGTTATGTTCTGCTAAGACTAGTGTCTTCATATTACTTTTGCCTCATTTTTTAGTTTATCAACAAGTTGATCAACAGTTTCAACTTTGACACCTTCTTGTCTGTCAGGAGGTGATTCAACTTTCAAAGTGTTAACTTTCGAGTCCAAAGGTATGCCTAGGCTTTCTATATCTATTTCTTCTAGTGGTTTTCTCTTTGCCTTCATTATATTTGGAAGAGATGCATATCTTGGTTCATTTAACCTTAAGTCAGTAGTAACGACAGCTGGCATTTCAGCTGTAAGCGTTTCTAAGCCACCATCAATTTCTCTTGTGACTTCTACTCTATCACCATCAACATTTACTTCAGATGCAAAAGTAGCTTGAGGAAGACCTGTTAGAGCTGCAAACATTTGTCCGGTTTGGTTATGGTCCCCATCAATTCCAACCTTGCCCATAATAATAAGATTTGGTTTCTCAGCTTCATAAATCTTTGCTAGCACTTTAGCTACGCCCAAAGGCTGAACAGAGACACCTGTTTTAACCAATATTGCTCTATCAGCACCAAGCGCTAAAGCTGTCCTGAGTTGTTCTTGATGTTTATCGTCTCCAATTGTAACTACTACAATTTCATCCGCCTTGCCTGCTTCTTTAAGTCTAATGGCTTCCTCAACTGCAATCTCGCAGAAAGGATTCATTGCCATTTTGACGCTACTAAGATCAACATCTGTATTTGCCTGATTGGGTCTAACCTTGACGTTGTAATCATTTACTCTTTTAATTGGAATCAGAATTTTCATGTATTTAAATTTTATCAAATAGTAATATATATGAAATAGATAAAAATTAAACACCTTGGTAAATAATATGGAAAGAGAATCAATGGATTATGATGTAGTCATAATTGGTGGTGGTCCTTCAGGTCTTTCAACAGCTATTAAACTTGCACAAACCTTTAAGGAGAAAAACCTTGATAAGACTATATGTTTGCTGGAAAAGAGCGCTGAGATCGGCGGACATATACTTTCTGGCAATGTTTTTGAGACCAAGGCTCTAGACGAGTTAATCCCTGACTGGAAAGAGAAAGGCGCACCCCTCGATATTAAGGTAAAAAGAGATGCTATTAAATTCCTCATTAATGATAAATATAGTGTCCCAGTGCCCTCTTTTGCTATGCCAACTATGCAAAATCATGGCAACTATATTCTAAGTTTAGGTAATTTATGTAGATGGTTAGCTGAACAGGCAGAGTCGTTAGGTGTTGACATTTTTCCAGGTTTTCCTGCAGCAGAGTTGATCTATAAAGATGATCGTGTTGTAGGAGTAATAACTGGTGACATGGGCGTAGATGGAGATGGCAACCCAAAAGATTCTTTCCAACCAGGTATGGAAATAATTGCCAATGAAGCGACAGTATTTGCTGAAGGTTGCAGGGGTCATTTAGGCAAGCAATTAATTAAGAAATACAAATTAGATGAAGGTAAAGACCCACAACATTATGGTATTGGTTTTAAGGAAATTTGGGAAGTTGATAATAACCTGCATGAAGAGGGATTAGTCATGCACACAAGTGGATGGCCATTGCCAGATGATACTCCTGGAGGCTCCTATATGTATCACACTGATAAAAAACAAATTCTGTTAGGGTTGGTGATTCCTTTAGACTATAAGAACCCTCACTTAAGCCCCTATGATGAATTCCAAAGATGGAAATCTCACCCAACAATTAAAAAGTACCTAAAGAACGGAAAAAGGATTTCGTATGGCGCTAGAGCCCTTATCAAAGGTGGTCTACAAAGCTTGCCAAGCATGGAATTTCCAGGTGGTTATTTGGTAGGTTGCAATGCTGGCACTTTAAATTTTTCTAAAATCAAAGGCTCTCATACTGCCATGAAATCTGGTATAGAAGCAGCCAAAGTAATAGTGTCCAATATAGAAGGAAGCCAAAAAAGCTTGGATGAGGAAGTCAAAAAAAGCTGGCTTTACAGTGAGCTTTATAAGTCAAGAAATTTCAACCCGTTCTTCCACAAATTTGGTGGCTTAATTGGGGCAGCTATGAATGTCATTGATCAGTTTATTTTTCGTGGAAATTTACCATTCACACTCAATCATCCTACCCCAGACCATGAGTCTCTTAAGCTTGCGAAGGACTGCAAAAAAATTGAGTATCCTAAATATGATAATGAGATAACCTTTGATAAGCTCAGCTCCGTTTACTTGTCAAATACTTATCACGAGGAGGAACAGCCATGTCACTTAGTTCTNAAAGANAAGGANTTNCCTATCAATANGACNTTGNAGCTTTATGATGAGCCTGCTCAGAGGTACTGCCCTGCNGGAGTTTATGAAATTGTTGAAGAGGAAGGTAAAAAAAGGTTTCAAATTAATTCGCAAAACTGCATTCATTGTAAAACTTGTGACATCAAGGAGCCATCACAGAATATAGACTGGGTTTCACCAGAAGGTGGCGGTGGCCCCAACTATCCAAATATGTAGTAATCTATAACTACTATGAAATTTGGACAATTATTAAGCGTCGTACTTATTGCTGGATTTGTTGGTGTCGCAACAAACATTGGTTATGAATATATAACTACTGAAAAACCTCATCCAGATCAAAAGAAATTTAACGAATTCTTAGACGAGAATTGGCAAGACTCTCTTGAAAGCAGCCCATTATTTGCTTCCCTTCTTGGTGATAAGAGATATGACGATCAGGTATCTAGTAACTCCATTGAAGACTTTTTTTCCTCGAGTGAATATGAAAAGTATGTTCTGGAAGTGCTCAGTGATATCAGTCCTGAAAACCTGTCTGAAGACGGCAAGCTAAATTACAGATTGCTGAAGTCAGATTATGAAGTGAGCCTAGAAGGTAGAAAATATCCTGGTTATTACATGCGTTTGAATCAAAGAGGTGGTGTACAAGATTATTACCTATATGGAAACAGACTAAACTTTAGCGATCTTCAAAGTTATAAAAATTGGTTTGAAAGAATTAAGGGTTATACGCAAAACGTTAGAAATTCACTTTCTATCAATATAGAGGGACTAGAGCTGGGTTATACACAGCCCAAGTTAGTAACCAGAGGTGTCTCAGCTCAAATAGGCGCTATGCTTGAACAAGATGTTGAAGATCACCCTTACTACAAAATTTTTAAAGATGTTGGCAATGTTGCAACAACTGAGGAAGCAACTGCATTACAGAATGAAGTAAAGGAGTATATTCAAAATGTGTTGAATCCTGCTTATCAAGAATTATACGACTTTCTAGTTAATGAATACTTGCCTAAATCAAGAGAATCAATAGGTATAAGTGATGTTCCAAATGGTAAAGAATGGTATGAATATCTAGCAAGATACCACACTACAACAGACCTTACTCCAGATGAAATACATGAAATAGGTCTTAGAGAAGTCGCAAAAATTAGAGCAGAAATGGAGGGCATTATTGCTCGCGTTGGCTGGGAGGGAGATTTTAACTCTTTCTTGCAATACCTTAGAACCGATCCTAAGTTTTACTATGAAACTGGTGAGGAACTGTTGCAAGCATATAGAGCTATGTCAAAAGAAATAGATGCTTATATGCCAACATTATTTAATAAGTTACCAAGAGCTCCTTACGGTGTGATTCCTATACCAATGGAGTCTGCTCCGTTTACAACAACCGCCTATTACAATGCACCAAGTGCCGGCAGACCAGGTTATTACTATGCCAACCTATATATGCCAGAAGTAAGGCCTAAATATGAAATTCCTGTGCTTTCTGTGCATGAAGCAGTGCCAGGTCATCACCATCAGATCTCATTAGCTCAAGAGATGGAAAATGTGCCTAATTTTAGGAAGTATTTGAGCATCACAGCTTTTGTTGAAGGCTGGGGTCTTTACAGTGAGCAGTTGGGTGAAAGTATGGGGATTTATGATGATCCTTACGATAAATTTGGCCAACTTACATATGATATGTGGCGAGCTGTTAGATTAGTTGTTGATACAGGTATGCACTACAAAGATTGGTCCAGGGAAGATGCAGTTAATCTATTTCTAGATAATACTGCTAAAACTGAACAAGATATTAATAATGAAGTGGATAGGTATATTGCTTGGCCAGGACAAGCTCTTGCTTATAAAATTGGGCAGTTAAAAATCATGGAGCTCAGAGATAAAACTAAAGCAGCGCTCGGTGATGAATTTGATATCAAAGATTTTCATGATCATATGTTAAGTTTTGGTTCAGTTCCTTTGAATATACTTGAAGAAAAAGTTGATGAATTTATCGAACAAAATAAATAACTCAAAGGGCACAGTATTTCAAAAAAAAGTTTGGCATGAGATAGTCAAAATACCGTCTGGTAGGGTATTAACCTATAAACAACTAGCAGCAAATATCGGTAAACCAAATGCTGCTAGAGCCGTTGCTAATGCATGTGGTGCCAACCCTTTTCCTGTAAAAGTTCCTTGCCATCGTGTGGTCGGTAGCAGTGGAAAACTGGGTGGCTTTTCACTGGAAGGTGGCACAGCAAAAAAACGAGCCTTGTTAGCAAAAGAATCAAGCAGAGAATTTAGTGATTAGGGCTACTTTGCTAGCTAATTTTTTTGTATCCTAATGCTTGGAGATACCTATGGAAGATCAAGAATTGCAACAGCTCGAAGAAGCAGTACTACATCTATTAGCGGCCGATACTGTCAGCGAAGAGTACCAAGCATTGCTTACCAACGAAGAAAAGCTAACTTATCTTTGCGAAACACTGCATGAACTAGCTGAAATGATGGACGAAGCTGAACAAGAAGAATAAAAATTTACTTCTAGTTTAGATAAAAACACTTGCCATCAGATTCAAGATACATGGACATCCCATCTTGTTTTGATTCAGCGATAACCTTATAGAAAACATTTCTGCTCAATAAGGCAAAAATATGCTCTTTAAGCTTAATTTTTGGATAAGGCTGATGATTGATCATCTCAACAGTTAGAGGGTTGTTTTGTGTCAATTTAACCCACTCTTGGGTATTGGTTTGAAAATAGTAATCACCTGCCTCTTGTTTGTAATCGATTATGCTGAAAATTTCTTTATCAACTAAAATTGGAATTTTCTCAACAGGAGTAACAGCAAAATAGCTGCCCTCTTCCCATTTCACAAGTTTTGAGAATAATTGGACCATAGCTAATCTTTCAATTTTAGAGTTGTTGTAGTACCAGTTAGCATCTGCATCTATACAAAACTTAACCCCTTCACAAAGCTTGGGATTCCATTGATCAAGTGGGTATTCGTTAAGTGTTAAGGCATTTTGTTCAAATTGTTTTAGGTCCATACATATACTCCCAAAGTAAAGCCAATAGCTATTAGAAAACAGGAAGAGACTTTTGAAATTGCCCTTTGTACCGAATGGTTTAGTAGTGACTTGAACCCCTTATTTAAGATAAAGCTTAATAGAACAAACCAAACAGCTGTTGCAATGAAAAAATACAAGGAAATGCTTAGCTGAAAAAATGTCGAAGTATTGAGCACAACACCACTGAAAAGAGAAACAAAAAAGATAAAAGCTTTCACATTGAAGATATTAACCATTAAGCCACCAGCAAAGCTTTGCCAGACATTTATTGATTGAGCTTCTTGTAAGGCAAGATCTTTAATAGCAGGATCGGCCACTATTCCAGTCACACCAAGGTAGATCAGATAGCCTGCTCCAACTGTACCAATAATTGTGTAGAGACTTGGTATTTTCTGGTACAGAAAATCAAGACCTACAATAGCAAACAAACAATGTAAAAAGACGCCCAATCCTATACCAATAGCTGAAATTATTGAGCTTCTTAAGCCCTTTTCAAAGCTACTTTTAACAATATAAAAAAAGTCTGGACCTGGTGAAGTAACAGCAACTAAATGAGCAAAAGCTAAAGATAAAAACAGTGAAATATTCATAGATATGTTGGCTCTCTTTCTAGTTCAATGTCGTAATGTTTCTTGACAAGGGTTTTGAGAAAATCCTCAAGGTGTCTTATATCTTTTGCAGAGGTTACCCCATTGCTAGTTAATACCAAAGCATGGTGTGTCCATAAGCCAACATTGCGTAATTTCATCCCTTTAAGTTGCAGGTTTTCAAGCATTTCACCAGCAGAAAGTTTAATTTTTCCATTCGGTAGCTCAAACTTCTTTAGGTCTATCAGCTTTTGATTCTTTTGAACGGCTTCAATATCAATAATAGGGTTTTTAAAAAAGCTGCCTAAATTAGGGAAGTCATTAGGATCTGGTAACTTAGTATTTCTTATTGCTCTAATTTTATCGATCATATCTGAAGCTTTATTGAATTGAAGGTTTTGTAATCCTTCATATTCAAGGGAAGGATTAAATTGATTTGATAATTTAAAACCAACAGCAGTAACGATAAGATGAGTATTTTTCTGAAAAAGGCTTTGTCGGTAGCCAAATTCACAGTTATCAGCCTTAATTTTTCTGGTAATTTTAAGCTCTGTGTCAAAACACTCTACGTAATTTATGAAGGTCGATATTTCTAAACCGTAAGCGCCAATATTTTGAATGGGTGCGGCTCCAACAGTACCAGGTATACCTGCTAAATTTTCAAGTCCATAAATATTTTTGTTGGCACAGAAATTAATTAAATCGTCCCATTCCACTGCTGCTCCTACTTCAAGTAATCTATGACTATCGTCCTCTGTATAAGAAAAATTATTGTTAGCAGACTTTATTACTATTTTTGAAAAATACCGGGGAAAAATTGTATTAGTTCCTGATCCAATGATTTGGAGCTCTCGTTGCTTATCCTCTGCGTGAGCTAGGATCTTAATAAGATCCTCTTCAGTCTCAAAGGAAAATACTTCTGAAGCTTCAGATTTTAAGTTTAAGCCATTGTATTTTGTTAGGTCATACATTTTATCAATTAGATTCTAGGTGTTGTCTTAGCTTCAATAAGTCCTCTTCAGTATCTATTCCCCAAGAATTGCCAAGAGCTACCTCTAAGACGTGCAAAGGAAGGCCATTATCAAGCGCGCGCATTTGTTCAAGTTTAAGGCTTAATTCATTTTGAGTTTGAGTTAATTTAGAGAAGCTGTGTAAAAAATGAGCTTGATAAGCATAGACCCCAACATGATGAAGAACTATTTTAGAGAAGTCTTTTACAAGATTTGGGGTATCCCTAAAAAATTCTAGAGCTCTTGTATCTGTATCCACAATCACCTTAACCTTGTTTGAATCAAGCAAATCAGTATTTGATGTGAATTGTTTGGCAAGTGTGCCGTAGCTATGATTATTGTTCGACATAAAGGCGCCTAATTTATTGATTGCTTCAATCTCAATCATAGGTTCATCACCTTGAACATTTATGATAAGTTCATCCGATTTTAAATTTGCTGCTTCAGTGTATTCACGTATTCTGTCTGTACCAGAATCATGCGTATTTTTTGAAAGAAAAGCTTCACCCCCAATAGCACTTATGTGATTAAGAATTTCTTCAGAATCGGTAACAACAATTACTTCTTGAGCATTACTTTGCACGCACCTTTCCCATGTCATTTGAATAACAGTTTTACCTCCAATATTTTGTAAGAGTTTACGTGGCAATCTCTCGGATCCAATTCTTGCAGGAATCAGAATTCTGTAACTTTCAGCCATTGATCTTTTCCGTAATAAGTCTGCTGATATTAGTGTTAAGCTTGACGCCCATTTTTAGGTACCAGATGTTCTTATCTTTGAATTTATTACCCATTCTTGCTGCATCTTTTTCTGTGGTTAAAATGGGTCTTTCAAAGCTGAATTCTAGGTCTTTTTTGCTAAAATAATGATGGTCTGGAAAAAGCTTGTAATCGAAATTTACTTTCAGGCCATTGAGTGTTTTTAGAAACCTATTAGGGTTAGCAATACCGCTTATAACATTAGCAGTCTTACCAAAGGGATACTCATCAACTGCATAAGCATCACCTGTATCAAGATTAATCCATGATTCAGGTTCTAATTCAAAGAAATTATCATTACCTTCCCTTCTGCCACTGTAGATGAAAAGATCAACTTTTTTAGTTCTCCAAATATTATCTCTCAGTGGCCCTGCTGGTAAGAAAAGTTGGTTACCAAAATTTCTATCAGCATCTTCTACCACTACTTCAAAGTCTCTCCTTAAAGCAGTATGTTGTAGACCATCATCTGCTATAACAATATCGCAATCAGTATGTCTCTCGATGTACGAAAGCGCCCTCGCTCTATCTCGATCAACAACAACGTTAAAGCCTCTATTAAAATGGAAAATAGCTTCGTCTCCCACTTCTTTTGATGTGGTTTCTTCAGCAATGAGTTTCGTTCCTGTGAATGACCCTTTATAACCCCTTAGGATGATACCTGGCTTGTAACCAAGATTTCTTAGGTCAATAGCAATCTGACTCACTAAAGGAGTTTTGCCGTTACCTCCCACGGTAACATTACCAACCACCACTACTGGCACTTCATTCTCAACAGATGCCCTAGCCTTTAGGAAAGTATTCTTGAAACTGCTTACAGTCCAATAAATAAAACTCAGTGGAGTTAGGGCAATATTTCCGAAACTATATTCATCCCAAAAACTCTTTTTCTCATTAATAAGTGTTGGAACAAAATCAACTTCTGTTTCGATTATTTTATTTTCTTCAACAAGCTCAGGTTTGCCTTGTAGCACATTGTAAAGACCTTCCTCCCTAATTAATTCGTTATGGGTGCCAGTCTGAGTGATCTCTCCATTTTCAAGAACACATATCTTATCAGCCTTCTCCACAGTGCTTAATCTGTGAGCAATTATAAAGGTAGTCTTATTAAGCGATGCTTTCTCAATAGCTGCCTGTATTTCCTTTTCAGATTCATTATCAAGTGCCGATGTTGCTTCATCAAATATGAGTATTGATGATTTTTTTAGTAGAGCTCTAGCTATTGCTACGCGTTGCTTTTCACCACCAGATAATGTTGTGCCTTTATCACCAATGATTGTATTAAAACCTTCGGGTAGATTCATAATAAATTCATATGCATTAGCTTCTCTAGCTGCTTGAAAAACAGCAGAATCTGTNACTTCATCNAGTCCATAAGCAATATTATTCTTAACCGTATCATTGAATAAAGTTGGATCTTGAGACACATAAGATATTGAATTCCTNAGATCNGTTAACTTNATTTTTTTGATATCNTAGCCNTCTATNCTNATTCTGCCTTCATAGTCATCATAGAANCTATTTAATAGGTTNACGATTGTNGATTTGCCACTACCAGATTTGCCNACCAGAGCAATAGTTTCNCCCTTTTTAGCGGCGATAGATATNTTTTTTAAGACNGGGTCNGAGTCATGTGAATATGANAATGAGACATTTTCTATCTCAACTTCACCTTGTAATGTATTGTTGATATCAAGACCCTCATTGTATTTTTCTGGAGCATTATCGATAGCAGAAAATATATCCTCTGCTGCTGCTAGACCTCTTTGTATAACAGNATTTAAACTAGATAGTTGTCTGATAGGCCTAGCCATTAATCCTGCAGCTGTAAAGAAAGCAACAAAAGATTCTGANGGTAAATTTAGTTCACTTAAATTAGTTAGAGCCAAATAACTCATTGCTGCTAATGCAAAAGCTACAAAAACCTGAATAAGTGGTGTTGTAATGTTGCCTGTGCTCTCCATCTTTAAGTTCTGTTTTAGGTTCTCATCATTAGCTTTCTTAAATCTTTCTTCCTCGCCACTTTCATTATTAAATGATTTGATTTCTCTTGCTCCAGATGCAATTTCGTTACTCACCTGGGTGACAATACCCATAACGTCCTGAATTTTCTTAGCTACTCTTCTCAGTCTTTTGCCAGCTATTGAAACAATTATGCCAATCAATGGGGCGATCACTAATATGACTAGCGTTAACTTCCAGCTCAAATACATGAGGTAGACAAAAAGACCTATAAGCAAAAACCCCTCTTTAACTAGGATTTTTAATGCATTTGTCGCAGCACCTGTAATTTGATTGGTGGTGAAGATTATTCTATTTACAATCTCACCTTTAGAGGCCTGATCGAATAAGCTCATTGGTTGGTAAAGTAAGCTAGATATAAGGTCTTCTCTGAGATTATGAACTACCTTTAAACCAACATTTGCCATGAAATAGTTCCCTACATAAAACCCAATACCTCTTATTACAGATATACCTGCTAGAAAAAGAGCAAGGCTCATTGGGTTTAGAGGGTTGTCATTACTTTCGTTTATGTAAGATATGACTTGCTTTAACCACTCAACAGCAGAAATATCAGCTGCTGCAAATANAATGAAACCAATAATGCTCACAAAAAATAAGCCTTTATGCTTGAAGGTATAGCCTAATAGTCGTGTATAAAGGGATTTATTCATTCTTCAATGATGCTTCTTTCCATAATATTTAAAGACTTATCCGCTCTTTTGGCAAATGCAATATCNTGAGTTGCATAGATAATTAGTGACTTATTTCTATCGGCATAATTTAGTAAAAAGTCTTGCACAATAAGACTGTTTTCTTGATCTAAGTTTCCAGTTGGCTCATCTAGTATTAAGATTTTGGGTTGTTTAGATAAAGCCCTNGCTATTGATGCTCTCTGTTTTTCGCCCCCTGATACTTTTGACGGTAATTTATTTTTAATGTGATCAATACCTAAATTTTTCATGATCTTGGTAATGCGATCATTGTCTCTACCATAGCAAGCTGCAAGACAGTTTTCGTAAACTGTTAGATTTTCAAGTAAGTAATGAAACTGATAGCCAAATCCAAAGCTCTCTTTTCGTAAAGTACTCTTTTCTTCAATAGATAACGTATCAAGCGCTCTTCCATCAATTGTTATAGAGCCTTTTTCAAAACCATCTAAACCAGAAATTAAATTAAGCAGAGTGGTTTTACCTGAGCCAGATGACCCAACTACACTATAGACCCCTTGAGATTTGAATTCATAAGATAAATTTTTGAATATGATCTGTTTATCAGAATTATCAGAATAGCTTTTATATAAATTTTTTATTGAGATCATGATTTATTCACTATGTTTACAGGGTTCGTATTGGCTGCTTTATTAGAGGGGATGTAGCCAAAAATAAGCAATAAAACAAAGGTAACAATGTTTATCCAAACAATTTGCTCAAAACTAACTATTGATGGGAAATAATCAAGATAATAAACATCCAACA
>NYUL01000046.1 GCA_002684055.1 Gammaproteobacteria bacterium
AGGGTGGAATGGGTTTGCTAATATTCATCCACATGCACCAGTAGATCAAACTCAAGGTTATTTAAAACTAATAAGTGATTTAGAAATTTGGTTAGCAAAGATAACAGGTTATGAAGCTATATCACTTCAGCCTAATGCTGGCTCCCAAGGAGAGTATGCAGGCTTGTTAGCAATAGATAGTTACCACAAAGCAAATAATGATACTTCTAGGAATATATGCCTAATACCTGAATCAGCACACGGAACCAATCCTGCATCTGCTCAAATGGTTGGATACGAAGTGGTAGTAATAGACTGTGATGTAAATGGTGACATAGATATGTCAGACTTAAAAAATAAGGCAGAAAAACACTCTACAAATATAGCTGCCATGATGATTACATATCCATCAACACATGGTGTCTTTGAAGAGCATGTTCGAGAAGTTTGTGATCTGATACATGGTTACGGTGGCTTTATCTACATTGATGGTGCCAATTTCAATGCAATGGTTGGTATGTGCTATCCAGGTAAATTTGGTGGAGATGTTTCTCATCTTAACCTTCATAAAACATTCTGTATTCCACATGGAGGTGGAGGTCCAGGTGTTGGGCCAATAGGTGTAGTTGATAAACTTACACCTTACCTTCCAAAAGACCCAATGAAAGAAGATGAGACTGGGTATGCCATTTCTGGTACCAAATTTGGAAGCGCGAGCATATTGCCTATTAGCTGGATGTACATAGCCATGATGGGCTTAGATTCACTTAGGAAAGCAACACAAGTAGCAATATTAAGCACCAATTACATAGCGAAACGACTTGGTGACCATTACAAAATTTTATACACAGGAAAAAATAATCTAGTAGCACATGAATGCATAATAGATGTGAGGCCTTTTAAAGATCTTTGTGGGATAGAGGCTGAGGATATCGCGAAACGTCTAATAGACTACGGATTTCATGCCCCTACAATGTCATGGCCAGTAGCAGGAACCTTGATGATAGAGCCAACAGAAAGTGAGTCTCTTGACGAACTTAATAGATTTTGTGATGCAATGATTGGTATCAGAAAAGAAATTCTAGCAATAGAACAAGGTAAATCAGACAAAGAAGATAACCCATTAAAAAACGCACCACATTGCGTTGATGAATTAATAGAAGACTGGCACCATTCTTACTCAAAAAAAGAGGCTTTCTATCCAAATAATCAGACAAAGCACCAAAAATACTGGCCTCCAGTCGGTAGAGTAGATAATGTCTATGGCGATAGAAATCTAGTTTGCACCTGTCCCAGTATCAAAGATTTTAAATAAACTTTCTTTTTTAGCTTAATCTGTTAATATTCTTCACCAATTTTATGGTTGATAAATTAAAAATAGCTCAAGACTGGTTACCAAGATACACAGGCTCACAAATTGATGAGTTGGGTGACTACATCCTTTTAACAAATTTCAGAAACTACATTAACACTTTTGCAGAAAAATTTGATTGTGAAATCAAAGGAGAGGGTGGTGCTATGCAAAGTGCTACTAACTCAGATGGCTTAAGTATCATAAATTTTGGTATTGGTTCGCCTAATGCAGCATTAATTATGGACCTATTATCTGCCAAAAATCCAAAAGGGGTACTATTTCTCGGGAAGTGTGGTGGCTTAAAAGAAGCTTCTGAAATAGGTAATTTTATTCTGCCTATTGCAGCAATTAGAGGGGAGGGAACTACCAATGATTACTTCCCACCTGAAGTTCCTGCGTTACCTTCTTTTAAACTGCATAAATTTGTCTCTGAAAAGATAAAGGAAGCAGGTGAAGACTATAGAACAGGGGTAATTTTCACTACTAATAGACGTTTATGGGAGCACGATAAAACCTTTCTTAAACGATTAAAAAACTCCACAGCCATTGGTATAGATATGGAAGTTGCCACTATATTCATTGGTGGCCACTACAATGAAATTGCGAGAGGTGCATTGCTGCTAGTCTCTGATGTACCAACAACCCCTGAAGGCGTAAAAACACAAGAATCAGATAAAAAAGTCACAAGTCAGTGGGCTGAAAAACATCTTGATATTGGTATCAAGTCCATGACAGAAATTGAAAAAAGTGGTGAGAGAATTAAGCACTTTCGTTACTAATACCTAAAGAATTTTTACCAAAAAAAATATACAATACCCTTTCTTAGGAGAGATGGCAGAGCGGTTGAATGCACCAGTCTTGAAAACTGGCATACGTTAATAGCGTATCGTGGGTTCGAATCCCACTCTCTCCGCCACTAAATTCATTTATTTAAGATAACTTTTTAGAGTTTTTGTTAATATCTATGAATGACTAGATTGCTCGCATTTTTTCTTTTGTTAACGTCTCTGTTTATAAATACCAATGAAAGTTCAACCAAAGAAATCGTAATACTGCATACCAATGATATAGAGAGCGTCTATGAGCCTATACAGGCTGTTTGGCGCGATGATATCGAGTATATAGGAGGCTTATCACATCTTGCTACCTTAATTGATAATACAAGAGCTTCCGAAGACATAAGTTTTTTAGTTGATGCTGGTGATATTTATACGGGTGCTTTATCCAAAAAATCAAAAGGTAAACTGCCTTTTGATCTCTATAATGCTATGGGTTACGACGCCTTAAACATCGGTAATCATGAATTTGAATACAATTGGGACGCCCTGGTAGAAATAATACCAAGAGCTAATTTCCCGGTTCTCAATGCCAATATTTTCCATGAAAAGTCAGGCAACCTTATTGCTAAACCCTACACAATTCTTGAACAATCAGGTGTAAAAATTGGTGTGATAGGAGTCATGGGTATTGATGCCTTTTACAACACTATGGCCCCATTCCATCGCATTGGCCTTAGCATTAAAGATCCGACAGAAACAGCACAATATTGGGCAGATAAAATTCGTGAAGATGTAAATATGTTGGTAGTCCTAACCCATCAAAACAAAACTGCTCCAATGCAGACTAACAAAGAAGCTGATCCAAACGTACAGCGTGGCTTTGATGAAGATTATGAAATGGCAGGAAAATTAAAAGGTGTTGATGCTATTTTTGGCGGGCACTCTGATAATGGTTTGCCAGAGCCAGTAATCCACCCAGATACTGGCACAGTGATAGGTTTAACTTTTGGACAAGGCATGCATCTTGGNTATACAAAATTTAAANTGAATCTTAATGAACATGATGTAANATTTTTGGAAGGTTATTTGATTCCTGTAGATTCAAAAGNATTTCCTGCTNATCAGNCAACTGAAAAGCTNATAAAACAATACCGNAAGCTCTATCCTGAACTGTCAGAGATNATTGCAACNNTAAAGCAGCCCTCAATGCGTCTTTATAACAATGAATCTACCATTGGTAACTTACTNACAGACATTATGCGTGATGCAGCAGGNAGTGATATATCTTTCTTAAATTCAGGNGCAATTAGAGCCGATTTAAATNCTGGCAANATAACTCTAGAGCANTTANTAAATGTTTANCCTTTTCCAGANAATCTCACNATTATTGAGTTATCAGGAAAACANATCAAAGACTTGATTGAATACAGCCTGACTCTGCCNTACGGCATAGGTCAAATNTCTGGCTTAGAAGTACAATACAACAGCAATAAACCAGCTATGCAAAGACTNNNNAGCTTAAAGATTAANGGCANAAACATAATAGATTNAAATAAATATACCGTATCTACAAGTGGCTATTTAGCGAAAGGAGGGGATGGCTACACTGTTTTTACTGAAGGTAANCTNNTTAATGAAGAACAAAGTTTTCCTGATGCACTTTACANAGGTTTCAAGNCAATGGGAGAGATTAAACTGCCTTCAATTGNNAGACAAATAGATCTNTCAGNTGATCTCAGCGTCAATTAAAACTGCAATAAATAATGCAGGNTCTTGGCCCNTGCAAACCCANGCATGGTTAGTTCCTCTCTGCACAACAACATCAAANGGTTTNAGATCTACTTCTTCCTCATCTAGCAATAGAGTAACTTCACCTTTNAAAAGAATAATATAATCAATCGTTTCTGTTTTATGCATCGCAGGATGACGAGTAGTGTCTACTCTGGCATCCGCTGCACCCACTTGAGAGAAATTATCATGAGCTATTTGATTTAAGACTTCATTTGGTATGCCTTCTGGAAGAGGATTTATNTGAAAGTAACGAAATTTTGTGCCTANCTTNGGTGGGCTCAGTAAAATATCTGTATCTGCTCTATCAACTGTATCTTTTGAATNAACTGTTTTGCTGTCTGTGTTCCATAGTTCAAATAGACCTCCAACCTCTTCACCAATACTTTTTGGAGGAGGACCATCAGATATAATCACGGATTTACCGCTATCATTATGGCCTGTTACAATTCTTCTCATATTAAGTTTGTCAGTAAAATACTACTAATCAAATAACAAATAAGCCAATTTAAGTAAAAAAAAGTAAATAAAGACACTAGTCTTTAACTAATATGTAGACATCTCAACTAATTGATGTATTGTAAGCTCATAATATAAAGGAGGACGCAATGCAAAAAGGAATCGTAAAGTTTTTTAATAACGCTAAAGGTTTTGGATTTATTGCGCCAGAAGACGGTGAAAANGATGTTTTTGTACACATCAGCGCATTACAAAAATGCGGACTTGAGTCATTAAATGAAAATGACAATGTCGAGTTTACAGTTGAAGAGTACAAGGGCAGAATAGGCGTCGGTGAAATAAAACTAGTCTAAAGATATACCCCAAAAATTACTTAGCCATGACCGAGTGAATACAAAGTCTGGAAGAGTATACCTGTGCCAATTGTTCCGGCTACCAAGACTATGTAGTCTAGCACCCCAACTACGCCTAATTTTAGCCAGGTATTATCTGCTTTAGTTTTTCTGAAAGCCGCTATCTTGAACAGGCAAAAAGCAACTATAAAAACGATNCCACCTAATATAAATATTCCCATTTTTTTATTTCTTAGAAACCATCATCCTCTTTGGCAGTATCAATATTTATCGAGCCTTGGTATACACTGACTCTTACCAGAATAGGGTTGCAACAGACTTGGCAATCCTCCACATATTCTTGTTCGTTAATTGTTGTGTCTACTTCGAAATAGATTTCTTCCCAACAATATGGGCACTGTGCTTTTTCTTCGTCAATCATTTAGCCAGAAATTTTCTTAAATCTTCTACCAACCCAATCTAAAATTGTTTTTCTCGAAAAGAATCTAGACATGGTATGCAAGTTTCTATTACTTTTGCCGGTGATGATGAATATTTTCCCATTTTCATAAGCATCAAGTGCTTCTTTAGAGCAATCTTCTGCAGACTGAACTGCCACATCACTAGAAGTATCCTGCATTTTTGACATTCTTTTCTGCAACCTTTCTGATGAGGTTGTTGCGACTTGAACAAACTTTGACTCTGTAGCACCAGGACAAACTGCCAGCACATGTATTCCCTTGCGAGAATATTCAAAATTAAGTGCTTCACTTAGGCTTAATACATATGCCTTTGTAGCAGCATAGACAGCAGAGTAGGGTATAGGATAAAAAGCAGCAACTGATGCAACATTTATTATGCCGCCTGAACCTTTAAGCTCCATATCTTGTAAGAAAAAGTAGCTTAATTCTGTAAGAGTAGTGACATTAAGCTGAATCATATTCTCATAATCATCAACTGGACATTCGTCAAAAGTCCCCCATCTACCATAACCAGCATTGTTTACTAAGATATCAACATCTAAACCAGCTTCTTTAATTTGGTTATAAAGCTTTTTAGCAGAATTAGGGACACTGATATCTTCAGTAAAAACATGCGTTTTAGTTCCATGAGTTGCTAATTCTTCGGCTAGTTTTTCAAGTTTATCTGTAGATCTTGCAGTAAGTATTAAGTTAGCACCTCTTTTGGCAAAATCTTTGGCCATTGCAAGGCCTATTCCGGAGGATGCTCCAGTGACAAGTATATTTTTATTTTTAAATTGAGACATAGCTTACTCCTTAAGCGTTAATTATTATTTGATGTCTTTTTTAAGTATTTCAAATAATTGTAAATTGTATAGTAAGCAAGATTTTTATTTTTTCTTAAATCTAAATTACGTAAATGGTTTAACAAATTAATAAATTTCTAAAAAAACAGTCATTATGCGGCTTTTTCTTTGCTTTTTGTTTACGATAAAACAGTATGGAATTAATAGATAAATTCTTTCTGGATTTTGTAACTATTGCTTGGGGACAGCCGACACAGCTTCTGCTTTTGGGTGCTGGTTTATTTTTTGCAATTACTGCCAAATTTAAACCCTATAGATACCTAATTCATGCCTTTGATGTGCTTAGGGGAAAACATCCAAGCAAAGGGGCTGGGGAAGTAAGTCATTTCAAAGCTCTTACGGCAACACTTTCTGGGACAATTGGATTAGGTAATATCGCCGGCGTTGCTGCAGCCATATATTTTGGAGGGCCTGGTGCCGTTTTCTGGATGTGGGTCACAGCGATTTTTGGCATTGCCACAAAATTCTTTACTGCAACACTCTCATCACTATATCGTGAGATAAACCCGGACGGCACTGTAAATGCCGGAACAATGTATGTTATTAAAAACGGGCTTCCAAAATATATGCTTCCTTTTGCATATATGTTTGCTTTCTTTGGAATGATTGCTGGTTTACCAGCAGTCCAAGCAAGCGAAATAGTAAGAATTACCGAAAGTTTATTTTTCTCTGATGTAGAAAATTTTGCTTACATAGCAGGAGCTGTAATGGCTGCCATAACTGCAATTGTAATTATTGGCGGACTAAAGAGGATTGCAAATGTTTCTGCATTATTAGTTCCCCTTATGAGTGTCATTTATTTTGCTTCAGTTTTTGTAATAATTATTCTTAATTTTCAAGAATTAATCCCTGCTATAAGCTCAATCTTCTATGAGGCATTCAACTTTAAATCTGCTGTATCTGGTGGATTAGTTATGGTGATCTTAACAGGGATAAAAAGAGGTGTATTTAGTAATGAAGCAGGAGTAGGAACTGAAGCTCTAATCCATGGAGCAGCTACAACCACTCATCCAGCTAAACAAGGCCTGGTAGCTATGACAGGACCTATATTTGACACTCTTATCATGTGCACATTGACAGCAATAGTTATTCTTATGAGTGGCGTTGAACCTACTGCAGAAAATAAAGGTGTTCTTCTGACTGCAGAATCATTTCAGGTGATGTTAGGATCAATTGGCCCGCTAATTCTATTTTTTGTAGTTTTGTGTTTTGGATTAAGCACTATTTTTACCTATTCCTTCTATGGCACAGCGTGTGTTAAGTTTTTGTTTGGTAAAAGAGGGGTGCCCATATATCAGATTATTTTCATAAGTGCTGTTTTTGGTTTTTCTGTTGGTGGATTCGATCTTGCAATAAATGTTGTTGATAGTGCATTTGCAATGATGATTTTTCCAACTCTTATATCTACAATCTGGTTGGCTCCAAAAGTTGTTGATAAAGCAAACGATTACTTTAGGTCTTTATGAGAATCAAGATAAGAAAGAATCAAATCAAGTTTAAGCTGTCCTCCAAAATAAGCTATTTCGTCATCATCTAGGTTTAAAAGACTCTCTTTGAGAGTATTTTTTGCTTCTAAGAAATCATTCACATAGCTCAATTTTTGGAATCTTACATTAATTGCAAATAGTGAATATTTCTCATTATATCTGCACAAGGTTTCTCTTTCCGATCGTATTATCCATTCCTCAACATTACCTTCTGGAAAGCTCTCTGATTGCAGATGCATCCTAGTGCTATCACCATGAATAAACCAATTTTCACGCTTGAATGGCTTACCAACTGGAGCATTTTTGATAAATTTTTCAATTGGGTTACCAATCTTTTCATTTAATGTTTTTACTGGTTTATGAATAACGCGTAAAGGCTTCCCAATTTTATCTTTGAGATTCCAATAGCTGGGCGAACAAACTGAAGCAGCTAATAATCTCTGATCACCATTTGATTCGATAATACACAAATCATCTGGTACTGAGAGAGACATTGAAGCAATTGGATCGCTGTATTCATTATTTGATCTTATATGGCTGGTAAGTAATTCTTGTGCTTCTAGAGAGTCTTCAGTGGTTTTAATAACGGTTTCATAAGAGTCTTGCAGTAATTGTTTTTTGTGTTGTTTAAGCTCTTTGCCAATTGAAGTATCAAACCATTCTGACAACTCAATAGGTTTAAGACCTAAACGATATTTGCCCTTAAGATCTGCCCAAGGCGGTTTTGACCAAAAATTTGTGTTAACTGTAAGCTCTTGAGACATAATCTAATTTGTTTAATATGGAGTCTAAGCAATATTAATTCAAAAAAGAATATGAAAAAAGTAGCAGTTATAGGCGCTGGTCCATCTGGTATAACAGCAGTTAAAAATCTTAGGGACAAGGGTTTCGAAGTTATTGGCTTTGAAAGGTGCGCTGGTGTTGGAGGAAACTGGCGATATGACGACCCATCAGGGCACTCCAGTGTTTTCGAAACTACACACATTATCAGCTCAAAATATACGTCTTATTACGAAGATTTTCCGCTGCCTAAAACAGCATCAGACTACCCATCACATAAAGAATTGCTCAAGTATTTCAATGATTATTCAGAACATTTTGGTATCAAAAAACATATTCATTTCAATGCAGAGGTTCTTAAGTGTGAACAAGATAAAAATGGAAGATGGGTAATTGATTGGAAGCACATGAATACAGATCTCATTAATGTACAAAAATTTGATGCTCTAGTCGTATGTAACGGCCATCACCATGAGCCAAGACTGCCAAATTATCCTGGTCAATTTTCTGGTGAATATATGCATTCTCATAGCTATAAAAAAGCAGAGCCCTTTAAAAATAAAAAGGTGTTAGTTATAGGTGGGGGTAATTCAGCTTGTGATGTAGCAGTTGAAACTGCAAGAGTTTCAGAGAAGACATCAATCAGCTGGAGAAGAGGTTACTATTTAATACCAAAATTTATGTTTGGGCTTACGAGTGATGTATTTGGGCTGAGATCTAGGTGGCTGCCAAAATTTATAAGGCTACCTTTTATGAAATTTATGCTTGAAATTCTTCAAGGCAAAAATGAGGATATTGGCTTGCCTAAGGTAAAAAATCATATACTAGCAACTCACCCAACAATAAATTCTGATCTTTATAACGCTGTACGACATGGCAAAGTTCAGCCAAAACCAGATATAGAGAGGTTCGATGGAAATTTAGTGCATTTTAAAGATGGTTCATCGGAAGAATTTGATACGGTAATTGCATGTACCGGTTACAAAATAAAACATAAATTCTTTAATAAAGATTTAATAAATTTTGAAAAAGGTCCGGTCAACCTTCTACACAAAATGTTGCCTGCAAATGTAAGAAATCTATACTTTATTGGCCTATTTCAACCGTTAGGCTGTATTTGGCCTGGTGCCGAGTTACAGTCCAAGCTAGCAGCCAAACACTTAGCTGGTGAATGGAAACCAGATGGTGACTTACAATCATTGATAACAAAAGAGCTTAATGCCCCGGATGTTAAGCAAATTAGCACTGATAGACATACTATTACTGTTGATGACTTTTCCTTTAGAAATAGACTAAAAAAAGAGTTAACAAAAGCCAACTAAAATTATGAAAAAGATATTTTTTTTGAGGCATGCTAAATCAAGCTGGGATGATTTTGCTTTGAAAGATTTCGATAGACCTCTTACAACAAGGGGGATACAAGATGCAGAACTTATGGGGAACTTCTTTCGTTCAAAGAAAATTGATTTAGACCTAGTACTTTCCAGCCCATCAAAAAGAACCAAAGAAACACTCGAGCATTTTTTCTCCAAAAAAACCCCTAAATTAGAATTTATTGAAAATATTTATCATGCTTCCCTAGATGGTATTTTAGAAAATTTATATCAACTTCCAGAAGAAATAAAACAAGTAATGGTGGTAGGGCATAACCCTTCAATGCATGATGCCACTGAATATTTGACCCAAAAATTTTTAAATAAATATCCCACTTGTGCTCTTGCAGAAGTTTCTACCGAAGCTAAATGGGTCGAGTTTACTCAAGGCTGTTCAGTTCTTGAAAATTTTAAGAAACCTAGCGAACTTCGCTAAATGAGAAGAATCTATCTTTGAAGACAATCGCTCCGGAAATGACTGCAGATAACAAGGTATACCCTAAAATAATTTCGGGCATGAAATTAAAGTAACCCACACTTATAAGCACTAAGACAGAAAGCGATCTTATTAACTCTGCATAATACACAAAAACACGATTTTCATACATGAATGACGCAAACACCATCATCGTTACAATATTTAATGATAGAAGCATTAGATCTATGTAACCTATAGAAGCTGAATCAAATAAAACGGCTTGTGTATAAATACCCACAAAAACTAAATGAGTGAAGCCAAACACTTTGGCATAAAGGGTTGTTTTAGGATCAAACTTTCTGAATTGAGTTAAATCATTCTTCTTGATAGGGTATTTTTCTGCTACATCAGCTGGGCGCCATTTAGGGGTTGAAAACCAAAGAGCAATCTTATCAGTCCATTTTTTCGTTCTCCAAGTGTCTTTAAACATTTCATTCCAAACCTCTAGGTTTGCCCACAATGGATTCCATGTACCAAGAGGCTTGGATGTTCCATATACAGGTTTAAGATCCTCTCTCTCGTCGATAAACGTACCAAACATCCTATCCCAAAGGATAAAAACTCCCCCATAGTTTGCATCAATATATTCTTTGTTCTGCGCATGATGAATTCTGTGGTTTGAAGGGGTTACAAGAATATAATCAATAATACCAAGCCTTCCTATATGCTCTGTATGCACCCAGAATTGATAGATAAGGTTTAGAGCAGCAACAGTAATAAATATCTCTACTGGAATACCTAGTAAAAGCATAGGTGTGTAGAAAATCCATTTGAAAAGGAAATCAGTGCCTGTCTGCCTCAGAGCAGTTGAGAGATTGAACTCTTCACCATGATGATGAACA
>NYUL01000047.1 GCA_002684055.1 Gammaproteobacteria bacterium
ATTGATTTGATAAAGACTCATAAACCAAAAAATATTTTTGTTTTTGATCCAGATGCAAGAATTAAAATAATGGCAGGATCATCTAACCAGATTAATTTTTTTGATTCACTAGAATCAGCAAGATCACATATAAATAATAATCAAAGCGATATTTACTTATCTGCAATTAGTTCTTTTGATTGTATCGATTTAACAATGGATGCTGCCAAATCTGGTAAAAAGCTTTTGCTTGCCAACAAGGAATCATTGGTCGTTTTTGGCAAACATTTAATGGAAGAGTGTAAAAAAGCAAAAACAGAAATAATCCCAATTGATTCTGAGCACTTCTCTTTGTACACCTCTCTTAAAAATAAAAGTATTTCAGATATATCAAAAGTCTACTTAACTGCATCAGGAGGTCCCTTTGTTGGACACAATTTAGACCAGGTACATAATAAATCTCCAGAAGAGGCCCTAAAGCACCCAAACTGGGATATGGGAGCTAAAATAACAATTGATTCTGCAACATTAGTAAATAAATGCTTCGAACTAATAGAAGCAAAACACCTTTTTTCTTTAGATCCTGATTCACTAGACATTATTGTACAAAGACAAAGCGTAATTCATTCAATGCTGGAATTAAAAGATGGTTCAGTTGAGGCGCAGATGTCTAAGCCAAGTATGATAATTCCTATTGCATATGGTCTGCTAGGAGAGCATTCAGAAGATATTAAAGAAAAATATTCTTTAGATCTTTTTGATAAAAATATGGAATTGAGTTTGGAGCTATTTCCTTCCGATAGAAATGAGATAAAGGAAATTGCATTAGATGTTATGAAGAATGATGATAATAGCGGTCTAATTTTTGCAACACTAAACGATATTGCAGTTAAGAAATTTTTAAAAAATGAGATAAGTTTTGGTGAGATTTATAAATTGATACTTGATAACTACTATCGTATTGAAAGAAAAGAAATTAATAGTCTTGAAGAGCTAGAAAAAAATAGAATAGAAATAACAGACTTAATGGAGGGCAAATAAATGTATTCACTAATTGGAGCTTTAACACTGTTTTTAATACTAGTAACTTTCCACGAATATGGGCACTACTCTGTTGCAAGGTATTTCAAAATTAAAATCATTAAATTTAGTATAGGTTTTGGCCCAGACCTGTATAAATGGAAAAATAAGGACAACATAAAGTTCTCACTATCAGCAATACCTTTTGGAGGCTATGTTGCTTTTCATGATCCTGCTGATGTAGATAATTACAATAAGCTTAACGAAGAAGACAAGAAGTATGTGCTGGCAAATAGGCCTGCCTTAGAAAGATCATTAGTTGTCCTAGCTGGGCCAATTTATAATTTCATTTTAGCTTTTTTTGTATTCACTTTAGTTGGCTTATTTATCCCAAAACAATCAGATATGGTTTCTGCACAAGTTGCTGAAATTGATAGCCAGAAGTTTTATGAGGTAGTTGCAGTCAATGATAATGAGATTGATTCTGTTCAAGCTCTTGAAGTTGGGCTATTAGATTTAACTGGGTACACAGGTAGCATTGAGATTGAATTATTTGATTACAAAGACCAAAAACAAATTTTACTTACAAAGAATGTTGCTGACCTTAAGTTTGAAGAAGGTGAGTCTCCATCTCAATATTTTGGCATAAAGCCATTTGCTGATTTTGCGCCAAGAATTGCAGCTATCGAAAGTGAAAGTACTGCAGAAAAAGTTGGCTTTATGTCAGGAGATCAAATAATTCAAATTAACCAAGAAAGTATAAATTCTATGTATCAAGCCACAACGCTCTTGAATACTTTTGGCCAACAAATAGTTGTAAGCATTGAGAGAGATGGCCGTAATTTAGTTATAACTTTACCGTCTAAACAGGAAGGCTCCTCTTATGGTCTACGTCTAGGTCCTGAAGCAAATTCATTATCATCTTCTATAGCTTTTGGTTTTAATCAAACCAAATTTTGGATTGTAAATACCTTTAATTTTTTATTCAAAACTCTTAATGGAACAATGGGGTTTGAAAACTTAAGTGGGCCGGTTGGAATAGCTAAAGTAGCAGGTGATTCTCTTGTATCTGGACTAATTCCCTTCCTTTTATTGCTAGGGATATTGAGTATTAGTCTTGGAGCGTTTAATCTCTTACCATTACCAATGCTTGACGGGGGTCAATTTTTGTTTATCTTAGTTGAAACACTTAAAGGATCTCCAATAAGTTTGAAACTAAAAGCAGCTTTAATGAATCTAAGTTTCTTATTAGTACTAACTTTGTTCGTTTTTGTAATGATGAATGATATAGCGAGAATAATTTGAAAAAAATACTTACAGCACTAGCACTTATATTTGCCTTGAATGCCCAAGCAGAAATGCTTGTTGATGATATAAGAATAGAAGGCTTACAAAGAGTTTCTCTGGGTAGTGTTTTAGATACAGTGCCGATAACCATTGGTGACAAGATTGAAAAAAGAGATTATCAAAGAGTCATAAAGACTTTATTTGCTACAGGCCAGTTTGATGATATTCAGCTGAGATCAGAAGGAAATATTTTGTACATCACAGTTCAAGAAAGGCCTACTATCTCAAATATATATATAGATGGTAATTCTGCAATTAAGACAGAAGATCTGCTTGCCGCATTAAACGGCGAGGGCATCAGAGAAGGCTCTGTTCTTAAAAGAGCAACTTTAGACTTAATTACAAGAGGACTGCAAGCACAGTATTCTCAACAAGGGAGATATGGAGCAACTGTTGTTGTGACACAAAAAGACCGCCCTAGAAATAGAGTTGAAGTCGATATAGATGTTGATGAAGGAACTTCCACAGCCATATCAACAATTGAAGTCATTGGTAATAATGCTTTTACTGACTTTGAGGTCAAACGTGTTTTTGAGCTTTCTGAAGGATCAATACTTTCAATTTTTACTAATGACAACAGATACACAAAAGAAAAGCTCAGAACTGATCTGGAGAATTTAGAGTCGTTCTATAAAGACAGAGGCTACCTACAATTTGAAATAGCATCATCACAAGTGTCTATTAGTCAAGATCTACAAGAACTTTTCATTACTCTAGTATTGAATGAAGGTAAAAGGTACAAGTTAAATGATATAAAGATATCTGGAGAATTACCGCTTGATAGAGAATTCTTAGAGAGTTTCATAAATATCCAGGAAGACGCATTTTACTCAGAGTCATTAATAACCAGTTATGAGGAGTTCTATGCAAATGCTCTTGGTAATGATGGTTACACATTTGCAGAAGTAGAAGGAGTGCCAACTATCGATGAAGAAAATAATTCTGCTGATATTACTTTTGTATTTAATCCTGGCAGAAAGAACTATGCGCGAAGGATAATCTTTAATGGAAATTATTTCACTACAGATGAAGTGCTTAGAAGGGAGATGCGACAATTTGAAGGAGCTCCTGCATCTAACCAACTTATTGAGCAATCAAAACTACTTCTTGAGAGAACAGGATTCTTTAAGACAGTTAATGTTGAAACAGTTCCTGTTGCAGGCGAAGAAGATTTAGTAGATGTCGTTTTTGATGTCGAAGAACAACAATACGGAAATATTGTAGCTGGTTTTGGTTATTCACANTTCGGCTTCTCNTTTAANTTCAANATTCAACAACANAACTTTTTGGGCAGTGGAAANACGGTNGGAATNGGAACNCAAGTAAGTGACTACTCAACAAATGTAGCACTCCAGTATGAAAATCCTTACTACACAGTTGATGGAGCAAGNAGNGGNTATTCTTTAAATTNTAGGGAGTTTGATTATTCATCATTTGGGATAACAGANTATAACACTGCAAGTTATGGTGCTGCTATAAGTTTTGGTTTTCCAATTTCTGAAACCCAGAGACTTGGATTTAATATTGCAGCTGATCACACTGAATTACAATCTGGCTCACTAGCATCACGTGAAATATTAGATTTCCTAGAATCTGAGGGAGATATTTTTGATACATTAAAACTACAAGCTTTCTGGACTAGAGCAACCCTTAACAGAGGTATATTTCCTACCGATGGAACGCTTAATCAGGTTTCATTTCAAACAACAGTTCCAGGGTCTTCATTAAACTATTTCAGGTTAGATTTTAAAAATGAGTTCTATCAACCAATTACAGAAGATTTGATTTTTAAAGCTGCATCAAGAATTGGTTATGTTGATTCATTCGGTGATAGTGAAGTACCACCATATTTCGAATATTTCTATGCTGGAGGACCTTACTCTATTAAAGGTTATGAAACCAACAGTTTAGGACCAAGGATTACACCTGTGCCATGTTATGAATATGTCTCAGCTGAAGACTATTGCCCACCTCTATTAGACAATAACTTTGATGGCATACCAGATCAGCCATACTATAATTCCTATGCTCAATATGGCATCAATAGACCAATTGGCGGTAATGTTTTATTAGAAACTAGTTTAAATGTAATATTTAAAGTGCCATTTATTGAAGACCAGAGCCAATTTAGAACTGCATTCTTCGTAGACGTTGGTAATGTATTCTCAACATTCTGTTACAACTACCAAACACAATGTTTCACACCAAGTTTTGATGATCTAAAAGGATCATACGGTATTGGTGGTTCTGCAATCACACCATTTGGTCCAATAAGTGTCTATGTTGCTGTTCCATTTAATAATGATCCTCTGGATAGAACGAAGAGGTTTGAATTTACGGTTGGTAATAAGTTCTAAAAAATCTCGATTCTTTGGCAAAAGTCATATAAAATAGCGAAACTTAAGGATTAATTATGAACAAAATAAAAGTTTTATTTCTTACTTTGTTGCTTGTAGCTTTTTCAGCTCCAATCAATGCTAAGACTGTTGTGTTAAATGCTGAGGTAGCAATGTTGAGTACTCAATATGCGCAAGATGCATTTAAAACTCTTGATGAAGATGCTGGCTTTATAGCTGACAGAGAGAGACTTGAATTGCTTCAAGCAGAAGGACAAGCATTAGTTGAAAAATTTCAAAAAGATCAAGAAGTTTTATCCGATGAAGAAAAATTAGATATGCAGAAACAACTGCAAGACAAACAAGCTGACATTCAGTTTTTATCTAATAAGCTTCAAACAAAAGCTCAAGAAGTCCAACAACAAGTAGTTGGTACACTTACGCCCACTTTTCAGAAAGTGCTAGGTGAACTAATCACACAAAAAGAATACGACATGATAGTTGCTCCAGGAGCACTGCTTTACGCAGATCCTGATTTAGACATTACTGAAGAGGTTATTGCATATCTAGATAATGCTTTGACCGAAAAGTCTGAATAGTAGTAATCTATCTTAATGGAATCATTTACTCTAGAGCAGTTAGCCAAATTAATAGGTGGTACTCCTCTAGGGTCATATGATCTTAAAATTACCCAACTTCAAGATTCCAAGTTCTGCGATAGTTCTTCTGTTTGCTATGCAAAAGATAAGAAGTTTATAGATTCTTTAAGCCCTAAGGCAGGGGCTGTAATTACTACCAAAGACCTCACAACACAAATTCAATCTACCAAAAATTTCATTATCGTAGATGATCCTTATCTTGCCTATGCTAAAGCATCTAAAGTCTTTTCTGACCGATATAACAGAGAGAATAAAAAAATTAAGGCTATATTTGGAAATAATGTACAGATAGGTCAAAACACTGTTATCAACCCTAATTGTATTATTGGCAATAATGTCCTTATTCATGACAATGTTTCAATATATTCTTGTACCAATATCGGAGATAATTCTATTATTCATTCTGGCACCGTAATTGGGTCTGATGGTTTTGGATACGCCCCCATTGATAATGGTTGGCACAAAATAGAGCATTTAGGTGGTGTATCAATAGGCAAAAATGTTGAGATTGGGGCTAATACAGCTATAGATCGAGGTGCACTTGGGAATACAGTAATTAAAGATGGCGTTAAGATTGATAATAAAGTTCACATAGCACACAACACGATAATAGGTGAGAATACTGCTATTGCCGGAATGTCAGGTACTGCTGGAAGCGTGAAGATTGGAAAAAACTGCCAAATAGCAGGCCAAGTTGGAATAATTGGGCATATTGAAATAGCTGACAATGTAATAGTTATGGCAAAAACACTTGTAACAAAATCACTTAAAGAAGCAGGTGTTTATAGTGGAGTTATGCCAATTCAAAAACACAA
>NYUL01000048.1 GCA_002684055.1 Gammaproteobacteria bacterium
TCTATGAGGGTTGCTTTGATGATAAACCACAACTTTATAGAGGTGAAACGGGTGCACAAAGTTCAATAGTTCCAGCTCTAGATGCATTACTCAGCGTTGTCCATGAAAAAGATGAGTTAAGAGAGTATTTAGATGAGATGAAATCATATATGCCTCCATCACATAGAGAGCTCATTAAATTTATAGAAGATTATTCCCAAGTAAAGACAGATATTAAGAATAATGAAGAGCTAATAGCACTATTTGATGATTGTTGTCAGGAGATCTCTATATTTAGATCACAGCACCTTCAATACGCAGCTGATTACATACATAATCAAAACACTAAAAATACCCTCTTTGGTACTGGCGGTTCTAAGGTAAGAGGCACAGGAGGGACGCCTTTTATGAAATACTTGCGTAAGCATCGAGATGAAACAGATTTAACTAAACAAAAAAAGTAAAATCTAAGCTTAAATCTTGCCAATTACCCTTTTAAAAATTCCCAATTTATGACATATTTGATTAACAAATATATTTGGGGATAACATAACATGTTTAAAAAACTCACCACTTTTCTTACGTTAGTCTTTTTAGCTGCGTGTAGTGATGGAGTTAGCAGAGATACTTATACGGAAACTCCTGCAGCACCAGCACCGACACCTATGCCAACGCCAGCGCCTACACCGGCGCCAACACCAGCGCCAACACCGGCACCAACGCCTGCGCCAACACCGGCACCAACACCGGCACCAACGCCTGCGCCAACACCGGCACCAACGCCAGCGCCTACTCCAGCGCCAAGTGTAACTTTCGCAGACGATTATGAAGGTTATGCAGCAGCAACGGACTTAGCTCCTTGGTTGTATTCGGTTAGCCAATTCGATTCTGGTGGTAATTACACAAACAATTACAGCGGAACAGCTGTGTTAGACAATATGACAGGTATCGTAACTGAAGATGGTGGGAACAATGTTCTTAACACTTACAGTAATTACAATGATGCAACTCATGGAAGTGGTTTCCTAGAAGTTAATGTCATTAGAGAATTAGGTGCAACTCAAGGCTATATCACTAGTGATATGATCGGCACATACAGATTCTCTGTTACTGCAAAATCTCCAGCATCTAATAATTGCGGTGGGACTAACTCAGAAAATAGTGCAACAGGTGCTACTTGTGCAGCAGTTGTTAAGGTTGTAAATAGTACAGATTACAGNTTATTAATTAATGCTAGTACAGATACAACAAGCGCATCAACNGATGGTGAGACTATTAACGTAGACTTCGAATTAACAGAAGCTCACGTTGGNCACATCCTACAGACAGGATTTAAAAACTATTCAGGAAANTATGCGCCAACAGGTATGCTTTATGATAATGCTGATGTAAGTGCTTACACTCCTGAGCCAACTCCTGAGCCAACTCCTGAGCCAACACCAGCACCATCTNGTAACTTCGCAGAAGCTGATTTCGAAGCTGTTACAGATGACAATGAAACTATCGATGGCTGGAAGTATGCAGTTAACGTATTTACCGCAAATGCAGATGGAACTGCAGGCGCATATGAGTATAACTACTTAGGTGCTGCACCAAATGCATCTCACCCTAATCAATCACAGATCTCTGCTGTTGAAAGAAGTGAGACTGATAGCGAAGGTAATGCAACNAATTATCTAAAAGTATTCGCTAACTATGGTGATTCAACAATTGCGACAAAAGTCCATGAGACAAATGTCTTTACAGAATATACGATTGCAGAAGCAGATGTAGGTAAAACATTAACATTTACATGGCATGGTAAAAAGCCTAGTGAAGGAACAGCTTGTGGAGATACAAACGCCGATACTAGTGCAACAGCNTTAGGTTGCCAAGCATTTGTGAAAGTNCTTAACCCAGGAAACGGTTATGCAGCAGAGCCTGGTGTTTATGCAGATACTAGTGGCTACACTACATCAGCATGGAATACAGATGGTTCATTATCTGTAGACATAATAAGCACTATGGTTGGATGGCCTGTACAGTTTGGTTTCTCAAACACAGGTACTAACTATCACCCAACAGCAATGCTCTATGATAACGTGGTCGTAGCTGTAGCTGATACACCTGCACCAACACCTGCACCAACACCTGCACCAGCAACTGCTGATGATCTATTCATATCAGAAACATCAGAAGTCGGTTCAACTTGGACTAAGTACCTTGAAGTTGCAAACTTCACTGGTGCTGAAGTTGCCCTAGATGATTACTTCTTGGGTAGGGTAAGCAATGCTCCTAGCGTAGTTGGCGAGTATGAAACCGCCATAGAATTTACTNCTGGTGCTACNCTTGCTGATGGTGATGTATGGGTTCTTGGNAGAGCTGAAGGAACAGATGGTCCCGATGCNCTAAGAAATAACATCGACCAGATTAGTNCTAATATTTCACACAATGGTGATGATGCTTATAAGCTTTATAAGAAAGCGGCAACAGCAGATGCTCCNTCACAAACAGCAACTGTAGTTGATGTTTTTGGAGATTTCCAAGGTGATCCAGGNAGTGACTGGACAGCATGTGGAGATACTGCAGCTAGCTCAGAATCTGTAATGATTAAGAAAGCTACCAAAGATGGTACAGATTCTTGGANTACATCTGCAGGNACAGATGCATCTGATTGTCACTGGGAGATTACTAAAATTGCTGATCAAGATACNCATGATTATGCAACAGTAGGTAGTCANACTTTTACTGGTGAATAGAACTTATTAAGTTTGAATAAAACCGCCTTCGGGCGGTTTTTTTTTACTTAACTGTTATGGTNATTTCTTCTGAATANATTGGNTCAGTGTGAGGGATNTGAAGATAGTTACCCATTAGNAGCCTTAAGGTATGNGTNCCAGNNTCTAAGGTAAGAGTGGTTTCNGTTTGACCTAANCCAAANTGNACGTAATTATTGTTTGCAGGCACAGGAAGNTGTAAGTTTGGCAACTCAGCATCAATTATTAAGTGATGGTGGCCTGTATTAGGTATGTTGTAACCAGCAGGAGCAACACCAAAATCTTTTAAACCAAATTTAACTTCTACAGAACCGCTATGAATCGATCCGTCTNTAGGTTCAATAAAATATAATTCAGGTTCAGCAANTATTGATTGAGCTATGAAACTANCTAATANTAGTTTTTTCATCTGAATAANTTAANCTTGTGGNTCTTGTTCTAGTTCAGGNGATCTACCACGCCAGCCAGCTTTATCAAANATACGTANATAAACTANTTGATCGTGATCACTTTCGTTAGAAACTTTCACATAATCACCCTCTTCAGCCAGTATNACATCTCCTGCTGAAAGAGCATATTCATCTTTATGCATAATGCCATGTGAAGGGTCGTGTCCATGTCCTTCCGAAGTATTAGCGTACTCCACTACTTCCATGATGCCTCTACCTGAGACAACAACGAAAACGACTTCGCTTTCTAAGAGCCTATGACCAAAAGTTGCTTTNTTNGGTTCAATTACTGTTTTACTAGCTATNAGTTTGCTTAGTAAGTCATTTGTCCAGACGGTATAGTTATCCTCTTTTGTTTCAGGGACACCGCCTACTCGAAAGTTTACATATTTTTTTGCCATGATGAATAATTATATATGCATAGAATATAATCTATCAACGCCAAAGTTCTGGGCGAGATAAGTTTTTANTCATTTCTTGTTTTACTGCTTCAAGTGCCTTTTCAGTTCTGATCATCACTTTCATCTCAGTAAGTTTATTTTCTTCGTTCCATTTAAACATATCTATACCGTTTACTGTGACGCCATCCATNGTGCACTCAAACTCTAAGACTGCTTGTCCTTCATCAATAATTTCTCTGGTATATTTGAAGTCACTTGTAAGAAATGATTGGCTTGCAGCAAGCAAATAAATATAACCCATATATTTTTCTTTACTTTTGAATACTGCAGGTGAATAAAACTGAAATGAATCATCCAGAATGCCATATAGCTCTGATGGATCACTATCTAAAATAGTTTTATGCCATATTTCTATTGGATTAGCTGTTGCGTGCATATTCTTCTACTTCTCTCCAGACTCTAGCAAAATTTTCACCTAAGATTTTTTGGATGTCTCTGGTAGAGTAGCCACGTTTTTGTAACTCTGCAATAAGGTTAGGATAACTTGAGACATCTTTTAGGTTATTAGGGAGAGTATCTCCTACTCCATCATAATCAGAGCCAATTCCGACATGATCTATACCCACAAGCTCAACAACTCTATCTATATGGTCTACNACATCAGATACGTCTGCATGTATATAGGTGTTTGGGTCATATCCGACAGATTTATCATTCATATCGGTGAGAAAGGCTGTACCAAAATTTATTTGAATAACACCACCCTTTGATGCCAGTGCTATNAGCATCTCATCAGATACATTTCTTTCCCAGCCTGGGGTAAAGTGGCGCAANGATGANTGACTAGCAATTACTGGTGTATTAGAAAGATCTATAGNCTCCATAAATGCTGGATCAGAGACATGAGAAATATCTACTATAATTCCAACCCGATTCATTTCCGGTATTAGAGTTTTGCCAAACTCACTCAAGCCACCCCATTGTTTATTAGTATCATAAGACGAATCAGAGATATGNTTACTTTTAGCATGAGTTAAGGTTATATACCTGATGCCTTTGTCGTAAAAATATCTAACGTTGGATAAATCTCCTTCTAAGGCAGCGCCGTTTTCCATGCCATATGCAATACCTATTAAGTTTTGACCTGGTAGATTACCCAAATAAGTAGAGGTATCAACAAAAAAGAATTTATCGTTATTTTGAGAAATAATTGAATTCATTAAATCAATTAATTCATTAGCTAATGTAAAACTGGTTCCCTCTTCCTCCGTTTGAGCTGGTAAATAAATGGAAAANAATGGAACATTTAAGCCCCCAGTAATAGCTCTAGAGTAATCAAAATCGTAATCAGTTTGAAGAGCAATATTTTCAAATTCTCCTGATTTATCTAGATCTGCTTTAATACGATAAGGTGTATCAATATGCGTATCGATAATTAAGGATTGTTGTGCAATATCTTCTGGACTTTGTTGAGAACAACCAGTTAATACTATTATTGCTATAAGATGAAGCTTATTTATACCTACCACCTGCTAACGCATTACCAATGATAGTTATAAGTGATCTAGGGAAAAATTTTAACGTGTTAACTAAGAACCTATTAAGGCCTCCAGTTACAACAATCTCTTTTTTCTTATCCATGCCTGCTATACCCTCTTTTGCGACTTCACCTGCTGTCATTTTCATAAATGAAGGCACCTTATCCATTCTNTCCTGTGTGCCACTCATTTCATGGAACTCTGTTGTAGTAAAACCAGGNCATACTGAAGTAGCNTANATATTGTCTTTGTTNTACGCACCATTTATGCCTTCTACAAANCTATTCATGAAAGTCTTGACTGGTCCATAGAGAACGGCAAATTCTTTAGATGTTGGAGCAAATGCTGCAATCGANGAAACTACCATAATTTTACCTCCACCTCTCTTTANAANATCATTAAGNTGGAGCTTCGTTTGCATGATNACAGATAAACCCAACACTCTTAAACATGCTTCNTCATCTTCNATTGAAGCTTCATGTAATCTTGTATTAATTTGNTATCCGGCATTTAAGACCAATGTTGAAATATCTAATTGATGTTCTTTACANAAATTGTAAATATTCTTNGGTGCTTCCTGTGTNGTTAAATCAGCAACACAATATAATACTTTGACGTTGTATTTATTCTGGATCTCCTCAGAAATATTTTTTAATCGTTCTTCTCGTCTTGCTATTAATAATAAATTTTCACCTCTTTCTGCTAATTGGTATGCAAGTGATTTACCAATACCAGCAGTNGGNCCCGTAATCATTGTAATTTTCATAATNAANTATTATATCTCATATTTTNAANNAGNATCTTTCTTNAAGTTGTATANTTTTTATACATATTGTANATTTTTTAATCAATNTATNTTTTATAAATATTTATTATTNAAATTTTTTATANTTTTTTATATATTAATAACCAGGTTTTTAANGGCTTTNAGAGATTAGTAAAAAAAAGTAGTATTTATTTACACTAAAGTGTTGCNTTAATAAGTAACACATTNTAAATTAGATCTTACCTAGCGGTAACAAGAACTGGAANGGAACTGCAGAACCAAAGAAAGGAAATGTTACACAAGGAAGAGCACTGAAAGGTGAAAGTTCAAGAGAGCTTAGCATGCAAAAAAGCAAACTTGACCACCAAGAGTAAAAGAGATCTTACTCAAGGATGCAAAAGATAATCTCACTTTTGACACCTACAGTACTCGATTTAAAAGAAACTGAGCTTGCTCAGTTTTTTTTATGTCTAAAAAACCTTACAATCCACAAATGAAAATTTTCTTTTTAGGTCCAGAAGGAACCAATTCTGATTTAGCAGCTAGAAATATTTTTACTAGTAATCAACAATTTGTCCCTGTCTCCTCTATTGAAGACATATTTGAAAAGGTTGCGATGAGCCATTCATACTACGGAGTTATACCTTTTGAAAATTCCTACCAAGGTGTTATCAATTCCTCTCTAAATTGCTTGATTGATTATGATCTAAAAATTATAAAAGAATTTAACTTCTCAGTAAGTCATAATTTTTGTTCACAAAATGCTGTAATGGATCCCTCACAAGTCATGAAAATTACATCCCACCCTCAAGTATTTGGCCAATGCAATAACTGGATACGCAGTAAATTCCCTAATGCAGAGAAGCTAGTTGCAACAAGCACTGCAGAAGCAGCAGCACATGCAGCTCAAGATGATTCCATCTACTGCATAGCAAATTCTCACGCTATTAAATTATTCAATTTAACTACTCATGAAACAGAAATTCAGGATAGAAGTGATAATAAAACTAGGTTTTTAGTTATAGGAAAAAGTTTAGAAGAAAAATCAGAAATTAATAAAACTTCAGTAATGATTAATATTGCAGACAAACCAGGATCTTTAATGAATGTTCTTCAACCATTCACTGATCTGAATATTAATATGACCAGAATTGAAACAAGACCTTCAAGAAACAATGAATTCCTTCATACATTCTTTATTGATTTTGAGGGTTATTATGAAGACCCAGAAATAGTGCAACTTTTAGAACTATTAGAGAATATGTCTGAAGAACTCAGGATCATAGGTTCATATTCCGTTCTTAACTAAGAATTCTTTTGTAAAAATTCTATTAATGGCTCGTCTATAATTTCAAGCACCGGTTCATCTATTAGATGAGACATGATATCAACAGGTAAAAACTGGCTGCCCTCTATCATATCCGCTGTTTTCTTACCTTCTTCAAATGGAATAAGAGGATCAAGACGCCCATGAATTACTAGTGTTGGGGTGGTAATACTTCGAACTTCTTCGTATCTGTCTTTGTCTGCAAGAATTGCTATCAGCTGTCTAGTAAAACCAGTCTCGTTAGAACTTCTATTTATATTTAATAATGCGTTCTTCTTAAATTCCTCTTCATTAATTTCCAGGCCGGGCGTACCTAAAATTTTATACATTTTTAGTGATCTTTCTAATCTTTCATCTACTGTCTGCGTACGAAAAGATCTATCCTCAATAAGTTTTTTTAATTCCCCTTTGGGGCCTGTCTGCAGGTCTGGAGTTCTAGCCATTGAAGCAATCAATACATATGATTTAAATCTTTCTCTATTGTCTGCCACCATGCGTTGAGTGATCATACCTCCCATAGACATTGCTAATAGATGTGTTTCTTCTAACTGGAGATTATCTATGACTGCTATTCCATCACTAGCCATATCAGCCAATGAATATGCAGATTTAAGTGGCAGGCCTGTATAAAATTTAAAATAATTCCATATAAAATTTGGTCGACCATAATCTTGAAAACCATCCGATAAACCTACATCTCTATTGTCATAAACAATAGGCCTGAATCCATTATCTTTTAGTACACTAATTAATTCCTCAGGCCAAAATGTAAGTTGGCCGCCAAGACCTTGGACCAAAAGAATTGGCTCATTCTCCTCCGGACCATAATCTATATAAAAAATATTAGTGCCTTGGCTATCTACATAGCCTTCGGTTTGAGAAGAAATATTAAAAGTTAATGACATGGCAAGAATGCAGAAAATTTGAAACGATTTAGTATTCATGTTGTAAGCCCTTGCAGGTTCTTATGGGTTAATTGATAACTACGGTCGGAGAGTTCCTCCACTTCTTCCGTATTATGGGAAACCATAATAGTTGTAGTATTGTTTTGTTTTAGTAATTCCTGTAAATCAGGATAGATATCTTTTTTTAATTTTTCATCCAAACCATTGAAAGGCTCATCTAGTAGTAAGAGTTTTGGTGCTGTTACCAGCGTTCTTGTTAAAGCAACTCTTTGAGCCTCTCCACCCGATAATTGGTGTGGATAATGATCAAGTAATTTATTAATTTTAAATTGATCTACTATCTTGTTCACCGAATCCATTGCTTTAGTTTTGAGACCAAACATGATGTTATTTTTAACATTGAGATGTGGGAATAAAACTTTTTCTTGAACAACCAAACCAAGGTTCCTTGCTTCTGGCTCTATAAAATTATTTTCGTCTGCTAGTATCTGATTATTTACACTAATAACACCACTAGTTTGCTTGGCTAGTCCGCTTATGATTCTCAACAAACTAGTTTTTCCACAACCTGATGGGCCCATAATTGCTACAAACTCCCCTTCTGCAATACTAAGATTTAAATTTTTTAAGATTGTTTTATTTTCAATCTTGTAATTTAAGTTAGTAATTTTTAAAAATTCTTTATTCATTTGATTTATTGGCTTCTTGGATCATTTTAGAGAGAAAGTATATAGGTATCAATCCTATCAATATTATAAAAAGTGCTGGAAATGCAGCCTCATACATCCTCTCTTCTGATGCTAATAAATAAACATTCACTGCCAAAGTATCAAAATTGAAAGGTCTAAGTATTAAAGTGGCAGGTAGTTCTTTCACAACTTCAGAGATAACTAATAAAAAGCTTGTCAGCAGCCCAGCCCTTAAAAGTGGGACATGAACTTTAGATAACAGATTAAACTTCGAAGTTCCTAAAGTTCTTGCTGAATCATCAAGTTCAGTGGAAAACTGTTTATAACCACTTTGCAAAACATTATTAGATAGAGCATATGACTTAATGGAGTAAGCAAATATCAGACCAAAAATACTACCAGTGAGCAATATGCCTGTGCTGTATAGAATAAAATCTAAGTATGTAAGTAATTGAGTAATGCCAATCGCTAAGATTAAACCTGGTATGGCATAGCCCATAGAAAGAAAATTATTTATTTCCTCAGACGATCTTTTTACATTAATGCGTGCATTNAAATTTAAGATAAGTGCTATCAAAGTNACTAAAAATNCTGCAATAACTGCAAGNACTAAGGTATTAAATGAAGCGGTTATNAATTTACTTGAGAAAAAGTTGTCAATTTCTATGGTCCAACTTATTAGCTCTAATANAGGNANAATAAANCCTATCAATATNGGTGTAAGACAAAAAAACGATGCACCTANGTTGTGCAGNCCTTCTAATTTAGTTTTGGATAANGGTTCAATTTTTTGGGTTGCTGANGAATATCTTTGTTTGNTTCTNAGNTGTCTTTCACAAANTANAAAAACCATTATAACTAGCAACAACATTGAAGCTAATTGCATGGCTGTTGTGAGATCATACATGCCTAGCCAAGTTCTGAAAATGCCGGTAGTAAATGTTGGTATAGCAAAATGTTGTACTGCTCCAAAATCTGAAAGCGTTTCCATAGCTACAAGCGCTAACCCAGCAAACACAGCTGGACGTATGATTGGTAGAGTTACTTTAAAAAATGTTTGTACTTGGGTTTGTCCCATCACTCTTGAAGCATCTATCATTGGTTTTGCAATATTTAGAAGTGCAACCCTACATATTAAATATACATATGGATATAGAGAAAACCCAAAGACTACTATGGCTCCTGGAAGCGAACGAATATTTGGATTTATATTATCCCCAGAATTTAGATTTAAAGCTGTTAGAACGCTATTTAGGCTTCCTGAATACTCAAATATTTCTGTAAACACGTAAGCAAGAATGTAAGGCGGTATAGCCAAAGGCAGTATTAATGCCCAAGCATAAAAATTTTTACCAAAAAAATCATAATAAGTAACAAGCCAGGCCGTAAGAATGCCTATGATTGCGACCAAAAATGAAACACCTGTTACTAGGTACAATGAATTCAGGGAATATTCTAACAATACAACTTCATAGATATGCTCAAAATTGTCATTAAAGCCTAAAAATAGACTGATAAAAATTAAGAGTACCGGTATGGCAAATATTAATGCTGTGCTTGCTGCAAAAATCTCCCAGAAACTGAGCTTTAAGTATCTTTTCACTTTAGTAATTAATTAATTACCAATCTTAACAAATAGAAAATAAATTTTATTATTATTTCCAGCCTGCCCTATCCATAAGCTTCACCGCAGCAGGATTATATTCTCCAAAATCTGCAACAGAAGTCTTATCCATGTTAAAAGTTCCAAAACCTGCTATTAATTCGTGGGGTTCTACTGTCTCTAAAATTGGGTATTCAAATGTATTGTTTACAATATGACTTTGTGCTCCTTCTGTAAGTAGGAACTCTAAAAATTTTTCTGCGTTTTCTTTATTAGGTGAGTGTTTTAATATCCCTCCACCACTAATGTTCACGTGAGCCCCTCTATTTGTTTGGTTAGGGAAAGCAATTCTTAGCTTTGCGGCAGCAACTTGTTGTTCGGTTCCACCTTTACCAGATAACATGATGCCAAGGTAATAGGTATTAGCAATTGCAATATCTGCTTGCCCATTTGCTACAGCCATTAATTGTGCCCTATCATTGCCTTGTGGTTTACGTGCAAAATTATCAACAAGACCTTTAGCCCAAGTTTCTGTATTTTCTTCGCCTAAGTTTGAAATCAATGAAGCAACAAGTGACTGATTGTACATATTTGAAGAACTCCTTACGACAACCCTATTTTTCCATCTTGGTTTAGCTAGATCCTCGTAGTTAATATTAGCAATCTCTTCATTTGATACAGATTCTGGGTTGTAAAATATTACTCTTGCCCTCTTTGCTATTGCGACCCATTCGTCATTTTTGCCTCGCAATTCTATTGGTACTATATTTTTAATATTCTCAGATGTTATAGATTGTAAAAACCCTTCTTTCTGAAAATTAGCAAGATTACCAGCATCAACAGTGAAAAAAACATCACCCGGTGAATTAACACCTTCGGCTTTGAGTCTTTCCATTAACGCTCCGCCAGAGCCAGAAATTATATTTACTTTAATTCCAGTCTTTTTTGTGAACTCAGCGTAGAGAATATCGTCTACGTCATAATGTCTTGAGGTGTATATGTTCACTTCGTTAACTGGAGCACACCCAGATATAACTAATAGAACAAGTATGGTTGTGATAATTTTTTTATACGTTTGCATAAGGTAAATGATAATAACTCAAATGAGAATCATTCTCAATTAAGGTAAATCAAAAATTATGCCAGGCAAGGAAGTAGAAAAATTTAAATTTGGATCCAATAGCATTGCTTCATTGATAATTTTCTGTGGTTCATAGGTTGGTTCTTGTGTAAAAAAGACACCTCCCCAATGAATGCCATAAGTATGCAATGATCCAAGATCGCGTGTTAATTGTATAGCCTCATATGGATCAACATGGTATTCAGCTTCTATATCTCTAGGATAGTAAGACCCGATAGGCATAAAGGTTAAATCTATTTGGCCTAGCTTTTGAGGAAATTCTTTAAAATATTCTGCATAAGCAGTATCTCCTATATGCAAGATAGTTTTATTTTGAGATTTGATAGCCCAACCCCCCCAAAGGCTTTTCTTTCTATCGAACAAACCTCTAGCAGACCAATGTTTTGTTGGCACAAAGAATATTTCCAAACCATATGACATTGTTGTTTGCCACCAATTTAGTTCTTTGATGTTATTTATTCCAGAATTTATTAATAACTGCCTGTCTCCTTTTGGCACATAAACCTCTACATTGGGGTTATTGTTTTGTATCTCAATTAGAGAATCTAAATCTAGATGATCGTAGTGATTATGAGATATAAAAATTAGATCAATAGGAGGTAACTTGTCTATGGTTATTGCAGGAGGTGTATTTCTTTTAGGGCCAATACTTTTAAATGGTGAAGCCCTGTCACTAAAAATAGGATCAAATAAAATATTAGTATCCTCTAGGTTTAGTAAAATTGTAGCTTGACCAACCCAAGTAAAATAGTTGCTACGCTTTGATAGATCATCAGTAATAATTTTATAGTCAATAGACCCAACATTAGGATTGGTTCTTAGCGTATTGATGCCAGATTTATAATAAGTAAAGACATAGGCCATAAAAGCTATAACTACTAAAATGACAATAAGGGCTATTTTTTTATACATATATAACTTGCTTGAAGTTTAGATTAAATTGTTGAGTAAGCTAAATCAAAAAAATAAATTAAAAAAGCTAAAAGTAGGCTCATAAATGCTGATATTAAATCGTATTGATCGTCAATTGCTTCAAGTTGCCGGGCCCAGTTTGTGATTGGGTGAAGGGTGCCGTGCCAGGACGGAGAGCACCGGTCGGGGACTTCGCAGCTGCTAAATCCCTTATCCGTCGTAGATCATTCATAGATCGCATATTCACAGGTGCAGAGAGACTTCCTTTAGCAGCAGATTTCAGTGATATTTCATCCTCACTAAAGTCTGTGAAAGATACGATACTCATCTTGACCCTGGGTAAGCTGAGTTGCTTCAAGAAGTGCTTTATTCAACTCCTGAAGCTATTCTACTCCCTTATACTGATATTATATAAACACTTAACTAATTATACTCTAAATGTAAATTTTCAATGCAAACCTTTCCCTGGGGAAACGGTATAACCCCTACTTTGCTTACCTTATAAAAGCAGACCCGCAGACGGTGGAAACGACCAACAACACACTGCAGT
>NYUL01000049.1 GCA_002684055.1 Gammaproteobacteria bacterium
AAGTGAGCTAGTTCATGCGAGATAACTGATGCAAATTGTGCTTCATTGTCTGAGTATTTGAAAAGACCTGCGTTGACCCCAATAATTCCTCCAGGCGCAGCAAAAGCATTCAGTGAGTTATCTTCTATTAGAATTAATTCAAAAGCTTTTTTATTTACCTTGCTTTGTTCTCCAATTTTATAAACAAATAGTTCAGTCCATTCTTGTACAATAGGATCATAAAGAATCGGTGTTTCTCTTTTAAGGTCTCGAAGAAATTGTCTTCCCAAGGCTTCTTCTTCAGTTTGCGAGACAGCTCCGCTTAATCTATCACCTATTAAAGGAAGCTCAATGCTACTTTCTTGTGCAAAAGACAAATTACTTGCTGTAAAAAAAAGTAATAAAAGAATTGTTTTTTTAATCATAAGAGTTAACTATAATTATTTGATAGGTATTTTATAAGAAGATTCAATAAAAAATGAAGATAAATAACTTTTTTAAAAATCAGCAAGTTATGTTTTTGCTGTCAGTTTTAGTCGGAGGCTTCTTAGCGTTATGGGTACTAGGAGATTTATCAGCCCCAATTTTGACAAGTGTTGTTCTGGCTTTTCTATTCAGACCTATGCAGGTTTATTTCACTAAGATTGGTATTCCAGAAAAATTAAGTGTCTTTATTACCTTTTTAATTGCTGTTTCCTTGGCAACAATCTTCTTATTAATTTTTATCCCTCTATTTGTAAATGAAGCAGATAGATATTTAAGGGATCTACCAAGCCTCGGTTTAATTACAGAACCAATTATTTCATTCTTAAGTGAAGTAAATGCTCCTAGTGAGTCAATAGAGGGCGCCCAAAGCATTATTAGTGATATAGGTGGCTTTGCTACAGAAGCAGTATCATTTGGCATTTCTCGCATACAAGATACAGCAAGCCTATTCTTGAGCATTATACTTGTGCCAATTTTTCTTTTTTTCTGGTTATGGGATACAGATACTTTATCTACAGGTTTCTCTAAGCTGGTTCCAAAAAAAAGAAAATTCCTTGTAAAAGTTTGGAACGAAACAAACCTTAATTTTCAGAATTATTTTAAAGCGAAATTTATTGAAGTTTTCGTTGTTGGGGTATTTGGGAGTTTGATGTTTTGGTTATTGGGTGTAAATAGCCCAATACTGTTAGGCGTAACTTTTGGGCTTAGTCAGTTGATACCTTTCTTTGGTCCTGTATTTATGACTTTTCCAGTTGCAATAGTAAGTCTTGCACAATTTGGTCTTGATCCTTATGTGTTATTCATTCTTTTTTGTTATGCAATGCTACAGAATATTGATGGAAATATTTTTCTACCGTTCTTAATGTCAGGTGTAGTGAAATTACCGGCAGTAGTAGTGCTGCTTTCAGTGTTTTTATTTGGAGCAATTTTTGGGATATGGGGTGTCTTTTTTGCCGTACCTCTAGCCAGTTTTATAAAATCTCTGATGGATAATTGGAAATACGCTGAGTCTTAAAGATTACAAAGAAAATTATAAACTTCCTCTACATGTCCAGGGACTTTCACACCTCGCCATTCTTTAACTAACAATCCTTCAGGATCAATCAAGAAAGTGCTTCTTTCAATGCCCATATATTTTCTACCATACATAGATTTTTCCTTCATTACTTCATAGGCGTTGCACATTGTTTCTTCAGGATCTGAAATTAGAGGGAAATTTAATTCCTCTTTTTCTACAAAACTTTTATGAGATTTAATAGAATCTCTTGAAACTCCAACTATTTTGCAGTTTTTCTTTGCAAACTTATTTTTAAAGTCTCTAAAATCCTGACTTTCAATGGTACACCCAGAGGTTTTGTCTTTAGGATAAAAATATATTACTAGGTAACTTCCGTGAAAACTATTTAGTTCTAATTTCTTATTTTCGTCGACTAGGCCTAAAAAATTTGGGGCTTTTGATTTATTATTCATGTTTAGATTATAGGAAAAAAAATTTTGAAGGGAAGTCTTGTAGCCATAGTTACCCCCATGTTTAAAAATGGGGAGATTGATTTTGACTCATTAAAGAAATTATTTAACTTTCATGAAGAAAAAAGAACTGACGGAATTGTTTTGGTTGGCACTACTGGCGAGTCAGCCACGTTAAATAAATTTGAAAGGGGCGAAATATTTTCATTTGCTAAAAAAGAATCTAAGATCCCATTAATTGCTGGTGTAGGAAGTTCATCCACTAAGGATGCAATTGAGCTAATTGAAATTTCTGCAAAAAGCGGCATCCATGATTGTTTAGCAGTTACTCCTTACTACAATAAGCCATCTCAAAAAGGCATGTTTCTTCATTTTCAAGAGCTTTCTAAAACTTCATGTAATATTGTGCTTTATAACGTACCTGGCAGAACAGGAGTTGACTTAGATCCTGTTACAACAAAACAGCTTGCTGAGATAGAAAATATAACTGGCATCAAAGAAGCTGTAGATACAACCGAGAGGTTTAGGGCTTTGCAGGATATTAAATCTATGAGAGATGATTTTCTTCTTTATTCTGGTGATGATCCAACATTTGTTGAATTTATGAAATATGGGGGAGATGGAGTAATATCTGTTGCAGCAAATGTGATGCCAGAACAAATAAGACAACTATCTGAGTTATGTTTTCAGAGACGCTTTGAAGAAGCAAAGCAATTAAATGAAAAATATTTAGAATTTTTTAAACTTTTATTTACTGAGGCAAGCCCAAGTCCTTGTAAATACTTACTTGAAAAAATGTCTTTACTAGAGAATAATCTAAGGTTACCGTTACATCCACTTTCAGTGGAATACAGGGAAAAAATTTATGAAACTTTCAAAAATATTTAGTGTCATCATAATCTGCATATTTGTGCTACAAAATTGCACAATACCAGAAAGTAGAAAACAATATTGCCCAGAAGGCGGTTGTTTCTTAGAAAAAAGAGAAAATCCTAATGAAAGATATAGTGATGAGGGCACGGAGTTAACAGATAAAGGCCAGTTGGAATCACTTGAAACCCTAGATGAATTTCCTTATCCAGCAAAAAGCCCAAGCTTTATAAAAGAAGGTGAAGTACCAAGACCTAAGAAAATTTTCTCTTCTCAGGGTTCAGAAAATGTTGAAGTAAGAAGATTGGGTGAAATTTATTGGATATATATAGAAGCCCTTCCATCAAAGTCATGGCCCTTAATTAAAGACTATTTATCAGACTATGATTACGTATTGCTCAATGATGATCCTTTAGCTGGAAAGATCACAGCTGAAAAAACATCAAAATTCTTTTTAACCTTAGAACATGGTATTAAAAATAATAGTTCAGAAATATATTTACTAGACGCTGAAAACAAAAGCATGGAACTAGACTATTTTGAAGACCTTGCAGCATATATCTCTGAGAATCTCCCAGGCTATGAAGGCAATTCAATTGCAGCCCAAGGCTTAAATCTCAATAAAAAAGCAAGAATTGTTTATGTTAAAAAAGAGATAGGAATTGAGTTTAGATTGCCTTTTGACAGAACATGGTCAGCATTATCAAGAGCAGTTGATAAAGCTGATTTAAAGATTGCAGATAGGAATAGAGACTTAAGATACATACAAATAAAACTGGAGGATGAACAGCAAGGGTTCCTTAGAGGTCTCTTCCCCGGTCAAAATAATGATGAGGTTGAAGCAGATTATGAGCTCATATTCACAGAATCTGAAGGCAATACAATCTTAGAATTTAAGAAGCTTTCAGATGTTGAATTTTCAGTTGATGAGCTTGTGGATATGATTAATGAGTCTCTGTCGTGATTAATAAGGGGGCCCTAGTATCTGAAGGAAAAGCTAAGTCATTATTCGAAACAGAAAACCAACAAAATCTACTTATGGTATACAGAGATGATACCTCTGCATTTGATGGAAAGAAAAAAGAAGCTCTAAAAGGAAAGGGCGAGATCAATAATAAATTTAATGCTCACATAATGGATTATCTCTCTGATAANGGCATTGATACNCATCATATCNAAGTAGTATCAGAAACTGAGAGNTTAGTNGAAAGGCTTGATATGCTNCCTGTNGAGTGTGTAGTAAGGAANATNGCTACAGGTTCAATCTGNAGAAGATTAGGNGTTGAGCANGGATTAAAATTTGANGANCCTCTTTTCGAATTTTTTNTAAAGGATGATGATTTAGGAGATCCTTTGATCAATGATAATCACATAATAGCCTTTAAATGGGGCACTCTCAAAGAAATAGAAACCATGAAAGAAATGACACTAAAAATTAACAAACTTCTATATAAAAAATTTTCTCAGGTAGGACTTATTCTGGTTGACTATAAGGTTGAGTTTGGGAGAAAGGGAGACACTATTATTTTGGGCGATGAATTTACTCCTGATGGATGTAGAATTTGGGATCAAGAGACTGGAGAGAGCTTAGATAAAGATAGATTTAGGCAAGATTTAGGTGATGTTGTTCAGTCTTATCAAATTGTTGCACACAAGCTTGGAATTAGTATTTAAATATTAGTCTAAGACCCCACATTAACTTATAATTAGATTATGAATAAAAACCTAGTATATTTTGATTATGCCGCTACTTGTCCGGTTGATCCAAGAGTTGCAGCTAAAATGCAGGATTGCCTTTTAATTGATGGTACTTTTGGTAATCCAGCATCGAGATCCCATGAGTTTGGTTGGAAAGCTGATGAAGCAGTTGAAAAAGCTAGGCTGCATGTTGCAAACCTTGTAAAAGCAGACTCAAGAGAAATAGTGTGGACATCCGGAGCAACAGAATCAGATAATTTAGCCATTAAGGGAGCTGCTAGATTCTACAAAGATAGAGGCAACCATATAATTACATCAAAAATAGAACATAAAGCTGTTCTCGACCCATGCAGACAGCTTGAGAGAGAAGGGTTCGAAGTTACTTATTTAGATCCTGATGAAAACGGAGTAATCACTCTAGAGAATATTCAAAAACACGTCAAAGAAACAACAATCCTTCTTTCAATTATGCATATTAACAACGAGTTAGGCGCTGTAAATGACATTGAAAAGATAGGCAAATACACTCGCGAAAACAACATTATTTTTCATGTAGATGCGGCACAAAGCACAGGCAAGCTTCCCATCAATTTATCACAATTAGATGTAGATTTAATGTCATTTTCTGGTCATAAAACATATGCTCCTAAAGGTATCGGTGCACTATATGTCCGAAGAAAGCCAAGAGTTAGGCTCGAAGCATTAATACATGGTGGCGGACATGAAAGAGGGTTTAGAGCAGGTACATTACCAACTCATCAAATTGTTGGTATGGGCGAGGCATACCGAATTGCAGCCGAAGAGATGGAGCAAGATAATAAAAAGATTGCAAAATTAGCTGAAATTTTTTGGAAAGAGGTTTCTGGTATAGAAGAAATCTACCTTAACGGAAGCTTCAAAAATAAAGTACCAAATATTACAAATATTAGTTTTGCTTACATAGAGGGAGAATCTTTAATTATGGCATTGAAAGATGTTGCTGTTTCCTCAGGTTCTGCATGTACTTCGGCCAGTTTAGAGCCATCTTATGTCTTACGAGCTCTTGGTAGAGCAGATGAACTTGCGCATAGCTCTATTAGATTCTCATTTGGAAGGTTTACAACAGAAAAAGAAGTTAAAATGGTTGCTGAGACAACAAAAAAAGTTGTTCATCAACTTCGAGAGTTATCACCGCTTTGGGATATGTACAAAGATGGTGTAGACCTTGAAAAAGTGGAGTGGGTAACCCATTAATAAGATATGTATTCTAGAAAAGTAATTCAAAAATTCGAAGAGACACTGAATAACCCTTCGGCTCATAATGTTGGTCGAATGGATGCAAATGCCAAAAATGTTGGAACAGGCATGGTCGGTGCCCCAGCATGTGGTGATGTTATGAGGCTTCAAATTGAGGTTGATGATCAAAATATAATCACAGATTGTAAATTCAAAACTTATGGCTGTGGTTCAGCAATTGCATCAAGTCAGCAAATGATTGAAATGTTAATTGGAAAAACACTAGAAGAAGCAAAAAATATTAAAGATAGAGAGATTGCTGATCTACTTGAATTACCATCAATTAAAGTGCACTGCAGTGTACTGGCTGAAGATAGTATAAAAAAAGCAATAGCGGATTATGAATCCAAAAAAGCATAAGCCTGAACTCCTAAATTTTACAACCAAGGCCTTAGCCCATTTTAAACATATGGTATCAATGCAAGGTAAAGAAAATAAAGTAAAATTGGGCGTTAAAAAAATGGGCTGTAATGGGTATGCATATTTTTTTGAATTTACTAGCAGATCAAATAAATCAGATCATAGAGTTTGTGTTGATGACATAGATTTTTATATACCATCAGATTCAGTAGAAATAATTAAAGGTAGTCAAGTTGATTTTACAATTGAAGGATTAAACCAAGGAATAAAATTCATAAATCCAAACGCGAGCGCAGTTTGCGGTTGTGGAGAGAGTTTTACCGTTAGAGACGAAGAATTTTCAACTGAAGCTACATCTGCTCAAAAAAAAATTAAAAATATTGCCACATGAAGTCATCTGTCCAGATGGTCTCACTATAGAAATGAATGATAATGAAACTATTCTCGATGCTTGTTTAAGGAATGGTATCAATCTTGAACATGCATGCGAAAAAGCATGTGCATGCACTACCTGTCATGTGATAGTTAAAGAAGGTTTCGATAATCTAGAAGATGCAAGTGATGATGAGGAAGATCTCCTTGATAAAGCATGGGGTCTTGAATCAAATTCTAGGCTCAGTTGCCAAGTTTATCCTGTAGAAAATATGACGGTAATTGAAATACCAAAATATACTATTAACCAAGTTTCTGAGTTAACATAACAATGCTTAAGTGGGTAGATACTCTTGATATTGCGATTGAATTGTCTGATAAATATCCTGATGAAGATCCTCAATGGATAAATTTCGTAGATCTTAGAAATCTCGTTTTAAACCTAGAGGAATTTAATGATGACCCAGAAAAAGTAAACGAAAAGATACTAGAATCAATACAACAAAATTGGATTAAGGAGAAAGATTAAAATGGAAAAGACATTATCAATAATTAAGCCTGATGCTGTGGCTAAAAATGTGATTGGAAGGATCAAGCAAAGGTTTGAAGATGCTGGCCTAAAAATTATTGCATCAAAAATGATTCATTTAAGCGATGACCAAGCTAAGGGATTTTATGCTGAGCATGACGGAAAGCCATTTTTTAATGCACTAGTTGAATTTATGACATCAGGGCCTGTTGTAGTTCAGGTTCTTGCAGGAGAAAATGCAATTACACGTAATAGAGAGCTAATGGGAAATACGAACCCTAAAGAAGCAGCTGCAGGAACTATAAGAGCAGATTTTGCAGAATCTATCGATGCAAATGCAGTACATGGGTCTGATTCTCCTTCCAGTGCTGAAAGAGAAATAAATTATTTCTTTGATAGCACAGAAATATTCAGTTAATTAAATTGGAAAATAAGCCTGTTCAGAGAAGAAAAACAAAAAAAATCTGGGTAGGTGATGTTCCAGTTGGTGGCGGCTCACCCGTATCCGTCCAATCAATGACAAACACAGAAACTACTGATGTCGCAGCTACTGTTAAGCAAGTAAATGAGCTAGAAGATGCTGGCGCCGATATCATAAGGGTTTCCATACCAAGTATGGAGGCTGCAGAATCCTTCAAAGAAATTAAATCTAAGACTAATATTCCATTAGTCTCTGATATTCATTTCGATTATAAAATTGCATTACAAGTACTTAAATATGGTGTCGACTGCGTCAGAATTAATCCTGGTAATATTGGTAATGAGAGAAAAATTAAAGAAGTTATTTCTGCTGCAAGAGATATGGATGTACCAATACGAATAGGCGTAAATGCTGGGTCGTTAGAAAAGGATTTACAAAAAAAATATGGTGAACCAAATGCTGATGCATTAGTTGAATCAGCAATGCGGCATGTAAATATTCTTCTAGATAATAATTATGAAAACTTTAAGTTAAGTATTAAATCCTCTGATATTTACATGGCTGTAGAAAGTTATGAAAAAATTTCTGATTTAATTGATCAACCACTTCACTTGGGCATAACGGAATCTGGTTCGCTAAAGACAGGTACTGTAAAATCATCAATTGGCTTAGGCAGTCTTCTTATGCAAGGTATAGGAGATACAGTCAGGGTATCTTTAGCATCTGATCCTGTTGATGAAGTACACGTTGCTTGGGAAATGCTCAAATCATTAAAAATAAGATCGAGGGGCGTAAAAATCGTTGCCTGCCCAAGCTGCTCAAGACAAAACTTTAAAGTTATTAATACTGTAAATAGATTAGAAAATGAACTTTCTTATTTAAAAGAAGAAGTTACTTTAGCTGTAATTGGATGTTATGTTAACGGACCAGGAGAGTCTAAAGTAGCAGATGTTGGAGTTACAGGTGCTTCACCCAAACACCTAATCTATCTTAATGGCAAACCTGCTTACAAAGTTGAAACTAGTGAGCTAGAAAATGCTCTAATAAAAGAGGTTACAAAAATTGCTGACCAAAAAAGAAATACAATATTGAAAGGATGAAAGATTTAAAGACAATAAGAGGAATGCCAGATCTCTACGATGATGATATAGAGAGGATATCCTTTGTCGAAAATATCTGTCTTGAAGTATTTAAAAGTTTTAATTATAAAGAGTTCAGAACACCGATAATAGAAAACAAATCATTATTTCAAAGGTCTGCTGGGGAGACATCAGATATCGTTCAAAAAGAAGTCTATGAGTTTGATGATAGAAATGGAGAAACTTTGTGCTTAAGACCAGAAGGAACAGCTGGACTTGTCAGAGCCTTGATCACTAATGGTCTATTGAGTGAAGAAATTAAGAAGTTTTTTTATTTAGGTCCAATGTTCAGGTACGAAAGACCACAAAAAGGAAGAAAAAGACAATTTTTTCAAGCAGGGGTTGAGCTTATTGGGGAAGGATCCTCAAAAAGTGATGTTGAAATAATCTTAGTTGGAAAAACAATCCTAGAAAAGCTAGGCGTTGATTTTTCGCTGGAAATTAACTACCTAGGCGGAGAAGAATCTCTAAATTCATATAGAACTTACCTGAGAGAGTTTCTTCAAGTTAATAAGGATAGTTTTGAAGAGAAATTATATTCAAGACTTC
>NYUL01000050.1 GCA_002684055.1 Gammaproteobacteria bacterium
GCTGTTGTAAGCTGTGAAATTATGTCCAGCAACTATTCCTGATATTGAGGAAATATTAATAATGGAACCATTTCCTGAATCTCTCATTAATGGCAGTGCATATTTACAACCATAGAAAACAGAATCTAGATCAACTTTATGCACCATGTCCCATGCCTCATTAGTTGTACCCTCAACATCTCCCATGTAGCCGATTCCAGCATTATTAACCAAAATATTTAGCTGATTTTCTTGTGTCTTTATTGCTTCAATTACTTCTTGCCATCTATCAGCATCAGTAACATCATGCTCAAGGAAATTTATGCCAAGCTCTGCGGCAACTTTCTCTCCGCCTGCTTTGTTTATGTCTGTGATATAGACTTTGGCACCCTCTCGCGCCAGTACAGCAGCTGTGCCTTTGCCGAAACCTGCAGCACCACCTGTAATCAGTGCAACTTTATTTTCTAATCTGCTCCCCATTTTATGCCCCTTAATTTTTTTGTTATATTAAACCACTATCAATTAAAAGAACATGAAAAGCAAAATAGTCGATAACCAGCCTCAGGAAATTACAGAATACCCCGAGATTGATCCAAAAGAACAAGATGCGATTGAGTGTGTCAATGAGATATTTAAGACTCCTTTAACAGGAACTTATAACTGGGACTATACCGTTGTTGATGATAGGATCAAAAAACTTTATGAACTTGGTAAAAGGCTCAATTGGAATGTCTCCGATGACTTAGATTGGTCTCAAACACATCCAAAAAATGAGTTCCTTGTAAATCAGGAATTTAGACTTCTGCCCGAAGAGCTTGAAGGACTTGATGATTTATCTCTAGAGGACAGACTTCAGATGGATAGGCACCAAGTATCTTGGAACTTAAGTCAATTCTTACATGGCGAGCAAGGTGCTCTGTTAGTGGCATCGCAATTGGTTTCTTGTGCTCCCACCTTTAATGCAAAAATGTATGCAGCATCACAGACTTTTGATGAAGCTCGTCACGTTGAGGGTTTTAATAGATACCTGAAAGAAAAGATTGGTTTTCAGTATCCAGCAACAACTGGCCTAAAGTCTTTGATGGACAAAATCTTAACTGATGAAAGATGGGATCTTAAATTCATTGGGATGCAGATCATAATTGAAGGTTTAGCTTTAGCAGCATTCAATAATATGAAATTCATTCTTAATGATGGTTTGCTCAAACAATTATTACATTATGTTATTCGAGACGAAGCAAGACATGTAACCTTCGGTGTTAACTATCTCGAAGATTACCTCAAAACACTCTCTAAAAGCGAAATAGAAGATAGGGCTCAGTTTGCTTTTGAAGCTTGTGTTGTCATGAGAAATAGACTTATTTCAGGGGAAGTGATTTCACGCTTCCTAGACTATACGCCTGAAGAAGCACAAGAGATAGCAGCAAACACAGCACAAGGCCAAAACTTTAGAGTCTTATTATTCACAAAGATTGTCCCTAATTTAAAAAGAATTGGCCTTCTAACAGACAAGGTTGCCCCTCAGTATGAAAAGCTTGGCGTGTTAAGTTACGCTGAACTAGAAGACAATTTCAATATTGACTGGGCCGATATGTCTAAGCCATACGAGACCCAAGAAGAAATCGAAAAAGTAATTAGCTTAAATTAATCTATAACTTCTGCTTTCAAAATCTTAATAGTCTCAACTGGGACATCTTGGTAGCCCTGAACTGCTGTTGTTTGCGCATCAGCAATTTTATCAACTACATCAAGACCTTCTGTTACTTTCCCAAAAACTGCATATCCCCAACCTTCTTCAACTTGATTAGTTCTAAAGTTTAAAAAAGCATTATCTGCATGGTTTATGAAAAATTGAGAAGAGGCTGAATGAGGATAAGCAGTACGAGCCATAGCAATTGTACCTCGATCATTTTTAAGCCCATTATTTGCTTCATTCATAATTGGTTCTAATTTGTCATCTTTAGGTGTCATGTCTTCAAGATGTCCTCCGCCTTGAATCATGAAGCCATTTATGACTCTATGAAAAATTGTTTCATCATAAAAACCACTTTCAACGTATTGAACAAAATTTTCAGTTGAAATTGGTGCATTTTCTTGATCTAACTCAAGCACGATATCCCCATAGGATGTTGTAATTTTTACTTTTGGCATTGCTTCTTCCCTTATGAATGTATTAAACAAAAAATATAATCCCATGATGAACAAGAAAACTGCTAGTCCATAGATTAGATTTTTCATCGAGATATTATATCCTAAGTAGGTCTAAGTAATATGCAAAGTTCCTCTTAAATAGAGAGCAGCTTGTCCGGTAATATCAACTTTTTGTTCTTTGACTGAACAATGAAGCAGACCTCCTCTTTTTGAGAGCTGTTTTGCAGTCAGATCATCCTTGTTAAAAATACCCGCCCAATAAGTACCTAGCAATGCATGAGCTGAGCCAGTCGCTGGGTCTTCATTAATGCCAGTTTGAGGGCCATACCATCTAGAAACGAAATCTACCACATTGCCTTTGGCTGTTACTATTAATCCTCTTGAGTCCATATGTTTAATAAGACTAAAATCAGGATTGTTATTTTTTACTGCTTCTTCATCTTCAAGCACAGCGACAAAATCATCTATGCCACGATAAACTTCTAGTACTTTTGCATTCAATGCTTCAGCAAAGGCACTCACATCATCGACTTTTATCGGTTCATCTTTTGGCAGCGACAATGTAATACCATTATTTGCATTTACTGCTTTGATTTGACTTCTATTAGCCTGAAAAACTATCTCATCAGCCGACGTATTAAGAAAATTAAAATAAGTGAAGGCTGAAGCCAGTGTTGCATGGCCGCACAAATCAACTTCCAATTCTGGAGTGAAGAACTTGATACGATTATTATTGGAGGTATGCACAAAAGCTGTTTCAGATAAGTTATTTTCTGCTGCAATATTTTGCATTAAGTCATGATCAAGATCTTGCTCATGAAAGATAACGCCTGCAGGGTTGCCACCAAAAACTTTGCTGGTGAAAGAATCAACGAAATATACTTCTAATTCCATCTTCAAGTGGTGGAGCTAAGGAGACTCGAACTCCTGACCCCCTGCGTGCAAAGCAGGTGCTCTCCCAACTGAGCTATAGCCCCACAAGAACACAAATGATAAATACCAATGATAGAAATTACAACTACTTATCTCTAGGATCGTCAGAAAATGCTAACCCAACATTCTTAAATAAAGGCGATAAAAGCAACACACCAGGTGTACCTATAGCCCATGCAAGCATCCAGGCTCTGATCCATTCACTTATATTTGGCGGGAATTGATCGCTATTAATAGCAGTTACAAAAAAAGATACGATCCCTGTCATTACTGTAGCAATGAGGATGGATGAGATTATTGTTCCTGTTGTATGTTTAAACAATGTTTATTTAAATAAAAAGTAAAACGACATAGCAAATAGTGCTAATTGGTATTTAACATCTGAGAAAGTTTCTCCAAGGACGCCAAAATGAAAACCAAATATTACTACTGCCATCACAAATGAGCCTAACAACCCACCAAGTGTTGATAAGGCATTTGCAGTTGGTCCTATAAATTTTAGACCACCAACAATTAAAAATATGGGGATCAATACTAATTCCGCAATAGTAGCCAAATAAGATGAAATTACAGGAAAGTCAGAAAATAAATAGAGATTCTTAACAAAGCCTAAAGGTTCAGAAGGGCTATTCATTAGGCCTGATAATTTAGGNTGGCCATGNGAAAAGAATAGATAGGCTAAAACCAATCTAAGNGACCANTCTGACAGAATACCCATTTTAGCTTCCGCTATCTGTTCTGTTACTTTATTAAGTGTACTCATATNNCGTAGATTATAAGCAAATACNATTTAATATGAAAATTTGTTTAGTCGGCNAAGTGTTTTTCTTTTTCTTCGTTGATAGTTTTAACTTCAGCACAAAACTCTGCAGTAGGTCTAGAAATAAGTCGTGGCAAACCTATTGGGTCACCAGTCTCTAAACAATAACCATAATCACCAGCTTTAATTCTCATTATTGCTTTATCGATTTTTGGTAACAGTTTAGATTCTCTCTCAACAATCCTAAGGAAAAGCATAGAGTCAATTTCATGTTGAGCCCTGTCAACTTCATCACTGCATGATGGAGGGTTGCTCAGTCTATCTTTAGCTTCTTTGATATGCGAAAGAGTTTCTTTTTTAAGTTCCTCAAGGAAGTTTTTGAAAAAGGATAGCTGCTCCTTATTCATATAATTCTTTTTTGGGGCTTTTAAAATTTTCTCTTTAGTAAGCATAATTGAAAGGAATATTTTATGTATGAAACTAAAAATATCAACTAATATCTGAATTATTTAAGGTATTTNNCGCTNCTTAACCTTTTTCAACCTTACCAGAAATATTCCAACCNAGACTNATCAAGAATATTGCTAGNGGTATTATTGCCAATGGTGCAGTGTATANGACTAGGCCAAAAGAAAATAGTGAATTGAATAAAAAGCCGCCTGTAGCATCTCCAAATCTATTAGTGAAGGTATCAATGAAAACGGTTGACTTGTATTTCTCCCTTGAGGACAGTGTTGTAAAGACTGCTTCTCTTGCTGGTTTATTTAAGCCGTACTCGAATGGCCTCATAGTTCCTTGCAATATCAAAAATAACATTAAACCTGTTGTGCTTAATAGATAATTTGAAAAGTAACCAGATATTGCCAAGAAAGCGAAGGCAAATAAAAATCCATATATCGTTAAAACGAATCTTATGCCAAAAAATTTTGATCTAAGAATCCATGAGGTTAGAAGCAACTGAATNGCTAAAGTNATTATTGGAACAATGGAGTCAGCTCTGCCAAATACTCGNGTTTTTATTGCTGAATCATCGGTATAGCTATTTACCAGCTCTAATTGAAAAAACCATAANGCTGTGGATAAACAAGTCCAAGTGAAAGCGTAAAGAATGAAACTTCTTATNATTGGGTTTTGTTTAATTTGCTTAAATTGCTCAAAGATATCGCCTAATGCACTGGATTTATTATCTCTAAGCTTAACTTCTTCTCTTTCTACTTTAGATGAAAAAAAGATTGCAAGAGATAAGGTAACGACAGTGATAACAAGGGAAAGATTCTGCTTATCGTAAAGATAAGAGTCAACAAGAAAACCCCCAAATGCAGCCCCTAAAGAGCCACAAGCACTTATCAGACCAAAGTATTTTTTTCCTCCTTCGATATTGAAAGAATTTACTGTTAGAGCCCAAAATATTGCGACTAGAAAAAAGTTAAAGATGTTATACCAAACATAAAAAATTGCTTTAACAGCAAAACTAGATGGAAAAATTGTATAAGAAATTAGAAAGCCTAGTAGATTAAGAATAAAAAAACCGTATATGTATAAGACGATCTTTTTTTGATTAATTCTTGAAACCATATACGAATAAATTGGGTTNACCAGCAACATCACTATCACAACAAGAAAAAGGAAAAAGGTTAAATCTGCTGTACCTATATCAGCAGCNATTGTTTGTCGAAAAGGTCGAAGTACAAAAAGTGAGAGCAGAACGAAAAAAAAGAATAGACCGGAATAAATAGTATTTTTAGATATAGATGGAAAAATAAAATTACTTTTATTTAACATCTAAAGCTTGGGATTTAATTTGNAGCTGTTCTGATTTAGGGGTTTCATATTTAAAATTAAATAGTGCACTTTCCCAGTCCCCGTATGTTGGGTTAGCAAGCATAAACCAATATTTCCCCCACATGTCATTATATCTTTGTGCAGCAGCCATTCTGATATCAGGAGCAGAACTATTTTCTTCGTCGTCAACGAAATCACCCAGATTATCTCCGATCATCATTACAATCCTATAGTTTTTTGCAATATGTTCCCTTCTGGTATTTTTGTTAGAGCGCCAAGTTTCTTTTTCATATCTCATCAGTAGCTGATCTATGTTCTTGGCAAACTTGAAACCAAGTTTTTCAAGATTGTTTTTTGTTGCTTCTTCCAGGTTTGCAGTCCTATTAGTTACAAAGAATACTTCTACTCCGAGCTTTGCTGCTTTTGCTAGGAAATTTTCAACACCTGGTATGTAAGTGGCCTGTTCTTCCATGCACCATTCATCCCAGCCATCTGGATAAAAAGTTCTATCCATAATTTTTCTTGCCTGAAAGGCAATATTATCTAACACTGTTTGGTCTACATCTAAAATAACAGCAGGCGGCTTACCTTTGAAATTTTTAGTTTGCTCTATTGCTGCTGAAAAACTTGTATCTTCAACTGCTGACTCGAGCTGGTATTCTGCTGCCTTATAGATGCTGACCGAATTTGTATAAAACTCTGCGGAACTTTGTACAAACAAAGTCGCTAATAGTGATTGATGTTCTTTTATTTCAAGCTGCTTTTGATCAACTTCAGCCTGACCTAATAATGAAAGAAAAATAAGTGCGATGAGTTGTATTTTCATAGGCTAATTTTAAACCATTTTTATATTTATTTTTTTAATCTAAGAGTCCAAGCTCAAATTGAATACTCAACATTCGTCCTCTAGGATCATGAGTTCTAGTATCAAAACTGAAATCTGGTGCATCATAGAGCCTTGGAGCAGCCTCATCAAAAAGATTAACTAAGGCAAACTTACCTTCTAAACTTACATTATTAAATAAAACACCAATTGGTGTTTTAAAAGAGAGGTCAAAAACAAGATGTGAATTTACTTTATTGCTGTACCCAAGGTTTTTGGCACTATCTGGTATCGTTCTATCATTAATGTAGCCACTTATGTATCTGGCATTTAAACCAGTTTCATATTCTTTATATTGCCAATTTAAGAATGCATTAATTCTATTTCTAGGAAGGCTATGTGTATTAGCATCAAAGTTAAATTTTCCAACTCGATTGATCAATTGATCTGCATTAACTCCAGGGGTAAGAAAATCAAAGAATGAAGTTGCTTTAACACTTACATCAAGCATGCCATTTGATTCTAAATCGAGGAAATGCTCATATCCTAAATCAATACCTGATAACTCTGTATTTTTCTCATTAAAATAAGTTGTAGTTACTGCTATTAGGTCTCCCTCGGGGTTTCTTGTGATGCTTGGGCCCTGTGGATCTAGCTGGAGAAGAGCCTGTGCACTTTGTGCAACTACCCTATCTTTATAATCTATTTCCCAATAATCTAAAGTCAGTCTATTGAAATCAGTATTAAAAATTAAACCAACATTTGAATTAATAGCTGTGGCAGGCTTGAGGCTAGGATTGCCAATTCTTGCTTGGCGTACAAATATATTTTCATCTTGATCTCTTACACTGCCAAGGTTGATGTCGCTAGAGAACATTTGAGCCATTGATGGCATAGCAAAAGATGTGCCTTTAGATAGCCGAATTATAAAACTATCAGTTGGCTTATATTTAAAAGATATTTTTGGATCAAGCGATGAGAAGTTATCTGATGACTCATATCGCGCTGCTAACCTTACATCTAAAGTATCAAAAAAGGTTTTTTCACCCTCGAAAAATGCTGCATATTTATTTCTGGTCTCACCAACATTTTTTCCACCACCTAGAAAAAATAGATCGGCTGTTTTAGTAATTTTTCCATCTTGATCGAATTCAGCTCTAGCAAGGTCATTGTACTCAATATCAAGGTTTTCTGAATTAAGTTGCAAGCCCAGAACATAATTAAAATCTTCAACTGATGATTTGGCTAATACATCAATAGTAGTTAAGTTGCCCACTTTAGATGAAACTTCTGCACCTCTAAGATATTCAACAAGCTCAGCAGAGTTTTCTGTTGGTATAAAAATATTCCAAGTTAAGTCGCCATTGGGCCCACCCTGCCCAACAAGAGCATCTTGAAATCGTGAATCAATAATATCGGGCCTAGTATGATTATTGCTGTGCTCACTAGTAGTAAGAGAGAAATCGAAATCGAAATCATTATATGAAGTCAGATAACTATAACTTAAATGTTTTTGTGTTATATCTTTTGGTGAAAATGGAGATGGATAACGAGCACCCAAAGGTCTTCCATACCATTTCACTGGCACACTGAAAGGACTTCCTCCCTCTCCAGGGTTTATAGATCTGGATAAAAATGGCAAAGCCGGATATGAAGGAGATTGAGGGTTGTCATTCACCGTCACATTAGAATTTATAAGAGTTAAATTGTGATTATTATTGGAAAGATTCAAATAAAACTTTGAATGGTTTTCATCATTAAATATATTGAATCTTGTTCCATATAAAAACTTACAGAAGCCATCTAGAACGCCTCCATTCTCCTCACAATTGGGGTCGGGAACTACATCTCCAGCAGCATAACTACCAGCGTATATTCCATTATCAATTACATCAGCGTCACTAATGATAAAAGTATTTCCTAATGAGCTTAAGGCTAATTCAGCAACACCTGGAATCTCAGATGAAGATAATGGAGACCTATCCAATTGGTTATAACCAAAGACCATATCTAAACCAAGCAACTCCGATCCAAATATCAAGCCAAAGGTAGTTTCTTTGTTGTCATAATTCTCAGTA
>NYUL01000051.1 GCA_002684055.1 Gammaproteobacteria bacterium
CCTTTACACCATTCCAAGGATCACCATTATGAACACCCTTGAAACGCTTATCGATAGAATCAAGAAGGTTGATTAATTTTTTTAATGATTCTCTAGAAACTCTATCAGATAATTTTTTATACATATAAGCCTGACTATCCCATACCCCTAAAATTTTTAAGCTCTTACCATCTTTTGTTAATTTAATAGCACTTATATCTCTAGATAGAATCCAGATTAATAATGGAATTGAATTTCTATCGTTCTTTTTCATAGAATCAATAATCAAGAGCGCAGGCTCTGGCTCACGATTACTCATATGCTCAATGAGCTTATAGTTATTTTTCTCACCATTATTTGTAAAAATTGACATTGCTGACTGTTCGTCCTCAATTTCAAGAATTCTTAATATTTCAAGGTCATTTAGTAATGCAGAAAAGTTTCCCTCATACATTTCGAGTATTACCTTTATGTTTTCTTGTTTGTTGAGAAAATTTGGTAGATTTTTAACAAGGTAGCTTTCTATTTCTGAATCATAAGGGGGTGAGCAGTCAACAAAGAGCGCATTTCCATCAAGCTTATTGATTAAATCTCTCTCAATAATTTTCTTTGATAGGCTACTTATTTCTGTTATTAGGATATTTTCTGTTTGATATTCCATTACTTTTTTAAATCGTTCAATTAGGTCTTTATTGAGTCTATTTTTTGACAAGCTTAAGAAGACAACTTTTTTTTCGTTAAAAAGACTATTAGACATTAAGCATTGGTCTAAGTTGGAAGCAAAATCATCATCATCAATATTTAAATAGAATTTTTCTAATAGATTTAAATCTTCATTCTTAAGACAGTTTTTTTTAGCCTGATACATCAGAATATGCTCATCACCAAATAGGAAAAATTTATTCTCTTCATCTGCCGAAGAGATTAAAAATTTGATGGCCTTAAGTTGCCTAGTAGACATATTTGGTTATTTCTTTGCAGATATCAGTGAGTATTAATGCTTTGATTCTTTTTTTCTCCTCATCAGCCATATTGCTTGAAATATAATTGGTGGTATTCATACGCATTGCTTTAAGTTTTATTATTTTTTCTTGTATTGGTATTTCTAATATCAGGCTACCTAAATATTTGGTATTAAACTCAAGCCCNTGGCTAGTNATGTTTTCAGCNGTCAGATCAAAATTAAGNTCGCTNAGGNTTATNGNCNNATTTANATTNCTTANGCACTTNCTNANCTCATATTTTTCAAGATTTTGGAACGAATCATCAAACCTTATATTATTAGAATTTAGCGNAGNTACAGAACAAGATGCAAGCAAGATTAGAAGTATTAGATTACGAATGAACAAAGTTAATTAGNTTATTTTTAATAAAAATTTCTTTAATTATATCCTTGTTTTCAAGATGTCTTGANACATTTTCATGGTCTTTTGCCATTTGCTTNATTACATCTTCNTCNANTGATCGATTCAATCATNATATTTGCTCTTACTTTTCCATTNACCTGAATTATNTATTTNACTTCAGATTCATTTTTTATNAAAAAATCTTNATTTGGCCAAGCNGCTTTTTGCAAATCCTTTNCTAGAACTGCTNTGTATANGTTNTCTGTGATATGCGGCGCNATTGGAGAAAGTGCAAGTAAAAGAAAATCATAAGTTACGATAAGATCGTCTTTGGNGCACGNAACAAGATGACCATCAAACCTTTTATTTATATTNTTCAGAATTTCCATGCAAGAAGANACTACNGTNTTTAAGTTCAACCTTTTTTCATAATCATCATTAATCTTTATAAATANGTCTTTGCACTCATTTGATAGTGAATNTTTTGAATCCTTGAAATCTNTTTCTTTTAGATTTTTAATTTTACAAGAAAGTGCCCAGAGTCTTTTCAAGAATTTATGACAGCCCTCTAAGCCATTATCNGACCACTCAAGTGATTGTTCTGGTGGGCTAGCAAATATCATAAATGTTCTAATAGAATCNGCTCCATANTTTTCTATGTATTGTTTAGGATCAACTGTATTGCCTTTAGATTTTGACATCTTTGCCCCATCNTTNAGCACCATNCCNTGAGTCAATAATTTCTTAAAAGGCTCATCACCTTTCACTAGATCAAGATCCCGAAGNACTTTAAAGAAAAATCTTGAATAGAGNAGNTGAAGGATTGCATGTTCAACACCACCAATATATAAGTCCACAGGCAACCAGTAATNNGTGTTTTTATCAAAAATTTGTTNATCATTTTGGGCAGNAGTATATCTTGCAAAATACCAGGATGATTCCATGAANGTATCAAAAGTATCTGTTTCTCTTTCTANNCCNGTTTCTGGNTATTTAAATGAATCATTTTGATGNAAAGGCCNATAAGANCCATCTTTGNTTACTGGAAGNANAACAGGNAGTTTTTCAGCGGGCTGAGGTTCACCATTTTTGTATTCTATTGGTATNGGACANCCCCAATACCTCTGTCTNCTTATACCCCAATCTCTTAATCTATATTGGTNTAAAACTTTGGCCTTATTTTGGGCGGCTAATAGTTCTGAGATTTTTTTAAATGCTTCATCAGGCATNANATCATTTAATTCCATGGAATTTACCAGNGGGCCAGGACCNAAATAAGGTAATTCNTCTTCTGANTNTATAACTCTAGTAANNGGAATCTNATATTTTTGAGCAAATTCAAAATCTCTTTCATCATGACCAGGNACACCCATTATTGCTCCAGTCCCATACTCCATTAGTACATAGTTGATGATCCAGACAGGTATAAGNTTTTTTGTNATTGGATGAATAATATTAATATTTGTTTTNTATCCAAGCTTCTCGGCTTTAGCTTGGTCTGCNTCAGCNGATGAGANTTGTTTAGNCTTTTCTAAGAAGTCTAGAATTCCCTCATCTTCTTTTATTAGCTCATCAATAATTGGATGATTGGGCGAAATACCAAAAAAAGTTACNCCATGAATNGTATCAGGCCTAGTCGTAAAAGCTTTGAGGATNTTATTATNATCNGTATCAAATTCAATTTCAGTNCCCTTTGATTTGCCAATCCAGTTCTTTTGCATGTTTTTAACATTTTCTGGCCAATCTATAGCATCTAAACCTTCTTCAAGCTCATCAGCATAAGCTGTAATTTTCAAGAACCAAGTTTCTATCTCTTTAAGCTCTACATCTGCTCCTGTTCTCCAGCCTTTGCCATCGATAACTTGTTCATTTGCTAGGACTGTTTTATCAACTGGATCCCAATTAACAAGTGATTTTTTTCTATAAGCTAACCCTTTTTCGTAAAACTTTAGAAATATTTGTTGTTCAAATTTATAGTAAGACTCATCAGAAGTATTTATCTCCTTGGTCCAATCGTAGCCAAAGCCGAGTGCATCAAGCTGCTGCTTCATGTGTTTAATATTTTGCTCAGTCCAGACCTGAGGATGAACTTTTTTATTTATAGCTGCATTCTCAGCTGGCAATCCAAATGCATCCCATCCCATAGGCTGCAACACATTAAACCCCTTTAATTTTTTATATCTAGAAACAGCATCCCCAATAGAATAATTTCTGACATGTCCCATATGTAGATTACCAGATGGGTAGGGCAGCATTGATAAACAGTAGTATTTAGGCTTGTCGGTGCTTGAGCTAGCATGAAATGTTTTGTTAGCTTTCCAATCTTTCTGTATATCTTTTTCTATATTATTAAAATCGTATATTTCGTTCATTTGATGAGCTCTTCTTCTAAATATTTAATGTAATAGTTAATGCTTTTAAAACCCTCGTCATCAAGGATTTTTAAGTGAAGGGGTTGGTTTGTTTTAATACCTTCTACCACCAATTCTGTCAGAGCCATCTTCATCTTATTGATTGTATTATCTCTATCACCATCTTTAACTATCACTTCAGCAATTAAAGAATCATAATTTGATGGCACTTCATAGCCACTATAAATTTGTGACTCAAATCTAACATGATAGCCACCAGGTCTGTGCACGGTTGTTATTTTGCCAGGTGATGGAATAAAGGTTTCTGGATCTTCGGCATTTATTCTGCATTGCATTGCGTGACCATTTATTTTTAAATTTTCTTGATCGAGATCAAACCTTCCTTCTAATGCGAGTGATAGTTGGGCCTGAACAAGATCTACACCTGTTATCATTTCAGTGACAGTGTGTTCAACCTGAATTCTTGTATTCATTTCAATAAAGTAAAATTCATTATTTTCATATAAAAATTCAAGTGTTCCTGCTCCCTCATATTTAAGTTCAGAACAAGCCTTTACACATATATTTTGAATCTCATTAAGTTTATCCTGTGGCAAGTTCTTGGCAGGTGCTTCCTCAACAATTTTTTGGTACCTTCTCTGCAGAGAACAGTCTCTAGAATAGAGATGCACCACTCTGCCTTTGCCATCACCAAAAACCTGGATTTCGATATGTCTAGGTTTTAGTAGGTACTTTTCAATGAAAACTTCACCATTACCAAAAGCCCGTTGAGCTTCATTTTGTGCGCTAATAACAGAATCCCAAAGCTCCTCTTTTTCTTGAACTACCCTCATGCCTTTACCTCCACCACCAGCAGATGCTTTTACAATTACTGGGTATCCAATATCCTCAACAATTTCTTCTATGTGCTCTTGACTATTTATATCACCTGTATAGCCTGGTACAACAGGCACCCCTAATGATTCAATTAGCTCTTTTGCCTTGATTTTATCTCCCATTATTTCAATAACTTTTGGATCAGGCCCAACAAACTTAAAACCACTCTGATTACACTTTTCTGCAAAAGAAGCATTTTCTGCTAGGAAACCGTAGCCTGGATAAATAGCATCAGCTCCAACTAATTCTGCTGCTGCTATGATTGCTGTTTCATTTAGGTAACTATCTTTGGCAGTTGCAGGTCCAATACAAATTGCTTCATCTGAAAGTTTTAAATGTTTTTGATCTTTATCAATAGTCGAGTAAACAGAAGCAACTTGATAACCAAGCTCCTTTGCTGCTCTGAGTGCTCTAATTGCAATAACACCTCTGTTTGCAATTAAAATTTTTCTAGGACTCTTCAATTGATATTAACTCTTGACCAAATTCTACTGGTTCACCATCACCAACATTAATTGAGATTATTTTGCCATCAAATTCAGATTTAACTTGATTCATCATTTTCATCGCTTCAATAATGCAAACTGTATCGCCTTTTTTTACCATTTGGCCAACTTCTACATATGGTGCTTTATCAGGTGAGGGTTTTCTGTAAAATGTGCCAACCATGGGCGAAGGTATATGGCTTAAACCAATTAATTCATCATCTTGTTCAGATGCTACTTGGTTAGTGTCATTATTTTGTGGTACAGGAGCAGATATGACGTTGGGCGCCACTGCAGAATGTATAACATTATCCTTTTTTCTATTAATCCTTACGCTTTCTTCTCCTTCTTTTACTTCAATCTCGTTTAAATCTGATTCTTGAAGCATTTCTATTAATTTTTTTATTTTTCTAAGATCCATTTTCACCCCTTATTATCTTTGTTAGTGCAAACTCATAACCATCAAAACCACAGCCAACTATACAACCCTTTGCAATATCGCTAAAAAAAGAAGTATGCCTAAATTCCTCTCGCGCAAATACATTTGAAATATGTACTTCATAGAAAGGGAAACTTACTGCAAGTATTGCATCCCTTATCGAAATATTAGTATGGGTATGTGCCCCAAAATTAAAAATTCCGCAATGATATTTTTCATCTTTCTGAGAATGAATTTTGTTTATAATCTCTTCTTCAGAGTTACTTTGGAAAAATTCCAATTCGACATTATGATCTAAGCTCTCAAGCTTATTTTGAAGATCAGTTAAAGACTCTGAGCCATAAAGTTTTGTCTCTCTCTTACCGAGCATGTTAAGGTTCACACCATTAATGACTAATATTTTCATTTATGAGACTTTAAACGAAATTAGATATATTTTCAATGCATTTAGATACATTTTAATTACAAAAAAAAATAGGAAAAAATTTCTATTTGAGTGAAAATATAGAAAATTAATTGAAATATTCTAAGTAGGTTATACTTATTGGCCTATAGGTAATTATGTTAAACAATCTTTTTCAAAAAGTCAGGCCCAGAAGGCTCAGAAAGAACAAAGTAATTAGAAATCTAGTGTCCGAGACTAAGCTATTTAAGTCAAAGCTTATACAGCCATTATTTGTTTCAGATTCAGAACAAGAAAAGAAAGCGATTGATTCTATGCCTGGCCAGTACCTACATTCTAGAAAAACTTTATTCCAGGAGGTTCATGAATTGTTAACTCTTGGTATAAATTCGGTTGCACTGTTCCCAAATATTTCTAACTGCAAAAAAGATATTAATGGTACCGAAGCACTCAGATCAGATAATTTTGTGTGTAATTTGGTTTCAGAACTGAAAGCTGAATTTCCACAGTTGGTTCTAATAACTGATGTCGCATTAGACCCATACACAGATTCTGGGCATGATGGAATAATTGTAGGAGATGATGTTGATAATGATGAGACACTAAAGTCTCTTGAAATTATGGCAGCAAATTTAGCAAATGCAGGGGCAGATATAGTCGCACCCTCAGATATGATGGATGGCAGAGTTGGCAGAATTAGAAAAAAATTAGAAGAAGAAAATCATAAAGACACAATAATATTAAGTTATTCAGCTAAATATGCCTCTGAGTTTTATGGCCCTTTCAGAGATGCAGTTGGGTCTAAGCAAGTTCAAGGGATTTCTAAAGATACTTATCAAATGGATAAAAGGAATTTAGAGGAGGCTGTTAAAGAGGCAAGATTGGATTTAGATGAGGGAGCTGATATTTTGATGGTAAAACCTGGCATGCCATATCTCGATGTGATAAGAGAAATATCCTCGAAAGTAGATGCTCCGGTTTTTGCCTATCAAGTAAGCGGAGAGTACGCTATGTTGCAACTAGGTATTGACAAAAAAATATTTAAACATAATGTAATCCCTGAGACTTTAATAAGTTTCTTCAGAGCAGGCTCCTCTTCAGTGATTACATATTATGCAAAGTGGGTCGCAGAAAATTATGACAATATCAGTTAATAACGAATCATTTTCTTCAGAAGTCCTTGAGCAATCAAAACTTGTATTAGTAGACTTCTGGGCAGAGTGGTGTGGTCCTTGTAAACAAATAGCNCCAACATTAGAAGAGTTAGCTGATAAGTATTCTGAGAGCCTTTCAGTTTGCAAAGTAGATGTGGACTCGANTAGGGAACTTGCNCTGCAGTACAATGTGAGGAGTATTCCTTCACTTATTATTTTTAAAAACGGGGAAATGGTTGANAGTCTTATAGGGGCTGTGAGCTTAGAGGAGTTGGAAGATTTAGTTACAAGAAACTTCTAAATTTTCCTTAAATACATTATTATTGTTACTCGGATAATTCATTCCCACCAACACTCAATTTTTTTTATTTATGAACGCACTAGAATTAAAACAAAAATCAACCAAAGAACTTCTTAAGATTGCAGAAGAAAATGGTTTAAAGCACGTTTCTCGTCAGAAGAAAGCAGACATTATTTTCAACATACTGAAGACAATTTCCAAAGGTGGAAAAGAATTATTGGGAGGAGGAATACTGGAAACTCTTCCAGATGGTTTTGGTTTTTTGAGATCACCATGGGGCTCTTATTTAGCTGGGCCAGATGACGTTTATGTTTCCCCAAGCCAAATTCGTAAATTTAATTTAAGAACAGGAGACTTTGTCGTTGGAAATATTAGGCCGCCGAGAGAACAAGAAAGATATTTTGCCTTAGTGCAAGTTGAATCTATTAATGATAATGAACCTTCTAAGACACAGGAAAAAATTGCTTTTGAAAATTTAACGCCATTGTTTCCAGATGATCGTTTTAGGCTAGAAACAGGTTCTGGAAGTTCTGAAGATATTTCAGCAAGAATTATTGATCTTGTTGCTCCAATTGGTAAAGGGCAAAGAGGCTTGATTGTATCGCCTCCGAAAGCAGGTAAAACCTTGCTTCTTCAAAATCTAGCTCAATCAATTACAAAAAATAATCCTGAATCACACGTCATCGTTTTACTTATAGACGAGAGACCTGAAGAGGTTACGGATATGCAAAGAACAGTTGATGCTGAAGTTGTTGCGAGTACTTTTGATGAATCCCCTCAACGCCATGTTCAAGTAGCAGACTTGGTTATAGAGAAAGCAAAAAGACTAGTCGAGCATAAGAAAGATGTTGTAATTTTATTAGACTCAATCACACGTTTAGGTAGAGCATACAATACAGTTCAGCCAGCGAGCGGAAAAATTCTTTCTGGTGGTGTAGATTCAAATGCACTTGAAAGGCCTAAGAGATTTTACGGCGCAGCTAGAAATATTGAAGAAGGTGGAAGTTTAACTATTATAGCGACAGCATTGGTTGAGACCGGTTCTAAAATGGACGATGTCATCTACGAAGAATTTAAAGGTACAGGTAATATGGAAGTCCATTTAGAAAGAAAAATTGCCGAACGCAGAGTGTTTCCAGCAATCAATATTTTAAGATCTGGAACAAGGCGAGAAGATTTGCTGGTGGATAAAGATGAATTAATAAGGGTTCACATGCTGCGAAAAGTTCTAAGCGAACAAGAAGATGTTGCTGCAACAGAATTCTTGATTTCTAAACTTAAAAATACCAAGACCAACGAAGAGTTTTTTGCCTCAATGACAAAAACTAAAGCTAAATAGCTTTAATTTCAGTGATCAGGTCTTCTGCAAAATAGTTTATTTCTCTTGCCTCTTGTCCATATGAGTTGATTGCTTCTTTTATTCTAGATGAAATAGTTAGGTAGGTTACTTCCTCATTTTTAACGAAGATGTTATTAAAATACAATTGAACAGATAGGGTGCTCGTAAAGATCACGGCATCACAATTTACGAATTCTTCTTTTATTCCATCATAACTATCAAATGGCACTCTAGAATAAACATTTATTTCATCTGTTTTAAAACTAGCAGAATTTAGGTAATCTGCTATCTGCGAAAGCCCCTCCTCTCCTTTAATAACTAATGTTTTCCCTGATATCTTTGTTTTTAATAACAAACTTATAACTCCCTTAGAGTTATATTTTGAATTTGGCATTTCAGCCACATAGCCAAATTTTTTAAGTTCTTTGGCTGTGCCAGGACCCATGGCAATAATTCTTTTATTTTCTAGATTATTTATTTGTCTAAAATTTTTCACTGCAGATGGGCTCTGAAAGATAATAC
>NYUL01000052.1 GCA_002684055.1 Gammaproteobacteria bacterium
CTTGGGCTGCTGAAAATGGTGTGGAAACACAGACAGCAGGTAAATGTAAAAATTATGTCTCAATGAGAAATCATCGTGTTTTTTATACATCAACAGGCACTTATGATGATCGTATGTTCTCAGATTGGCGACAGTGTAAGCTTAAGCCACAAGCTAATATGGCCGAATTAAAAGCTGTTTATGCTGAAATGGAACAACTTGCCAGAGATAATGGAGTAGAAGGTTACGCTGTACACTTCTTTACCCCGTACAGAGGCTTTCAAGACGATTTACCTTATGATTTCCTGATGGCAACTATTTGGTTTACTTCAGAAGCAAGATCTGATGGGGTAGCAAATTGGCCAGAATGGAATTCGCTTATGGAAGAATCTGGTTTATACGAGAAAAGAGCTAAACATGTAGAATCATGCTCTGGTGCAGATACTTATCAAACTGATTGGGTCTATAGCACAATAAATTAAAGATTCTTAAATCTTCATAGAAAAAGGGAGCACAGCTCCCTTTTTTTTAGTCACAAAACTGTTTGTAAACCACTGTATGATTTGCGGCCATTTGCGAAAACACTAAGCTAGCTTCGAATAATTCTTCAGCTGATTCTTTATCTTCTGCTTTACTAGCTGCATCTGCTTGTTCTAGTGTTTCACCTGAAGCTACAACAAGCCCAGCAATTAAGCCCTGATATTCATTGCATTCCTTTTCAGGCCATTCATCAGCGATAATAGATGATGAACAAGAAAATAAAAATGTAATAGTTAATAAAAAAGTAAAGTTTTTCATAAAATCTCCCAAGTTAATAGCTAAATTAGTAATGTTTATAGCTAAATTATAAAAGTAAGCCCAAAAAATATGATAGCCATAGCTAGGTAAAGATTTTTTCTATCTCTAGTTTTTTCGTTAACAGCAAGCAATCCAAAACCTATAGCACCCATATGTGTAATCAAACTTATTAGACTCATTCTTAAACTATATATGAACTGTTTTTTTAATCAATTTAAAGAATTTTGCTGTGATATAATTTTTTTCATGTACAAATATTTTAAATTCTTATTACCGTTAATGATTCTAGTTGGTTGTTCTGTTGAAGCTGATAAGGTCAGCAAAGAAGATGCCAAACAATTCCTCGCAGATATACAGGAAAGTGCAGAAACAGAAGGTCCAGTCATTTATTCAGCCTCTTGGATATCTTCAAATTTTATTACTTATGACTCTCAAGTAGTCATGGCTGATTTTTCCAAGAGATACACTCTGAAAGGCTTAGAAGAAGCAAGGATTGCCTCAACATTTGATAACCTTGCACTAGATCCTAAAGATCGCAGAGCATTAAATATCATTAAAAACGGCTTTGTTATGCCGCCACCATTAAATGAAGCATTAGCGGGCGAACTCTCAGGTATTACTACTGAACTTGAGGCTATGTATGGTACAGGAACTCACTGCTTCTCTGAAAATGATTGTTACGACCTTGAGGCATTTGAATCAATCATTGATAACTCTAGAGATCCAGATGAACTGCTTAAAGCTTGGGGTGGATGGCGTGAAATAGGGAAGCCTATGAAAGATAAATACCTACGAATGGTAGATATTGGAAACCAAGGTGCAAAAGATTTAGGTTTTGAGGGATTATCTGACCTCTGGTTTAGTAAGTACGATATGCCTGTTAATGAGTTCTCTGAATCTGTAGATAAGGTCTATGAAGACTTAAAACCACTTTATGAAGGTTTGCAGTGTCATGTTAGAGCAGAGCTTAATAATTTTTATGGTGATGAGGTTGTGCCAAACGAGGGATCAATACCTGCTCATGTCCTCGGAAACATGTGGGCTCAATCTTGGGCAAATGTCTATGATCTTGTGTATCAAGAAGAATCTACAGGCCAACCGATTGATCTAACTAAAGTAATTGAGGAACGTGGTTTAACAGAAATTGAGATGGTAGAAATAGCTGAAAAATTCTTCTTAAGCTTAGGTTTTGAACCACTTGAGAAAACCTTTTGGGAAAGATCCCTTTTTGTAAAACCAGTTGATAGGAATGTTGTTTGTCATGCCAGTGCCTGGGACATTAATCCAAAAACAAAAGATTTAAGAATTAAGATGTGCATAGAAAAAAATGCTGAAGATTTTGTGACAATTCATCATGAATTAGGCCACATCTTCTACTATCAAGCTTATGCTGACCTACCATCTGTTTTTCAAAGTGGGGCTAATGACGGTTTTCATGAAGCAGTAGGCGACTTGCTTTCCCTATCCATAACTCCAAATTATCTACAAAAAATTGGGTTTATTTCTGAAGCAGAGGCTGAATCTGCAAAAGAAAATGGTATAGCTTTTCTTATGAAGCAAGCACTCGATGGAGTAGTACCAACGCCTTGGACTTTGATGCTTGATAAATGGAGAATGGCTGTTTTTAATGGTGATTTGTCAGAGGATGAAATGAATGACTATTGGTGGGAGCTTAGAGAGAAATATCANGGCGTTAAAGCGCCAAATGATCGTCCAGCTGATGCTTTTGATCCAGGNGCAAAATACCATATCCCAGGCAACACACCTTANACAAGATACTATCTAGCCAGAGTACTTCANTATCAATTTCATGAGTCTCTATGCGAAGATATNGGTTTTGAAGGNCCTCTGCATGAATGNTCTATATATGANAGTGAAATAGCAGGTGAAAAACTAAGAGCTATGCTTTCGCTTGGTCAAAGCGTACCATGGCAAGACGCCCTAGAAAGCATTATTGGNACAAGAGANNTNTCTGGNACAGCAATGCTCAATTACTATGCACCACTTAAAGAATGGCTAGATACCCAGAANGAAGGCCGTTCGTGTGGTTGGTAGCTAACTAATTTCTTTATTAGCAAGAGTTATAATATCCGTATAGCTCTTGCTAAATATTTCTAACATATCAATGTTCTTTCCAACCATAGACTGTGCTGTCAGTAGGTAGGCTTTAAATGTATTAGATAAGTAAAATTCGGGGTCGATATCAAATGCGCTTACTGCCTGATCAGAATATATGAAAGAGGCGTCATCTTTTTCTATTGAACTTACAGTAATCTTTGGATCAATATTTGCTCCGAAAGCCAGGTATAGATCATCCAAAGTTCGATTATTTGCACTATTTCTTTCGTAATAATGCGTGTAATTATTTAAAAGCACTCTTCTGAATTCCTTTGAATCAATAAGCTCTATAGAGCCGGTTGAAATGAGCTGATTGAAAGTACCATTTTGTGGAAAAAAGGAAACACTCATTTTTTGCGTAATAAATAAGTACTTCTCAGCTATCTCTGCGTCACCAATACCTTTCTTACCATCATCTAAATCAGCTAAAAGTTCTTTAATAAAAACCTGAACTTGGTTGAGGTCAAATGTAATCTTTTCTATTTGATTAAGATCTTCTTTTGAGGTTATTAATAGCTCCTCAATGAGTGTGTCTTTATAAGACTCTTTTTCATTTAATTGTCTTAAATCATCAAGGTAAAAAGACAAAACCACACCTGTAATAATGATTATGAACTCCAAGAAATATCTAATGTAATTTGTGCCAATATTTTTCATATAGAGATATTTACATATTTAAGTATTAAATGTCATTAAAAATGTAGAGAATAAGGAAAGGAGTTTATATGAGAATTTTAATATTATTTATGTTATCGATGGTCAGTTATGCTGCACCAACAGATTTTTCTGAATGTAAAGGGAAAGAGGCTAATTATTATGTAGCAAAATTTACCAAAAAAGGTACACCGAAAGGATGGCTTCAAGCCACCAGGATGCATCAAGCATTTTACAAAGATAGAGGTTCAGATATCTTGGTTGTTCCAATGCTTCAATATAAAAGAGATAGTGAGGGCAACATTACAGACAAAGTGCACAGAATTACATCTATGGTTGTTGGCAGCCAAGAATCTTGGAAAAAGTGGCGAGAAAATAGGGATAATCTGACAGAAGCTGATTCTGATGAATATGATGCTTATGTCTCGCTATACAACAAACATACTGAACTTACTGTTCAAAGAAAACTCTGTATCTTATAAATTAAATAAAACGATAGAAAAAGGCACATATTGTGCCTTTTTTTTATTTATCATTAATCATCTAACATTTATTAAATTATGTATGTTATAAATGATGTAGGAGATTTTTATGCGTTTATTCTTAACATTCTTTGTTACTTTTCTTATATCTGCGCACGACCATGACCAACCAAAATTTGAAGGACTTCTTTCATCAGATGTTTTCAATTTAGATGGTGGTATGGAACTTTATGTCGAAAAACGAGCTACATGTAATGCTGGTACAACACCAAAGCATTTTCATCCTGCTGCTGGAACACTGGTTTATGTCCTTGATGGAGTATCACAATCCAAATCCACTGGCGAATGGAAAAACTACGCTAAAGGTGAGTATTGGTATGAAAGAACAGATTGGGTTCATGGTGGAGAAGATGATGCCCCTGATTTAGGTGATGCATGCACAGAATTGCTTGTTATAAGAGTTGTTGACGAAGGAAAGAAGCACACTGTTTTTGTTGAATAAATAAACGTATTTGTCTTCAAATTTAATTTTATTTAAGGAGAAAAATGAGAATTTTAATAACTGTATTATTATTTTTTACTTTTAATGCTTCTGCTGACCACCACGCAGGAGAAAAAGCTGTACTAGCTGCTGTAGACAAATATTACTCAGCACGTACAGATCGTGATTTCAAAACTATGGTTGCAATGGAGAGTAAAGCCGGTGTTTGTAGTACAAACTCAGATGGTAGCTTCCATAAAGCATGTGTAGTTTATACTGCCGAAGATTATGCTAGAAATTATCCAGATGGGCTTAATAATGTTTATTTTCCAGAAGCTACTAAGCTGAATAAAGATGCATATCTCGTAAGGTTCTACTACGAGGGTGTTGCTGGTTCTAATAGCCAACCATACAGAACAAGGGTTACGACTACTTGGGTAAATGAAGATGGCGGTTGGGTTATAAGATCACAACATTATTCATCTGCTGCGTATGGTGGAGTTCACCAAACAGTTAAAAGTGATTTCGAAGACGAGTAAACTTTTAGGAGAGAATTATGAGAATTTTATTAATTATATTTTTTAGCTTCTTTGTATTCAGTGATGATCACGATGCAATGTATCAAGAAGTTCATGCTGCCTATTTGTACTGCAGTGTAGATGAGGATCTTACAGATACAAAAGCTGAAAAGATGTGGGAAAAGTGGTTAGCAGCTTACAAAGAAATGGCTGAGTCTCTAGAGGATGAAGTTGGAACAGTAATGTTATTTCCATTCAATACAAATGAGGAAATGAGAGGTGGAGACGATATGTTTTTTGTCACTCATGCACCATCAATGGCTGCACTTGGAGCACATCAAGTAGCAACATGGAATCTTATGAACGATGACGAAAATTTTCCTGAAAGCCCAATGGTATGTGAGAATCGATCAGAAGCATTTCAGAGAGTTGGCCCAGGAACTTCTGAAGATCCATACGATTTCTTTACTGTTGAATATTGGCCATGCAATTATACTGAAAATGCAGACCCAATAGCCTTACGTAAAGCACAAGCTGAATTTGCAATGGAACATTACGCCAATGGTGCTGAAGGTGGTTTTAGATTTATCTATCCTACTTCTGGTGGACCAAGAGGTGATGATGCGCCAGATTTCTGGATCAGTGCAGCTGCACCAGGAATAGCAGCTCGTGGACAGAATATTGATATATTTAGAGCAAAATCTTATGGCTCAGAAGCTGAACAAGAAAGATGGAATCATATGACGTGTGATAGATCATCTACTTGGACTGGCTGGCCATTACACAATTAAATTTATATTCTTTTTTAACTCCGATCTTCTTTAAGGTCGGAGTTTTTATTTATAGTAACTAAATGAAAATAATTCACTGTATTGCAATTTTATTTTTAAGTAGTTTTTTTGGATCCCAAATTCAATCAAATTTTGGACAGACTTCAATATCATTAGAAAGACTAGATACTGAAAATGGTCAGTATATTTACTATGATTTATATAGGCCTAATACCGCAACTGAATCAAATAAAGCTCCGTTTATAGCTATTATTCCTGGCTTTCAACGATCTAAAGAAGCCCTATCTAATATTGCAATTGAATTATCAAGAAGAGGGCATGTTGTTGGCCTCATCGATCCATATGCTCAGGGTCTTTCTAGCTCATCTCTAAGTAGAAGGGCAGCTACAACACAAGGTTATGGCATGTTTGCTCTAATAGAACATGTTCATAATTCCAAAAAATTTCCTTATGTAAATAAAGAATTATTGGGTACTACAGGGCATTCTATGGGAGGTAATGCTGCAATCAGAGGTGCAAATTATTTTGGCAAAATTGCTCAAGAAAATAATAAGTCTAGTCTTCTTCATTCCGTTTACGTTTCAGGTTATGTGTTAACACTGACTGATAGGGTGCTAAAAGACATTAAATCAAATGTCGGCGTAAGTTATGCCCTTTACGATGAAGGTGCCTTTAGAAACGATCTGACTGGCTGGAAAGCTGGCGATATGACAATCGCACCTGAATCATTAAGAACAGTAAATAGTGTTTTGAGGCTTGAAGATACAGTTTCTGAAGTTGAGCTTGGTAAATATTACGGTGATCAATCAAACAACACTTTAAGAGTAATCTTTAATGAGAAACTCTTACATCCTTTTCAGCCCTATAATAAAGAGGCCACGGCAAACCAACTATCATATTTTGATCAAGTATTTTTCTCTCCAATAAAACTAGATCCATTCAATCAAATTTGGCAATGGAAAGAGTTATTTACTCTAATAAATATGATTACAGCCTTCTTGCTTCTCGTTCCTGTAGCTAAGGCTTTATTAACAATAGGTTACTTCAATCAATTAATTAAAAAAGTACCTCCAGCTCTACCCAAACAAACCTTTCAAGGAAAAGTAGTATTTTGGGCTGTTTTTATAATTGGAGCTAGCATTGCTTGTGTAACCTTTATTCCAATGGTTGATATTGCAAAGGTATTGTTTGCTGATGCTGCTAATAGAGAGTTAACCTGGTTTTTTCCGCAAAGAATGAATAATTCAGTGATGCTTTGGGCTGTATTTAATGGCACCGTTGGCTTCATACTGTTTTTTTTAAGTTATTACTTTTTTGGCAGGAATCATGGTGCAAACAAAGAGTCTTGGGGTTTGAACATAACTGCAACTGAATTATTTAAAACTATTGTTTTGGCCTTTTTAGTATTCACTATTTATTACGCAATTTTATATATTATTTATCATATATTTCATATTGATTATAGATTCTGGTTTATGGGGGTAAGGGTATTTCAACCAGAAATATTATTAGTATTAGCAATGTATTTGCCATTCTTTTTTGTGTTCTTCTTTTCAAATTCTTTGAGAGTGAATGGAGCAATGCGATTTGAAGGTCAGTCAGAGTGGTATTCAAGATTAATAGCAGGTTTAGCTAATTCATTTGGCTTGTTACTGATAATAATTATTCAATACTCTGTCTTTGCTGCTACAGGAACTGTCTATTGGACTACTAACTGGTTAAGTGTAAATCTCTTGTTTGGAATCGTACCTATAATGTTCATACTGCCTTATTTTAATAGAATTTTTTTCCAAATGACTGGTCGAGTATACTTAGGGCCAATGATTACTTGTTTAATATTTATTATGATTTTAACCACTAATACTGTTATATATTTGCCAATAAAATGATTAAAACTACTATAAAAAGCCTTTTAATAGTTAGCTCAATTATTTTTGTATCAGCTTGTGGTGGTGGATCATCTCAAGAAATAATTACACCAACACCAACGCCTGCACCAACGCCAGCACCAACACCTGCACCAACGCCAGCACCAACACCTGCACCAACGCCTGTACCAGGACCCACTTCTTGCGCTGATTATGATAATTCTGGCAATACTAAATTTTGCACTATGAATTCAGGAGGGCTAGAAAGAGAGTTTTTTATATACATACCAGATAGTTTGCTCAGCAGCACTAATGCCTCACCACTTGTAATAAATTTTCATGGTGGTGATGGTTATGCAGAATATGAAATGGAATATACAAGATTCAGGGAATTATCTGAAGATGAAAATTTTATTGTCGCTTATCCTCAAGGCACTGTTGCAGAGGGAAAAGGCTCAACTGGCTGGTTTACTGGCATTGGTTGTGATTCTGGTGAAGTGTGTGATGTTTCATTTATTTCAGAATTAATTGATGCACTTGTATCTGAATACTACGTTGATGCTAACAGGGTGTATGCATCTGGTTTTTCAAATGGAGGCTTTATGATTTACAGCTTAGCTTGTTATTTAAGCGATAAAGTAGCAGCTTTTGGGCCAGTAGCTGGACTTATGTATACAGTAGAATTTGATGACTGTACGCCCCTAAGACCGTTACCAATAATACATATTCATGGAACCAATGATACGGCTATACCAATCTCTGGGAGCAGTTATGCTATAGGTTTTGCTAATGTCTTAGATTATTGGAGTAACCATAATCAATGTAGCGAGACAATCATTGTAGATGGCATTGATCAAAATGGAGATGGCTATGCTTGGTCATCAGAAATAAGAACAAATTGTACTGAG
>NYUL01000053.1 GCA_002684055.1 Gammaproteobacteria bacterium
ATATTTCTCCTCCAACACCCATGAAATCTGGATTAAATGCTGTGACGTAGTTTTTAAGCCTCTCCATCGTATCTATCTCTGGATCAAAACTAATTAAATAATATGCCACATTGTCCGTGTCCATTTTTTCATAAACCTGCTTCATAACAGACATCATTACTGGGCACTCTGTAGGGCAACTAGAGTAGCCAAAATATAAAAAATTAAGATCATTCTTTGCAAGATCATCTTTTGTAAAGTTATCACCATTATGGTTCATCAGTTGGAAGTCTCTCAGTTCTTCGAATGCACCGTATTGATAAAACCCGTTTACTTTCATCTCTTCTTGAGACAAAACTCTTGGTTGGCTTATTCTCCAAACAGAATAGAAAGATAAAAATACGACTACCGTAAAAAGAATAAGGGTTAAAAAGTTCTTAGACATAAAGCATTATTAAAAAATCTATGTATGTAGCCAAGAAAAACAAGAACATATATTTCACAGAAAAATTGAAGATTTTCATAGATAGCTCGTTATTCTTATCGCCTAAATATGCTACGCATAGGTAAATAAAATAAATATTTAGGGCGGTTGTTGAAAACAAATAAAAAAGCCCTGTTAGACCATAAAAATAAGGAGCAAGTGATGCAGCCAGCAACAGAAATGCATATACAAGCATTTCTTTTTTTGTTCTTGAAACACCTTTTGCAATTGGCATCATTGGTACACCTTCCTTTCTGTATTCATCAATTCTATCAATCGCAAGTGGCCAAAAGTGAGGTGGTGTCCATAAAAAAATAATTAGCACTAAAATTAGTGGCAGTAGAGAAATTTCATTGGTTACAGCAGTCCAACCTATCAATGGTGGTAAAGCACCAGAAAGCCCACCAATTACAATATTTTGAGGTGTAGACCATTTCAAATAGATGGTATAAACCAAGCTATAAAAAATAAAGCCAAAAGTAGTTATTAAAAGTGTCATCAGGTTTGAAAAATACAACAATAAGCTTGAGCCGATAAACAATAAAAGAGCCGTAAAAGTTAAAGCTTGGTACAGAGAAATATTTCCAGATGCAAGAGGCCTGCCTTTTGTCCTTTCCATATTTTTATCAGACTCTCTATCAAAGATTTGATTTAGGGCAGCTGATGATGCAGCTAGTAAGGCAAAACCTAATAAACTAGCTAGACTGCTTAGCACATTAGAATAAAACTCTACAGTGAGCAACATGCCAACAAGCGCAGTTATAGTTAATAGTAGAACTATTTTGGGCTTACATAAATCTATGAAACTAGATATTCCCATCAACTTTCCTGAAACTTAAAAACGTCATTATCACAAAAGATAAAAACAACATCACCCCCACTACATTGTGCGCAACTGCATTCCATAAAGGTAGTGCACTTAACACATTGTTTACCCCAAGAAATACCTGCGTAAACAAAACCACTAGAAACCCTGTAATGACTGGCTTAGTTTCATTAGACCAAAGCTTAAATGCCATGAAAAGGGAATAGAAGAAGACCACTATTGCCCCAATCCTGTGTGTTAAATGTATTGCAACTCTAGCCTCATAGCTCATTTGTCCATATAAATAGTTAGGCCCTATTGATTGAAACAAATTGAACCCTTCTTTGAAATCAGCTTCAGGCACTAACTGGCCCTGGCAATATGGAAGATCAAGACAAGCTCTAGCTGCGTAATTTGTTGAGGTCCATGCACCTAAAAAAATTTGAAATATTATCAATACGAAACCAATTATTATTAAAGTCTTGTTCTTAACTAAGACATCGTAGGTTCTAGTAATTTTTAGAGATTTCATGAAGATAACTAAAAACAATGATGTTGCAATCATTGCTCCAAACAAGTGTGATGTGACAATTAGCGGGTGTAGTTTTAAGCTTACAGTGAGATAACCGAATATTCCTTGCCCAATAATTATCAATAACAGAGTAGCGGCTTCTACTTTTAATTTATTTTCTCTAAACGCAATAAACAATAGTGCTATTGCTAAGAGCCCAAGTGAAGCAGCAAACCATCTATGCACAACTTCTGGAATAATCTTATCAATCTCAACCGGTGATTCTGGGTACAGGTTTTCGGCGATTGCTATTTCATCAGGTGTTGTTGGAAATGTAACAAACCCATAGCACCCAGGCCAGTCCGGACAACCTAGACCAGCATCTGCTAGTCTTGTCCAAGCTCCAAGCCCAATTACGACAAAACAAAAAGCTACGCCTATAGCTGAAAAAACTTTTGTTGTTAAATAGTTCATAATATTTCTTTTACTTCCTCAAAAATATCATTAAAAGTCAGCTCGTTTTGAAACTCCCAAATTAACAGAGCAAAAGAATCTACGACAAAAATTGAGTGTGAGTCATAGGGGTCTTCCAGTCGATCATTGATGTTCTTGCTGAATACATCATTTTCATCGTACAAGAAAATCACGCCAGGATATTTAGATCTAAGTGCTGATGCAGCATCAAATGTACCTTTATTTTTATAAATAACCATCCTTAGCAGCCTATGTCCTTCTCTTCTTAGGGTTATTTTTGAACTTCTGGCTATTTCATATTTTTTTTCACTCAGCTCTTCATCTTCGAAGCTATCGAAGTAAACAAAATAAAACTTGCCAGGCTGAAATTCAAACTTAGTTCCGTCTTCATTTATGAGATTGGTATTTTTTGTTTCTATCTTTGGCTCAATAGGAGTGCCAACCGTCTTTATTTCCGGCTTATAGCCTAAAAAATACGTAAGCGTAGAAGCAGTTAATGTTATAAGTGGTATTAATAGAATTACTAATGCCAATCTATATTGTTTATCCATCTTTTCTCCTAAATGCGTAAATTGTTAATATTATTAATGCTGCGCACAACCCAAACCATTGAATGGCATAGCCAATGTGTTTGCTTGCCGCCATATTAACTGGTTTTTCTATAGCTAGAAATTTTTTTTCATCTCTAATGTCTAGGTTAAATAAAAATGGGTGCAAATACCTATCTTTCAATACAGGAAACTTATTAATCAAGCTTTCTGTATTGAATTCTTGAATAATCCTAATGTCCGATTCTTGTATGTCTTTCACAAATGAATTGTTTTCCTTTATTAGAGCGCTGCCACTCAGTGCTTGCTTGCCTTTTGGCAAATCTATAAATGGAAGGTTATTTTTAATCATATTTCTCTCAATAAACCCTCTGTGTACAAAAATAAAAGCACCATCTGCATTTTCAAAAAGTTGGTAAATCTTAAAGCCAGCACGGCCATTCAAGATTGCATTATCTTCAAAAATAACAGTTTCTCTAAAGACTCCTGTTGTTTTAATAGGCTGCCAATTTTGATAATCACTCTTCTTTTGAAGATCTATAGGTTCTGAGGTTAAAAGCTTGTCATAGTTCGCTATTATTTCTTTTTTTTCTTCAGCCCTGTCTATCTGCCAAAAACCAAGACTTAAAGTAATAGGTGTAAAAATTACAGCAAAAATTAATATCTTTGATTTGAAGCTATTCAATGTTTTAATATCCTCGTGTTAAAAACTATCATCTTTATTTTACTTATAATGGTTTTAATAAGCTTGGGTTCAAGTCTTGTTTTTCTTTTCGTTGATAGGGGTGATCCCAGCAAAAAACGCATTCTATACGGTCTTGGTTTTAGGGTAACACTAGGTGCAATTATATTGGTTCTCATAATATATGGTATTTCAACAGGCCAGTTAGGCAATGTAGCGCCCTGGGGTTAAAGAATATAAACGAATAGAAACAAACACACCCAGACCACATCAACAAAGTGCCAATACCAGGAAGCTGCCTCAAAACCAAAATGTTCTTTATCGGTAAAGTGACTGAAGCCTGCAGACCTAGTTAACTGTGTAGCCAAAAAGATACCACCAATCAAGACGTGCATACCATGAAAGCCCGTGAGCATGAAAAAGGTGGTTCCGTATACACCAGTATTCAAGGTTAGGCCCAAATGACTATATGCTTCGTAGTACTCAACTGCTTGCAAAATTACAAATATGAAAGCAAGAGTTACTGTTATGCCAAGCCAAAAATTGAATCTTTTTCTATTGTTATCTTTAAGTGCCATATGTGCAAAATGAACTGTTGCGCTAGAAGTAAGTAAGACAACGGTGTTATATAGGGGCAGCCATGTGCCTATATCTCTAATGCTGTGTAGGTACATATTTTCATCAGGTCCTTTCGTTACTGCTTGGTCACCCATAAGGCTCTCTTCAGGTGTAATCATTGGCGGCCATGTAGCTTCAAAATTAGGCCACAACAAGTCTCCTGCCAACCCTTTTGCTGTTGGACCTTCGCCCCCAAGCCAACTAATTGAAAATGTTCTTATATAAAATAGAGCGCCGAAAAATGCAGCAAAAAACATTACTTCTGAAAAAATAAACCATGCCATACCATATACATACGAGGTATTAAGCTGAGGCGTGTCTAATCCAGCCTGAGATTCTCTAATAACAACTGACCACCAATAAGCCATGGTAGATACAACTGCTATGATGCCCATAAACAGCAATGTGGTGCCTTTCCCCATTACTGCATCAGCTGCGCCAACCCCGAAAAATAACATTGCAAATGCAAAAACTATAGGTATTGAGCTGCTTTCTGGTACGTAATATTTTTGATGTCCTGATGTTTCAGTGTTCATGATTTACAGCTACTGCTTCCTCTCTTTCTTTTTCAAACAAAGTATATGATAAATAAACGTCATTTACATTTTCAGTAAGCTCAGAATCTACATAAAACCTAATTGGCCATTCTTGAGTTTCGTAAGGGCCTAAGGTTTGCTCACTAAAACAAAAGCATTGTATTTTCTTAATATTGTCTGCCGCTAAGCCAGGAGAAACTGATGGGACAATTGATAGAGTCAAGGTTTTGTTGGTGTTGTTTGTCGCCACATAAGAGGTTTTGCTTACCTTGTCAGTCATTACCTCAATATTTGCTTCTGTTGGATAAAATGTAACTGGAGCAGAGCCGTTCACTGTGCTTAAAAATCTAATATTTACTTGTCTTTCGTAGGTCTCATTATTTTTTTTAAAAAAATCAGATGGGCCATATATTTTTCCATTTAAACCAGTAACTTCACAAAATACATTGTACAAAGGGACTAGCATGAAAGAAAAAAGGAACATAAAGGCAACTGCCCCCAGGAGGGACAAAAAGATTTTGTTTTGTAGTGGTCCTTTAGCCATTAATCTTTGGTGGCACTTCAAAAGTATGATACGGTGCTGGCGAATCTACTGTCCATTCCAAACCATCTGCGCCATCCCAGACCTGTGGTGTTGCTTTTTTTCCAGCAAAAACTGTTTTAACAACTATATATAAAAACAANANNTGCGATAAACCAAATAAAAATGCTCCTACTGATGAAACAGCATTCCATTCNGCAAACTGCAAGGCNTAGTCAGCATATCGTCTTGGCATTCCAGCNAGNCCAACNAAGTGTTGAGGAAANAATGTAATATTTACACCAATAAAGGAAAGCCAAAAATGTAATTTCCCCATCTTTTCGTCATACATATTTCCTGTCCATTTTGGCAACCAGTAATAAACAGCAGCCATTATTGAGAATACTGCACCAGGCACTAAAACATAGTGAAAGTGTGCTACGACAAAATAAGTGTCGTGGTACTGAAAGTCAGCAGGCGTGATAGCAAGCATCAGCCCAGAGAAACCACCAATTGTGAAAAGAACTACAAAGGCGATAGCAAATAACATTGGTGTTTCATATGTAATTGAGCCTTTAAAAATCGTCGCACACCAGTTGAAGACTTTTACGCCAGTAGGTATCGCTATCAACATAGTTGCCCACATAAAGAATAATTCAGCCACCAATGGCATACCTACAGTAAACATATGGTGAGCCCAAACAACAAACGATAATACAGCAATAGATACCATCGCATAAACCATTGAAGCGTGTCCAAATAGTGGTTTTCTAGAGAAGGTAGAAATTATGTGTGATGTTATACCAAATGCTGGAAGAATCATTATGTAAACCTCAGGATGCCCAAAAAACCAAAAAACATGCTGGAATAACACTGGGTCCCCGCCGCCTGCAGCATCAAAGAAAGATGTACCAAAGTAAGCATCCATCAATAACATGGTTACTGCGCCAGCCAATACAGGCATAACTGCAATTAATAAGTATGCTGTTATTAACCATGACCATACAAATAATGGCATTTTCATAAGCGTCATACCTGGCGCTCTCATGTTCATAATGGTAACTACTACGTTAATAGAACCCATGATAGAAGAGGCCCCCATAATGTGAATTGCAAAAACAAAGTAAGCAACATTAGGATAGTTGGTTGATAAAGGTGCATAAAAAGTCCAACCAAACCCTGGCATACCGCCTTCCATGAAAGCTGTTGATAAAAGTATTGCAAATGCAGTTGGTAGCAACCAAAAGCTAAGGTTGTTCATACGAGGCATAGCCATATCCGGTGCACCTATTTGCAAAGGTATTAGCCAGTTGGCAAGACCTACAAATGCAGGCATTACTCCTCCGAAAATCATTATCAAACCATGCATTGTAACTAGCTGGTTGTATCTGATTGGATCCATTAATTGCAAACCAGGCTCAAATAACTCTGCTCTGATTCCCATCGCGAATGCGCCGCCCAACAGAAATGCTGCAAAACTAAACCACAAATATAAAGTACCAATATCTTTATGATTGGTTGTTGTTAACCATCTCATTATGCCTTTTCTAGGGCCATGATGATCATCGTGATGGTCGTGATTTTCAACTACTGCGCTCATATTTTTCTCCTATAAACTTTTCTCTTTGTACTCAACTATATCCTTTGGTATAACAATCTCTCCGTCACCGGACCTATCATTTCCCCATGCTAATCTTGTGAAAGTAATAACCGAAGCCATTTCAACTTCATTTAACTGTTCAGCAAACGATTGCATCTGACTTCCTCTTATACCTTCCATTAATATTTCAATTTGTTTTGCTTTGTCGTTCATTACAACACCACTGCCTGCTAGAGCCGGGTAAAAACCTGCAATACCAGCGCCATTGGCCTGATGACACGCCGCGCATCTTGTTTCATAAATCTCTTCACCTGTGGCTAAAAGCTCTTCTGAGGTCCAATCCTTTTCAGTTAAATAGGCAACTTGCTCAGCAAGATCTCTTTTCTCTTGTAGCCACAACTCGTACTCTTCTTGTGTGACAGCCTTAACAACAATCGGCATATATGCATGTCTTTCGCCGCATAGTTCTGTGCAGTTGCCTCTGTAAATTCCAGGAACATTAACTTTTGTTTTTGCAACATTTATGAAGCCTGGAATTGCGTCTTGCTTTACAGCAAAATCACTCATGTACCATGAATGGATTACATCATTGCTTGTTATAAGAAACCTTACTGGAGTATCAATAGGTATTACAACTGGCTCGTCTACTTCCAATAAATAATTTTCTGTCTTTTCGACTCTATTAAATTCATATTGGTCTGGTGGGGTCGTAAGATTAGAAAAAAAGCTAAGTGGTTTATTTCCTACTTGCTCATCCAAGTATTTGTACTGCCACTTCCATTGCCAGCCCACTACTTGTATGTCTATGCCGCCTTCCTCTGCTTCATGCTCATATATCTTTTTTAGTGTGACAGAAGCTGGAACAGCCATAGCAATTAAAATTAATGTGGGGATAATGGTCCAAAGAATTTCTACAGTATGGTTTTCGGTAAATGTTGCAGGGGTTTTATGGTTAGATCTTCTGTATTTCCACATGGACCAAAACAAAACACCGAATACAATGATACCAATAACTACAACGACAATGAAAATTGCCATATGTAATCCAAAAACTTCCTTACTAATATCGGTTACGCCTACTGGCATATTTACATCTAACCAGTCAGCAGATGTAAAAAGTGATACAGGGTAAAGAATAAGTGCCCAGAGCTTGTTCTTCATGTACGCCATATACTACTATAAATACTGTTAATGTCGAGTAATAAACGACAGTAATATGTGGTTTTTTAGTCGTTTATTATCTTTATAGATTCTATTATTTTTGTTCCAGATTTATCAAACTCGTCATCTTTCATTTTAAAGTAGTTACAAGCAATGCATTTAATCTCCGAATCATCATTTTTTAGCATAATGGAATCTAAGTCCCCACAAGAAGGACATACTGCTCCAGCTATGAATTTATAGCCCTTCATTGATTTTTTGTTTAATTTCCTCTGTTTTGGGACGCATATCAAACCAAAGACTAAATGACTCAGCAGCCTGCTCTACCAACATACCAATACCATTATATAGGTTCCCTTCCTCAACCAACAAAAGCTCAGAAAACAATGCATTTGTTTGGTTTGAATAATTTATATCATAGATGATCCCGGTTTTAGCAATGTTCAGGTGTTCAAAAAATTTTATAGTGTTCAAATCTAGTTTTTTTGCACAAGAAATTACAAGATCTAGCTGTTCGCC